>JAAFKI010000175.1 GCA_021399345.1 Candidatus Heimdallarchaeota archaeon
AATTGACAGTGAACCAAAAATCATCACTAAACCAATTATTTTATCATTCATTGTAATATTCTCCAACAGAAATAAGAGATAACAATCTTAAAGACTTTTCCCATTTACATCTCAATATCGATACCTAAAGCCATTTTGATTAAGGCTCGCACCTTATCTTCAGCACCTTCATACTGTGCTTTCTTACCTGGGACTTCAACAATAACTGGATAGGGATTTAGTTTTATTCTCCTTAAAATAGCCTCATTTGCTTTTGCTACTTCCTCTGTAATAATAAGAATGGCAATTTCAGGATCACCAGATAATGTTCTCAAAAGTGATCCTGCTTTATCTGGTTCTTCTGTAAAAACTTGGGATATTCCAGATAATTTGAAACCCAATGATGTTTCTTCATCACCAATGCTTACAATTTTGTTTCTTGTTGGAGAACTCATGTAAATCACATATTATTGAATTATAAAACTTCAGAGAGAACTACATCAATAGCTTTTTTCTCAACTTGTTTTGCCTTTTCTTTGAATTTGTTTTGATTTTCTTCAAATTCCTTATTCATTGAAGTAAATTCTTTTTCAACTCTATCTTCAGCACCAGAAAGGATTTTTTCAGCTTTTTCTTTAGCCTGAATTTCCGCATCTCGAACCTTTAATACGGAAGTTTTCTCTGCTTCTAAAATAGCATTTTGTTTAGATGCTTCGGTTTGTTTGATTTTTGCTTCACAATCTCTCTCTGTTTTTCTTATTATTTTTAGAAACTCAACGCTCATTGTATCTACCACGATAAATTGTCCAGTTAAATGAATCCATAAATTACTCTTTTAAAAGATTCTGTTGCACCTTGATATCTTAAAGGATATGATGATATGACGAAAAAGATTTATTCCAACACACAAATAGATGACCAATGAAAAGAAAATATTTTGGCACAAACGGGATAAGAGGCGTAGTTGGTGAGTTAATTACTCCCGATTTTGTTTCCAGAATAAGTTCAGCCATTGCTTCGTACATGCTAAATAAGGGTACAATGGTGATAGGTTCTGATTCGAGGTTAAGTAGTCCTTCTCTCAAAGAAATTGTTATTTCCAGTTTCTTAGCACGAGGAATAGAAGTTATAGATTTGGGAATAGTACCAACTCCATTAGTACAATTTGCAGTCCCCCATTTACACGCAAATATGGGTATAGTTGTAACTGCTAGCCACAATCCTCCAGAATTTAATGGTCTCAAGGTAATAGATTCAGACGGAATAGAGATTGAAATAGCAAAACAGAAGGGAATAGAAGAAACCTATGAAGCTGAAACCTATCAAGATGGAAAAACTGAGACGACCAAAAACATAACAAAAATGAATCTAATACCAGAATTCATAAACCAAATTATTGGGCTTGTAGATGTTGATCTAATACAAAAAAGAAAACTTACAGCTGTTGTTGATGGAGGAAACGCTGTAGGAAGCTTAGTTACACCCTACATATTAAGGAATCTTGGAATAAGAGTTGTTTCAGTCAATTGTCAGCTCGACGGTAAGTTCCCAGGAAGAGGTGTTGAACCTGATCCAAGGAAACTTAGAGTGATGGGGTATGCGGCCAATCAAGTTAAAGCTGATTTTTCTGTAGGACATGATGGAGATGCAGATCGCGCAATATTCGGGGATGAAAATGGAAAAATCTATTTTGGCGATAAATCAATTGCACTTTTTGAAAGATGGATATTACAGAATTCTGTTAACAAGCACTTTGTTACTCCTGTTAGTTCCTCTTCAGCAATTGTTGATATTGCAGAAGATCTTGGTGGAACAGTCACTTGGACACCTGTTGGATGTATCTATGTAAGCCGAAAAATGATTGCAACTAATAGCATTCTAGGAGGGGAGGAAAATGGGGGGTTGTTTTATGCACCTCATCAAAGTGTTAGGGATGGAATGATGGCAGCAGCTTTGATGGCAAATATTTTAGCGGAATCCAAGAATACCTTGAGTGATTTAATATCCGAATTACCCCAGTACTATCAAGCTAAAGAAAAAATTCAATGTTCGAATAATCTGAAAGAGCTAGTAATGGAACATATCAAAACCAATGTTCAAGCTGATGAAGTTATCTTGCTTGATGGTGTTAAACTCATATTTTCTGACAGTTGGGTTCTTATAAGACCTTCTGGAACAGAACCAATTTTCAGAATCTTTGTGGAGGCCAAGAGTAAGGAAAAAGTAGAAATTTTATTGCAAGATAGTTTAAAGTTGGTTGCTAAATCAATACAAAAATATCAATGATGAACTTAGAAAGAGATTACTACTAGTTTTATCGCTCTTTTAAGTAAAGGGACTTATTCATTAAAAGAGAGAGATTTAACAAAACTTAAAAAAAGAAATCGTTAAGTTGGGTAGCGAACAGAGAGTATAAAAGATGACTACGGCTAATACTGAACAAATCGGTTTAATCGATAGAATCTCTGGACCAGTCGTTCAAGCTTCTAATATGCGAGGCTCTAAGCTATATGATGTAGCAAGAGTAGGTGAGGAAAAGCTAGTAGGGGAAATTATCAGACTTACTGGCGATTTAGCAACGATTCAAGTTTATGAAAATACTGAGGGGTTAACTCCTGGAGAACCTGTCCATTTAACAAACGCACCTCTTTCTGTTGAACTTGGACCAGGCTTAATGAGACAAATTTTTGACGGAATTCAAAGACCATTACCTGTAATTCGAGAAGTCTCCGGTGACTTTATCGCCAGAGGAATTGAGATACCAGGTTTAGATCACAAGAAATTGTGGGATTTTGCACCTAGTTTAAAGGTAGGGGATAAGGTCGTTGGAGGAGATATTTTGGGTGAAATTCCAGAAACTCCAACTGTAGATTTCAAGTTGATGGTTCCTCCGAATATTCAAGGAAAATTAGAATTCATTGCACAAAGAGGAGATTATACTGTAGATGATTTATCAGCAACTGTTATTACACCAACAGGGGATAAAGTTGATTTACAATTCCATCATAGATGGCCAGTAAGACAACCTAGACCATATCATCAGAGATTACCTTCTAATGTTCCTTTAATAACAGGACAGAGAATCTTTGATACAATAGCTCCTATAGCTAAAGGTGGTACAGGAGCGATTCCTGGAGGGTTTGGAACAGGTAAAACTGTCAGTCAACACCAATTAGCAAAATGGTCTGATGCTAAAATTGTGGTTTATGTTGGTTGTGGTGAGAGAGGAAATGAGATGACTGATGTTCTCATGGAGTTTCCAAAACTAGTAGATCCATATACAGGAGGACCTTTGATGGATCGTACAGTATTGATTGCCAACACATCAAATATGCCTGTAGCTGCTAGAGAAGCGAGTGTCTACACTGGTATCACACTGGCAGAATTCTTCCGTGACATGGGTTACGATGTTGCAATGATGGCAGATAGTACAAGTCGTTGGGCCGAAGCTATGAGAGAAATCTCAGGACGTTTAGAAGAAATGCCCGGTGAAGAATCATTTCCAGCTTATCTTGCTTCAAGAATTGCAGAATATTATGAGAGGGCAGGTCGTGTTTTAACAATTGGCTCTAAACCAAGAGAAGCCAGTATTTCTGTAGTTGGTGCAGTCAGTCCTCCTGGTGGAGATTTCAGCGAACCAGTTACACAAAACACACTAAGAATTGTCAAGGTGTTCTGGGCACTTTCAAAAGATTTAGCTAGCCGCAGACATTTTCCTGCTATCGATTACTTACTAAGTTATACTCTTTATTGGTCAGCTTTAGAAGATTATTATTCAGATAATGTTAGTCCCGAATTTCCTGAATTGCGTGCAGAGGCTTTAGCACTTCTCCAAAAGGATAAAGAGTTGCAAGATATTGTTGCTCTGGTTGGACCTGATGCTTTACCTCCAAGTGAAAAAATTATTCTTGAAACAGCAAGAATGCTTAAGGAGGATTTCTTACAACAAAATGCATTTCATGAAACAGATAGTTTCTGCAGCTTGGAGAAACAATATCTTATGTTGAAAACAATTCTACGATTTTACGAAAAAGCTCAAGACCTCTACAGACGAGGGGCGATTGTGTCAGATATTTTTGAGCATGAATTAGTTATTAGAATTGCAAGAATGAAATACATTGAAAGAAGTGAAATTGAAACAAGCTTAAACGAGTTGATGAAAGAAATAGATGGCTTAACAATTCAAGCCTTTGGTGTGGAGGATTAAAAATGACAATTCAAGAAAAATATGAAACTAGAGAATTTAAAACAGTCACTGAAGTTTCAGGGCCTTTGATGTTTGTAGATCTAAAAGGAATGGGTGGTGTATCTTATGGTGAAATTGCTGAAATTACCACCACAACTGGAGAAAAGAGAAGAGGTCAAGTTCTAGATGTGTCTAAGAATCTCGCAATTATTCAATGTTTTGAAGGTACTTCCGGTCTTGAAACAAAAGACACCACATGTAGGTTTCTTGGAGAAACCATGAAAATAGGCGTCAGTTCTGAGATGCTTGGTAGAGTATTCAATGGTAGAGGTGAAGTCATAGATGGTGGAGGGGATATAGTACCAGACAAAATTCTAGATATCACTGGATCACCAATAAATCCTTCTGCTAGACAGTATCCTAAAGAGTTCATAGAAACAGGTATTAGTACAATTGATATTCTATTAACACTAGTAAGAGGACAAAAACTACCATTATTCAGTGGGAGTGGTCTTCCACATAATATGTTAGCAGCTCAAATTGCTAGACAAGCAAAAGTTCTCGGGACAGAAGAGGATTTCGCAGTAATCTTCTCCGCAATGGGAATCACAGCAGACGAAGCAAGATTCTTCAGAGATGATTTTGAACAAACCGGTGCTTTGGACAAAGTTGTTCTTTTCCTTAATTTGGCAGATGATCCTGCAATTGAACGACTTTTAACACCTCGTCTTGCTTTAACAGCAGCAGAACATCTTGCATATGATCACGATTATCATGTACTTGTTATTCTCACCGATATAACAGCATATGCAGAATCTCTTCGTGAAGTTGCTGCAGCTCGAAGCGAAGTTCCTAGCAGAAGAGGTTATCCTGGTTATATGTATTCAGATTTCTCAACAATATACGAGAGAGCGGGAAAAATACATGGAAAGAAAGGTTCAATCACACAAATCCCAATATTAACATTACCAAACTACGACATAACTCATCCCGTACCAGATCTTACAGGATATATAACTGAAGGACAAGTGTATGTAGATATTGGATTAAACAGAAAGGGATTATATCCACCAATTAATCCACTGCCTTCACTTTCTAGATTGATGAAAGATACAATTGGACAGGGTTCAACAAGAAGTGATCACAAATTTGTTCAAGATCAGTTATATGCACTTTATGCTACAGGGAAAGACTTGAGAGATCTTGTTGCTGTAGTTGGAGATGAATCTCTTTCAGATATAGATAAGAAGACTCTCGAATTTGCAGAGCTTTTTGAACAAAAATTCATCAACCAAGATTATTATGAGGACAGATCAATTTTCGAATCGTTAGATATTGGTTGGGAATTATTAGGAACTTTTGATGACCCTCACAGAGTGCTAAAGCGTATTCCTTCTGAATTTATTGATAAATTCCATCCGACTAAAAGGGATAAGAAAACAGACTTCAATACTGTAAACATATAATTCTTTTCCCTTTTCTTTCTTTTATTCTAATACTACACAATCATAGTCATTTGTTTTCAGCCATTTTTTCACTTTCAAAAACTTATCAGTTTTGTCAATTGAGCTAGAAAAAAACAAGGGATTCAGGTTTCGAATTCCACTACAACCACTTTATATCCTTAGTTAATATCTATACATTTTTTGTATTTTCCTCGAGTATATGTAAGCATATCAGGGTATCCTTTTTCCTTCCATTCTTCATCCAGATGAACTGCTATTACTTCTCCTATGAACAAATCATGAGAACCAAGGTCAACAACTTGATGTAGTTTACATTCCATACTCACTGGACATTCAACTATGTAAGGGGTTTTAATTTCAATACTCTTACCTTTTGTGAAATTGCATTCTTTCCACTTATTGAAGTCTTTACCTGATTTTGTTCCACAGAATTCAACCTGAGTAAGCATTTCTGTTGTAGGAATATTAAGAACAAATTCCTTAGAATTTTTTATTAAATCATATGAAAATCTTGCTTTTCTGATTGCTATGGAAACATATGGTGGATTAGAACTGCTTGTTCCACCCCAGGCTAAAGTGATAATAGATTCATTCTTTTTATGTTTCACTGATACTAACATTACTGGATTTGGATAAAGAGCTGAGCTTGGACTTTCTTGTAGTTTTTTCATATATATCATTTTATTTAGAAATTAATAAAAAATAAACTTTCTTGATATTTTCATGCTTCGCCTAATTTTTCAGTTGATTTCATTAGTGCACCAATGTTTGAAGGTGTGAAGAAGCCATCAAAATCACCAAAACGCTGGATATATTCAATGATATGATTAGCTGTTTCGGTAGGTAATGTGAATATCTGTTTAATTCCCTCTTCTTCGCTTCCAATTATATCCTCTGTAGTGAATTTTACCCCTTTGTTCTTTTGAATTTCTACTACTTTTTCTATATCACGTACTAAATATGCAAGATGGTGGATTCTTCCTCCATATTTCTTTACATAGTTTTCAACTATAGAATCTTCAGCTAATCCTTCGCTTACAACTATTACTGGTAATGTATCGTGAAGCTTAAGTGTACTTGTTGTAGCCATCATCGAAATAACTTTGAAAGTTTTATATTCTTTATAGGGAACTAAGTCTGCAATTTCTTTCATTGTTTTTTCTCTTTGCCCCATTTTAACTCGATAAGCAACATGATCCAGCTTAATTACTAGGTCATCTAAACTCGTATTCTCAACCTCGTCTTCTGCTCTTTTTAAATCAGGAATCATATTGGAAACACCTTTTAATCTTGTTAAAATGAAAATAGCATCAAATAAACTTTTGTGATTATTCAAAAATTCATGGATTACAAATTTATATTCTCAAAACTAATTTAGTCCTAGATTAAGATGAATCTTGAAGAGATATTGAATGAGCTGAAATCTCAAAGCAATCCAGCCAATGTAAAAGGAATGATTAGATTTGGTATAAATCCTGATAAGATTCTTGGAGTAAGAATACCAATTCTACGTAAAATGGCAAAGAAAATTAAAAAGAATCACAAGCTTGCTCAACAATTGTGGGATTTTGGGTATAGAGAGACTATGATTCTGGGTGCTATGATTGATAATCCTTCACAAGTAACACAAACCCAAATGGAAGATTGGGTCTCTTCTCCTTATTTCACATATTGGGAAATTGTTGATCAGACTTGTATGAATCTTTTCTATCTGACAGATTATGCATACATAAAGGCTACTGAATGGAGTAGTAGAAAAGAAGAATTTGTAAAAAGAGCAGCATTTGCATTAATCGCTGTTATTGCTTGGAAAGATAAAGAAGCAGATGATAAAAAACTGCTACAATTCTTTCCTTTTATTGAGAAGGAATCAATTGATGACAGAAACAATGTAAAAAAGGCTGTAAGTTGGGCTTTGAGACAAACTGGAAAGAGAAACTTAAATCTAAACAAAAAAGCTATTGAATTAGCTAAGGAGATTCAGAAGAAAGATTCTAAAAGTGCAAAATGGATTGCTAAAGATGCTATAAAAGAATTAGAAAGTGATTCAATTCAGTCGAGATTCAGCTAAAATGAAAGAATGTATTATTTTTCTCCTTTCATTATTTTTCTAGTTTTGTCTCTTATCTCATTCATTTCGATAATCTTTTCCTTTAACACTTGTTTTAGCTGCTCATTATCAAAAGATTCTAATCTTCCCTCACAATGCTCACACTCAAAATTGTTATCCATTGCTTCTTGAAAAGTAACTCTAGGGCATTCAGGATTATTGCATGTGAAGAACATATTTCCTTCTTCGTAAGTCAATCTTTCCTGTAGTTTCTCCATAACTTCTTGCTGCTTTCTCTCAACAAACACGTCAATCCTTTCTGGATGCAAGGTCCAGAAGTAAACAAACCACCCAGTGGACTTATCCCTAATCCTTCTAAAAGTTGCAAGTTGGAGATCATACAATTTATAGAGAGATTTTCTCACTTGATTTAGACGCATATCAAGTTTTTCAGAAATCTCCTCATCTGTAGTTTCTTGATCTGCATTTAACAGAACTAAAGTAACTTTTCTTACCTCTTCTCCCGCAATATCATCAACAACGTCTATGAGAGTTTGTCTTTGTCGTTCTGAAATATTTATCTTCGATGCCACTTTAACAGAATTGACATCTCCATCCTCATCAAAATTATCAACTGCTTCCCTAGACATGGACAATCTCACACATAATAAATTATGATATTATTTAACAAAATGTTATGTATTTAAGCCTTCTTTAATTTTCTCTTATGGGGGTAATTTTTTTCTAACACAAAATAGAGTGTTTTTGAATTCTTAATGTGATGCAATCCTAGATGTAGTAAAAAAATAAATAAAGAGGAAGAAGAAACAGCATTTTGATGAGTGTAGTTAAGCAAAAAACAGATCAAGCAGTCAAGATTTTAAACGAATTAGGTATAGATTTGTGGTTGATTTATATTAGAAAAACATCAGAAATTCATGATCCAAGCTTATATTTTCTTTTGGAAGATACTTGGTTAACTTGGCAATCAGCTATTATTATTAGTAAAAAAGGTCAAAAAATTGTCATTTGTGGAAGATATGATGCTGTGAATGTAGAATCATCAGGGATTTATGATAGAGTAATAAGCTATGATGAAAGTATAAAAGAGCCATTACTTAAAATCTTGAATGAATTAAAACCTCAAAGTATAGCTATCAATTATTCAGAGGATAACATCGCAGCAGATGGATTAACACATGGTATGTGGCTTAGATTAAACAAAATGCTAGAAGGTACAAAGTATCTTAACAAACTAATTTCTTCAGAGGATCTTCTAGCAGCTTTAAGGGGTAGAAAAACAGTACTAGAACTAGAAAAAATAAGAGAGGCTGTTGATTTTAGTGAACTAGGGCACAAAAAAGTTAGTGAGACTGCAAAAATCGGCATGTCTGAAGAAGAAATAGAAAAAATGCTCTTAGAATTTACTAAGGAAAATAATCTAACTGTTTCTTATCCACCTTTAGTCCACGTTGGTCCATCTACATCAATAGGACATGGAAAAGCTTCTTCTGACATTAAAATCAAGAAAGGTGATTTAATTAATGTTGATTACGGTGTCTTTTTTGAGGGATATGCATCAGACCTCCAAAGAATGAACTATGTATTACAAGATGGTGAAGATATACCTCCAACAGAAGTCAGAAGAGCTTTTGAAACAGTTATCAAGGCAATTAATGCTGGTGCAGAAAAACTAAAACCAGGTGTCCAAGGTTGGGAAGTTGATAATGTTGCACGTAAGTTGGTTACCGATGCAGGATACCAAGAATTCATGCACGCACTTGGACATCAAATAGGTCGAAATGTTCACGATGGAGGTTGTCTGTTAGGTCCAAGATGGGAAAAATACGGAAAATCTGTAATGTATAAGGTTGAGGAAGGACAAGCATTTACTTTAGAACTACATGTTTATGTTGAAAATCATGGTTACTGTAGCGTTGAAGAGGATGTTATAGTAACAAAGGATGGTTGTGAGTTTCTTTCGGATAGACAATTAGAACTAACTTTACTAAAGCTATAATTCAGAATAAATATAAGTGTCTAACAATGTTAAAGAATATGAAGATTGCTTTCCGAAAGACTATCATTGTTCTTGCAATGTTCTTCTTTCTATTTTCTAGTGAATCGCAGGTTTACTCCACAGATGCTGAAGATTTCGATAATCCAATTGAAACCTATGCAGTTCTTTTTGATCAATTTGCAGTTGAGGTAAACGGCACACTTATGGGATCAGCTATTGAATTGAAAGATTCTCTTCTTCAAATAGGCTGGTCTAACGACAACATTTCATTGTTTATAGGAGATGAAAATCTTACAAAAACAATTTTCCTTGAGCAACTAAATTACTTGGAACAAGAAGTTGATGAAAATGATTTGGTTTTCATTTATATCACAGCTCATGGTCACACTTATTGTCGAGACGTATTGGATTTCAACAGCTGGTTTCAAGCAGAGTTCGATCAAATTGGAACAGCTAATAAAGTCTATTTGATGGAATCTTGTTATGGTGGAGAATTTGTGAGACTTTTTTCAGGAAGATGTTATGCAATGAGTAGTGTAAGCCCATTTGAACTTGCAATCGCTTATATTCCTGATGAAAATGGTACATGGACTTTAAGTGAACCTCCTTTTGCGGGAGGTATTTCCTCACATTTCTGGGCTAAAGCATTGACAAATATTTCTGCTGATTCGTCTCTTGACGGTGTAATAAGCTTAAATGAGATGTATTTGTATTCATTACCACTTATCAGGAATTGTTATAATGAAACATTTGAAGCAGATCCTAGTTTAGCAGATTATATAAAATCCGTAGCAGGGTACACAGAAAACTATCCCATGCCAACTGTCTTGAATAACTTATATTATGATTTAACCTTAAACGCTACAGATTTCATTCTAAACCATGAAAAATATGTCTGGGAAGATGATGTAAAAGTACCTATCATTAATAGTCAAAATATAATATATTACACCGATGAAGCAACAGTTGATGTGATTTTTGAATTAAGTGATAGATCAGATTTTAACTATTACTGCTATGTAGATTTAGATTTGAAAACATGGGGAAGTCATGGAGCAACCATGTTGAACTCTTGGGATTACACATTTAGTTTATCAATTGATGAGAAACGGGATTATAATGTTACCATTGCAGTTGTTGATGAATGGGGCAATGAAAATACTAATTTTACCTTGGTGAAATATGTTGGTGATAGCAAAGAAGCTTCATATGGTTCTATTTCTTCTCTGATAGCAATTGTGTTTTTACCAATAATTATGCTCTACTATCGAACTAAAAGAAGAAAAGATTAAATAAGTATGGTTGAATTTCTCAAATATCGTTGAGACTTCCATAATTGCGGGGATAATCAAGTGGTCAACGATGACGGACTCAAGATCTATCAAGAGTCATTGGCTAGATGGGACATCCGTTCCTTAGTGGTTCGGGAGTTCGAATCTCCCTCCCCGCACCATTTTTCTTTAATTTTGTAACTTTTTATTGAACTTGTTTTATAACAACATTTTTTTAAAGAGTAGTTCTCAAAACTCAATCATGTCTAAAATACCTTATCCAACAACAAAGTTCCTGAAGGTTAAATGCACTAGCTGTAACAATGAGCAAATAATATTTGATTCTGCTAAAATTGTTGTTAAATGCACTGTTTGTGAAGAAGATTTAGCTCAACCTCGTGGTGGTAAAGCTAAGATATTGGGTGAGATAGTAGAAGTACTGTCTTAATATTAAGAATTTTCACTCTTTTAATTCAATATTTTCAGTAATGCCTTTTATTACAAGACCTTTTGCGTTTTCCTTTGGTAGTAAACAAACATCTTCAATTTCAAAAGGTCCATATGTTTTACCATCCAAACCTTTGATTTTTTCTTTTGTACTTTGTATGAATCTAACTGCCACAAAATCTATTTCATCATCTAAATCTGTATCTTCACCAGTTACTGAGGGTAAACTCAAATCAGTGTATGCGACATCTTTTGGTGAAAAGACATCTTTTCGATAAATATCATATACTTGTTTCATTCTTTCATAGAAATTTTGCTCCTCTCGAGCAAGATTCACATTTACCTCTTGTTTACTCATAACGATTTGGATAATTTTACTTGTTCTAAGTTTTAGTAAATCATTAATCACATATTTTAATCGATGTAATCTCTCTTCTAGTATCTTCTTGATAAGAGGATTAATTTCTTCTTTAGATTTGACTGTTCTCACTTTCAAAAAATCTCTCATAGCACCATAGAAAGCTTCATTCATGGGAGTTAGTTGTTCTTTTTCCCGTTCTTCTTTCCATTTATTTTGAATTTTATCAAACACAATGCTTCCTCAGTCAATTAGTAAGAAATAAAGAATAATCTCCCTCTTTAGTTTTAGCTTTCTTCTTAATCCTCAATTTCTTCGCTTTCTTCTATTCTTGGTGCAACAAAGTAAATCAGATGTCCTTTATCTTCAATTTCATACACCAATCTAATTGGTTGTTCTCGATTGAATGACATTCTAACATAATCAGAAGAACGTATACCTCTTAGAAAGTTTGAAAGAAAATCAAGTGAGTACATTGCTTCGGATTCTCCAGAAACTAGAAAAGCCCCTGTTTCCATTTCTTCACTTTGAGGTTCAATGAAAGTATCCATTTCCTTTGTATCACTTTCTGCTCCGAAGAAGATACCTTCTTCCTTTGCTCTTATTTTCAAGTAATCACTTACCATTTCTGCATCTTTTAGAACTTGCTGAATAAATGATGCTTTAATCTCAAAATTTGTATCAAATTCAATGTGAATGGAATCTGGAATATTTCCTTCTTCTGGAATATCAATTATTGATAGAGCAAATTTTCTTTGCTGATTTTGTCCTATAAATTCTACAACAAATCTTTTTGTTGTATCATCGAAAGACATTCTTAGCTGCTCATTAGTCTTTGCTGTTTTTAATATTGTATTCAATGTTTCCAAACTCAAACCTATAGGATCAGCATCCTTAGCTTCATATTTTTGAAAAGCTTCCTTTTTCATGAAGAAATCTATCATGGAAATGCGAGTTGCATCAAAAGCTTTAATTCGGATACCATCCTCTTCGACATTTATTCTGCTTTCTGCAACTATTGAACTTATAATTGACACTATATTGGACATCAATTTCGCGTCTTCTAATACCATTTGAAAAGCCATTATTATACCCCAATACTTTTACTTAAATTATGAATTTACCTCTTTTTCTCTTTTTATCTTTTCACTATATAAGGGAATCGTCTATCAAAACCTATCATGTATTAACTCTTCTTAAGGATTGCTCAAGTTCATTTATTTGTTTGTAAACTTCTAAATCTACACCATTGAAATTCTGAATAAATGAACCTCTCATTTGTTTCTCAGGATGCAATTCCACATACCCAAGAGCTCGTATTTGTAAACCTTCCTTAAGATCAACACTAATATTTTCTGGCAGGATTATTGTAATTTGTTCATATCCATCATCAAGTAGTATTGCTAAATCTGTAATTTCTGCTATCTTGCCCACTATTCGGTATTTACCAGGTTTTTGAATCTCTGCAATATTTACATCAATGAACGGTTTATCTTTGTAGGGTTTTTCAAAATCTGATTCACTCATTAAAGTTACATCCAATTAATCGTATTCTCTCCAAGTTTTATCACATTTGGTGCAACGGAAGAATCTTGTTGGTGATTCATCAGCACTTCTTGTTTGTATCATCCAAAAACTGACTTTTTGAATCTTTTTGCAGTCTTCGCAATACTTGTCTTCTGTGGGTTTTGTTGAATCTGCTTTTGTTTCATCAAATACTGTTGTCATCTCTTTAATTAAGTTGTGTTCGACTTCCTCAGTAAAGGCTACTTCTTCATTTTCACCTAAATCACGTTTAAATCCGCATTTAAGGCAAATTAGAATAGTTTCATTATTTTTATTTTTTTCAGTATGAAGTAATTTTCCACATTTGGGACAGAAATCCAAGCATATCACCTACTTTCTTCTTAAATACAGTAATTTTCAGTTATACCAAGTCTATTTAAGCTCATAGAAAAATGTTTTTGAATTTGTCTTCTTTTATCAGTTTAAATTCAACCTCCTATGGTGAACAAATTTGTCAACATGCGAAATGTGTGGTAGTGAGATATACGCGAGACCAATTACAATAAAGATAGAAGGAGCTGAATTATTAGTTTGTCCAGCTTGTGCCAAACACGGAAAACCAGTTGTTAAGAGATCACCAAAGAAACCAACAGCTAGTTCTAGAACCTCGCCTTCACGTTCAGCATATACTCCAAGAACATCCACTTCATCACAACCTCGAAGAAGAGAGAGATTTGGTAGTGAAAAGGAGCTTGTTACTGATTATGCTGAAAAACTAAGATTAGCTAGACAAAAAATGAAGCTTACTCAGAAGGAAGTTTCAATTCAAACTAAAATATCTGTATCTGAATTACAAAGTCTTGAAACTGGTAAGATGAGACCATCAGATGATTTAATTAGTAGATTAGAAAAGTTCTACAATATTAAAATGACTGAGGAAATTCAAGCTTATGGTTCAAAAGACCAAAAAAAGGGTTCAGCATTTCAAACCTTAGGTGACATAGTAGTAATCAAAAAGAAGAAGGATGAGGAAGAGTAATTTTCTTTTTAGCTCTCATGAAAGTGAAATAACTTCAATTTTTGATGAGAGATCACTAATTATTGCTTCTGCTTCTTTCAGAGGAAGTTTAATTGTATAAAGCCTCTTCTTTGTTCTAAATTTGAGCTTGATATCGCTTTTATGACGTTTTGTTCTCAATTCACCTTTCTGGTCTATAGTTAGCTGAATAATTTCTTCTAATCTATCTTTAGTTATTTCGCTAGGCATTTGCAGTCGAGTTGTGTCACTTAAATTTTCTTAAAAAAGTTTTGATATAAGGTTTTTACTGAATTTCAACAAAATATAAAAAATGAACAGGATTCTTTAGTTAGAGAAAGATGGAAAATTCAATTATTCCTACAAAAGATCAGTGTATGTATATCTTGAAAAAATACAAGACTCCAAACACTGTAATTCAACACTGTTTAATAGTTACAGGTATTGTTGAAGAGTTCTGTTTGAAGATACCACAAGTTAACAGAAAAATCGCTATTGCAGGGGCTATGTTGCATGACATCGGTAGAACTATTAATCATTCTATTTCTCATGCAATAAATGGTGCTGAAATTCTAGAAAAAGAGAATATTGATTCGAGAATCATTGCAATAGTCAGGAACCACATTGGAACAGGAATAGTCAAAGAAGAAGCAAAAAAACTAGGATTACCCTCAGAAGATTACGTCCCTGAAACACTAGAAGAAGAAATTGTTTCATATTCTGATAATCTTACATCAGGTAACGATAAATGCTCTTTTGAGGAAAAGCTTGATCACTTCATTCAAAAATTTGGAGAAGAATCTCACGTTGTTAAAGGATTTTTCAGACAAAAAAAATTACTTAACAGTTTAATAAAATTAAATAAAGTATAAAAAGAGGGATATTTTCAAATATATCCAGTTGTTACTCGGGCAGTTGTTTCTTTATCTCCAGTGATTTTCTTTATAGCATCGACGAAATCTTGATTTACAACGTGATCTCTCTCTGTACGTATAGCAAACATTCCTGCTTCTGTACAGATGTTTTTGATGTCGGCCCCACTGCCACCTTCTGTCATTTGAACCAAATATTTTATATCCACATCTCCCTTAATATTCATCCCTTTAGTGTGAATCTTGAATATCACAGTTCTACTTTCTGCATTTGGAAGAGGTGTTTCTATAATTCTATCAAATCTACCAGGTCTTAGCATCGCGGAATCTAAAATATCTATCCGGTTAGTGGCTGCAATAATTTTAACGTCTCCTCTAGCATTGAAACCATCTAATTCTGAAAGAAGCTGCATTAAGGTTCTTTGAACCTCTCTATCACCACTAGTAGCAAGGTCTATTCTTCTACTTCCTATTGCATCCAATTCATCAATAAATAAAACACTTGGAGCATTTTCCCTAGCAAATTCGAAAATTTCTCTTACTAACCTTGCACCATCACCAATGAATTTTTGCACAAGTTCACTCCCTATCAATCGAATGAAAGAAGCTTGAGTTTCGTTAGCAACTGCTTTAGCTAGCAAAGTTTTTCCAGTCCCAGGAGCTCCATGTAAAAGCACTCCTTTTGGAGGATCTATACCTATTTTCTCAAATAACTCTGGCTTCAACAGAGGCAATTCAACTGTTTCTATAATCTCTTGTATCTGAGCATCTAGACCACCAATATCCACATATCTTTCAGTTGGTTTTTCGAGGAGTTCCATCTTTTGAACCATGGGGTCATACGAAGCAGGCAAGATATTTACAATAGCAAAAGTTCTTTGATTTAGTGCAACACGAGTATCAGGTTTCAGATTGTTTATATCAACTTGACGTGAGATTGATACAACAAGATTTGGACCTGTTGTGCTTCTAACTACAGCTGTTTTGTTATCAAGTGTTTCCACGATATAACCCATAAAAAGCGGAGGAGATCTTAACCTTTCAAGTTCTACTTTCAGATTGTTTACTTCTCGTTGAAGTCTCAATCTTTCGCTTTCTACCATCTGTTTTTCTGTTTCTAACTGTCTTGCTTGTCTTTCTAAGTGATGAGCATATGAAATTAAATAAGCAGGATCATTTTGATCTGGTTCAGAACTTTCTTTTGACAGTCTTAGCACCCTCGGTATTTCTCAGTATTTTCTTATCTAAATAAATATAAAAGTCTATATATAATATACTTTACTTATTGTTTTAATTCATTAATTAATTGTTTTGTTAAGTATTCTATCCTCTGCGAAAAAACTACTAAACAACCAAATCAGCAACTTTAAGTGTATTTTAAATTAATTACCGGTATGAAACTAGCTGTACTCCGGTTATCACATAGAGTTGTAAGAGACAAGAGAATCTCTACACATTTGGCATTAACAGCTAGAGCTTTTGGAGCATCTGAATTTTTCTACACAGGAGATCATGATACACATGTGGAAGACAGTATTCAAAAAATACAGCAAGAATGGGGAGGAAATTTATCTGCAACACACATTGGAAAACCTTGGAATTTCTTGAAAGATTGGAAGAAACAAGGTGGAGTAGTGATTCATCTAACGATGTATGGTATTGAGCTATCCGATAAATTACAGGAAATCCAAGATTTGGAGAAGGAGGAGATTCTGATTGTGGTTGGTGGAGTTAAAGTTCCGGGTCAAGTTTTCGAACTCGCAGATTATAATATAGCGATTGGAAATCAACCACATAGCGAAGTTGCAGCACTTGCAGTTTTTCTTGATAGGATTACAGAAGGAGAAGCAAGAAAACAAAAATTCCAAGATGCAAATTATGAAATTGTTCCTATGGAGAGGGGAAAGCAAGCCAATAAGATTTAAGGTGATAAAAATATGCAAAAAATAATTACTCTTGAAAAAACCTACATTGTTGCTAAGCATAGTTCAGAAAAAGCTTTTACTTACATATTAAACAAAGAGTTTGAGAATTTAGATGTAAAAGTTAAGGGAATAAGTTTCACTAAGGAAAGATATGCCGAAGTTACATTAGAAGGGGAAGATGAGGAAATAGCTAAAAATATCTTAATAAAAAATTATGGAACAATACGAAGCATTGGAGATTTGCAAGAGGGAGATGCTATTTATGGTAGATTTAGAGAGGTAGGGGAAGTTAAGTTTGGTTTGTTCATAGACTGTGGTATAACAAGCACAACCCAAAACATAGATGCCTTGTATCCATTATTCGAGATGAGAGAGCAATTGACTCAAGGCAAAAAAGTTCCTCTAATGAATATGGTTAGAGCATATGGTTTCATAGATAATTTACCAATGTTCTTTGAGATAATAAAAAAACAAGTCCTAGGATCTAAAGTTTGGGTTAAACTTTCTGAAGAATCCCTCAAATGGTTGAAAAGTGCATTAAAAGAAAAGAAAGAGTCATTAATTATCTGTGGAACCACAAGAAGAAAGATAAAGCATGCCCTTATCGGTTCAAATCATGCCGAAGACATTGAAGTAATAGAAAGAATAGGTTTACTTGAATATAGACTAATTTGTAAAAGAGGAACTAGAGCAGATGGTTTGATTCCTGAATTAGGGTATCTCTTAGGAAGAGCAAAGATTGGAGCTCAAGTTCCTAGCAGGGTAAAAGAATTAACTAAAGTCCAAAAAGAGGCGGAAGGTTGAGAATTAGAAAACCATTTCAATTCATCAGAAAACAACTTTTATTCACTCTGTAGGCAATCTATAAAAATTCTAATTCTAAAATGATACTATGAATATGGAAGAAATTGCTGAGATCTTAAAAAACGATGTAATTAATCTTCTTTTATTTGACTAAGGTACAGCTTTCTGAATTTGTTAACTTTAGGTTCAATTACGACTCTACAGTATGGTTGTGATGAATTAAGCTTAAAGTAATTCTGATGATATTCCTCTGCTTGGTAGAATTTATCAAACGAAGTTACCTCTGTAACTATGGGATTACTCCATTTCTTTGAGCTATTCAATACAGAGATCATCTCTTCAATAATCTTCTTTTGTTCTTCAGAATGATAAAATATTGCAGATTTATATTGAGAACCAACATCATTACCTTGGCGGTTCAATGTAGTTGGATCATGTATCGTAAAGAAGAGTTCTAGAATTTCTTTGAATGTAACTATTTCTGGATTGAATATTATTTGAACAACTTCTGCATGACCTGTTGACCCCGAGCAAACCTGTTCATATGTAGGATTATCAATTTTACCTCCAGAATAACCTGATTCTGCTGTTTCTACGCCTTTTAATTCTCTATAAACAGCTTCAATACACCAAAAGCATCCCCCACCTAGTGTAATAGTTTCCATATCTATTTCGTCTGTCATTTTCAAATCTCTTTTTGTTATTATAAAGAAAAGAACTCACTAAATTAAAGAATGTTTGAAATTAATTAAAGACTAGTATTGACCAAAAGGAGAAGTAGTGGTGGGGCAGAGCGGAGTTGAACCGCTGACTTCCTCGGTGTAAGCGAGGTATCATAACCAGGCTAGATCACTGCCCCTTGTTTTGTTGGTTATATTTCTTCTGCTAGTTGTTTTCATTTTAAACTTTTGGTTAATTAATTTTACTTTCTGCTGCTACTCTTACGATTTACTTATATATTTCTCTGTATAGATTTGAAGGTGGAGAAAGCCCTATGTCTGATACTGAGGAACTTACCTTAAAGCTTAAAGCTCTTGGTTTAACTCAATATGAGGTTAAAACTTTAATCACTTTAGTAGCTCTTTCATCTTCTACTGCAGAAGAAATTCACAAACAGACAGACATCCCCACACCAAGAATTTATGACACTATTGACAACTTAGAGAAAAAAGGATTGGTTCGAACAATATCAGGGAGACCCAAGCGTTTTGAAGTAATTACTCTAAAGAAGGGATTGGATAACCTTCTAAGATTTAAAGAGCAAGAATATCACGATGAACTTGATAAGATGGCAACAGTTTCACAGGAAATCATGTCTCTTTTAAGTGATCCAGAGTATCAATCAAAATTAGTTATCAAACCAGATGAACTACTTGAAGCATACTCTTCTCTGGAAGAGATGCAGCTAAAGACTAAGGATATTATTAGAAAAGGAGAGAAAGAGATATCGATTTTTACTAATGTCTTCTATTGGTATGATGATGTCAAAAAAGAAATCAAAGATGCACTAGATAAAGGAGTTAAAGTTAGAGTCATAATGAGTATAGACGATTCCAAATCAAAAGATGTTGCAAGAAATCTTCTGGATATAGGTGCTCAAGTAAGAAGTATTACAGAGGGAAATGTTCTAGCTCGTGGTACTTTAGTAGATGAAGAACAAGTTGTCTTTGTTATTTGGGTTTCACCAGTTAAACATGAGAAGTATGTTTATCGTCCCCACTTCTCCTCTAATTCTGGAATCATTGAGATTTTTTCCAATAATTTTGAACATTTGTGGGTGAAGAGTAAAGAAATTTCCTTTGAATAATCTTTCTGGAAGTAAAAATTATGATTGATTTGGACGAACAAAACCGCATTATTGAAATTGATAAATCTAATCAACTTCAAATTCTTGAGAAGTGGTCATCTCTGTTTAAAGAGGCTCGAGAAAATAGTCTAAAAACAGTTATTCCTGAAAAAATACTTTGGAAAGATAAGAGTATAAAATATGTTGAACCGTCCAACATAGTAGTTTGTGGAATGGGGGGTTCAGCTATTGCAGGTGATTATTTATCCAGTTTGTTAAAAAACGAACTCAAAATTCCAATTTTAGTTAATAGAGACTATTACTTACCTGCTTTCAGTAACAGCTCTACCTTGATTATATGTGTTAGTTATTCAGGAAACACAGAAGAAACTCTCTCTTGTTTCAAAGACGCTCTTACTAAAGGTACTATGATTATAACTATCTCTTCAGGGGGGCTTTTGGAAAAACTCTCTAAGAAGTGTAATGTACCTCACATAAAAATACGAGAGGGAATACCACCTAGAACAGGTTTACCCTTAATTTACACGTCTCTTCTAACAATATTAGAAAAATTCAAACTTATCGAAGACATGAGCAATGATTTTGAGGAAACAGAGAAAATATTGGCAGAATTATCTGTTGAATATTCTCCTGAAAAAAAGACGGAAGGAAATTTCGCAAAGAAGATTGCTTATGGATTATACAATAAACTACCCCTATTTGTGGGTCATACTATCTATTCTCCTGTATCCTACAGAGCTAAATCAGAACTAAACGAAAATAGCAAAATAATGGCAATTAGTGAAGAGGTTCCAGAACAGAATCATAATGGTATCGTTGCTTGGGATAATCCCAATATTGTGTTAAACAATGTGGCGGTAATCTTAATCAGAGATAAAAAGGAATCAAACCCCATTAAAGTCAGAATGGAACAATTAAAGAAAATAATCGAACAAAAAACAGAAAAGGTTCTAGAATTATATCCAAAAGGAGAATCTAAATTAGCTAAACAAATTAGTTTAACCTACCTAATTGATATAACAAGCATATACCTTGCAGTACTATACGAAGTTGATCCATCTATTACTCCAAGTATTGATAATCTAAAGGAAGTGCTAAAAAAGAAACTTAATCTCCAGGATAAAATTGAAAAGGAATTTGAGTAAACTGCTTAAACCCTCCTTTTACAGATTATCCAATAGAAAGTTTTAATAAGGAAATCATTTTTACTTATTTAGAGTAAAAACCAGTGAAATACTTTAAGTGTTGCTTATGTGTGGAATTGTCGGAATTGTTCAACAGCAAGAAACAAAGATAGGAAAGACCATTATAGAAGCTTTAACCAAACTGGAATATAGAGGATATGATAGTGTAGGTATCGCATCTATTCTCGATAATAAGGTTTTGATTACCAAAGATCAGGGAAAGATATCTGAAGTAACAGAAAGGATTGATATCAATAAGATAAAGGGGAAAATTGCTATAGGTCATACACGTTGGGCAACTCATGGTCCTCCAACTAAAGAAAATGCTCATCCACACATCGATTGCAGTGGAGAAATATCAGTAATCCATAACGGAATTATAGAAAATTTTCGAGCATTAAAAGAAGAATTATTGAATCAAGGACACTCATTTCAATCAGAAACAGATACAGAAATAATCCCACATATGATAGAACAATTGGTGAAAAAAGAAGGCGTTTCATTGAAAGAAGCCATAATTCAAGTGGTTAGAAGAATTGAAGGTACATTTGCAATATGTGTTGTGTCTAGCATTGAACCAGACAAAATCTTTTGTGCAAAACGAGACAGTCCATTGGTTATAGGAATTAATTCAGATAGAATGTTTTGTGCATCAGATATTCCTGCATTTCTAGATAAAACACGAAAAGTAGTTCTCTTACATGATGATGAATTCGTTACATTATCTTCAAAAGGATATGAAATCATTGACTTTAACACAATGGAGAAAATACAGAGAAAACCACACATAGTCTCTTGGAAACCAGAAATGGCACAAAAAGCAGGTTTCCCACATTTTATGTTAAAAGAAATACATGAACAACCAAACTCCCTAGCAGATTATATTAGAATAAAGCAACCCTCACTTACCAGAATTGCAGAAAAAATCTATAAAGCAGAAAAAATCTTTCTTTTAGCAGCTGGAACAGCTCACTATTCTACTCTAACAGGGGAGCATTTGATTAGAAGGTATGCAAAAAAATCTTGTAGTTCAATCATTGCCTCAGAATATGATTCGATTACTAGTTTAATTGATGAAGATACAGTAATCTTACCTGTGAGTCAAAGTGGGGAGACAATGGACACAATAATGGCAATCAAGAGTGCTAAAGAGCTAGGTGCATCAATACTCTCAGCTGTTAATGTAATCGGGAGTACAATCACTCGTCATTCTGAAGAAGTATTGTATTTGTATGCAGGACCAGAGATAGGTGTAGCAGCAACAAAAACTTACACTGCTCAAACAATTGCAATGTGGGATATAGGTTTGGAACTTGGAAAACTCTCAGGAGAATTAAACAACTCCGAATACTCTGCAGCTAGAAAGCTGTTCCAAGAAATACCTACTGTTGTCAAACAAACCATTGTTAGAAATGAGTCAAGAGCTAATCATATTGCTTCATGGTTTGCTAAGAAGAACAGCAGTTTCTATTTAGGAAGAGGATTAAATCTACAAACAGCAAATGAGGGGGCACTAAAGATGAAAGAAATAGCCTATATTCACAGTGAATCATATCCAGCAGGAGAATCAAAACATGGACCAATAGCTCTAGTGGAAGAAGATTATCCGGTAGTATTCGTGGTGCCGAAGGATCAAACAAACAAAAAGATGATCAGTAATATCATGGAGATGAAAGCAAGAGGGGCAACAGCAATAGTAGTGATGGAGGAGGGAGACAGAGACGTAGAGGATTTGGCAAAATGGAAATTAGAAATACCTAAAGGATATTCAGAAATGTTATCGACAATACCATTCATTATTCCGCTACAGCATCTAGCGTACTATACAGCTGTGAGAAAAGGATGTTCTGTTGATACTCCAAAAAACTTGAGCAAAACTTTGACAGTACTTTAAAATTACTAAATAAGAAAAGGATATAATTAGGAAAAGACAAAGGTGTAAAAGAAAATGAAAGCAGTAATTCTTGCAGGTGGTAAAGGAATTGACCTTTTTCCACTTACTCAAACTAGACCCAAACCAATGATTACACTTCTTGGTAAACCTATTCTAGAATATTTGATTAAAGAATTAAAAGAAGTTGGTTTAACTGATATTTTAATAGTTACAGGATATAAGGGAGAACAAATTAGGAATTATTTCGGAAAAGGTAAAGATTTCGGTGTTTGTATTCACTATGCAGATCAAGGGGATAAGGAAGGTATAGTTGCAGCAATATTGGCTGCAGAAGAATATATCAATGATGATTCTAGATTTTTGCTCTTATTTAGCGACATTGTTTCTGAGAAGGGTCTAATTCAGAGGACTCTCAATGCTTATGAAAATACTCAATCTGATATGACCATGACCCTTACTCTTCAAGGTGATACAGGAAATTTTGGTATTGTTGAAATAGATTCTATGGGAATGGTCAAAAAAGCAGGCATCAAAACAGCTGAATTATCTTCTCGCAGCAAATATGTTGATGCTGGCTGTTTTATCATTAAAACAGATATCTTTGAGGAAATAAGAAACGGTGCTTCCTTAGGGCAAGCTATCAACAATCGCATTGAAAAGGGTGATAAAGTAGCAGCTGCCATCTGGGAAAAAGAATGGATAGACATCGGAAAACCATGGAATATCATAGAAGCAAATAAACTACTACTATCAAAAGTTAAAGAAACCAGAATTGCTAGTGACGTTATCATAGGTGCCAATGTCGAATTGAAAAACTCGGTAATAATTGAAAGTGGAACAGAAATAAGTTCTGGCGCAGTTCTCAATGGACCGCTCTATATTGGACCCAATAGCTATATTGGAAACAATACTCTAGTTCGTGACCATTGTTCTATAGGTGAAGGAACAATAGTTGGTTTTGGAAGCGAAATTAAGAATTCAGTTCTTTTTGAAGGAGCTAAAATCTTTGGTTTGTGTTATGTTGGTGATAGTGTAATAGGTAAAAATACTATTCTGTCTTCAGGAGTTATCACAGTAAATACTGAAACACCACGAAAAGAGATTGAGATGGATGTAGGTGGAAAGGCTCTATCTACAGGTCTTACTAAACTTGGTGCCATCATTGGAGATAACTGTGAGATAGGTGTTAATTGTCTAATCTGCCCTGGAAGAAAAATCGCCTCAGGAAGTGTTGTTTCTTCTGGAACTTCAGTAAAAACTGATATCAAAAATTAGATTTAGTATTAAAAAATATTAAAGAAAGAAAAAAGAAAGTAAAGAGTTTCTACTTTTTTTTGATTTTTTAGTAATCAAAGTCAGTAATTTCTAACAGGGTAATTATCTGCAACAACATAGTTCTAGCATGGGCTGGGCAATTAGGATCTTGCGATATTTCATCAAGGATTTCAATTGCATTGTTAGCTTTCACTGCTAAACTTAGCTCTGGATCTGGTTCTCTTATTATCTCCAGCGAATTTGTTGCTGCTCTTCTAATATTCCTTGGGACTGTTGTATCCTCACTTATTCTTTCCAAAAGCTGTACTGCTTCATCTATTTGTTCGAGGGTCTCATCGTTCATTTTAATACCCCTTTCAAAAGTTATGGTCAGTATCTTTCTTACACTCTATTTTTTAATCATTTCGGTTTAAAAGAAAATAATAAATAAAAATAATCGATGTTTCTTTAAAAGGTTGTATTTCGTTTGTTTATTGATTTAACCACTTCACATAATCAACGATTCCTTCTTCTATGGAGATTTTAGCATCCCAACCTAAGGATTGCAGTTTCAAAGTATCAACTGAAGTAAACACTACATCCCCCTTCCATCCCCTCTTTCCTCCTGTAAAAGTGAAGTTGACTTCTTCTAAACCTAATGCTTCTGACATATTGATAGCTACTTGTTTTACTGTAGTTTGCTCATCTGAACTAACATTGTAAACATCAAATCCCTTCTTCATCTTTGTATGAGTCACATCAAAAGCATTTATTGTGTCATTTATATGTAGATAGGTTTTTGTTTGAGATCCATCCCCAAGAATTTCTAAATTACTTGGATCTTTCTTCAACTTATTGTAGAAATCAAACATAACACCATGTGTAGAACGAGGTCCATAGATGTTTCCTAATCTCAAAGAGACTATATCAATACCGTATAATGAGGAATAACTTGAACAATACATTTCTGCTGCGGCTTTTGCAGCGCCGTAGTTACTAATTGGTTTCAATTGATAATTTTCAGGTGTTGGATAAATTTCTGGTTCGCCGTAAACTGTTCCAAGAGAGCTAGCAAAAATAAGTTTTGAGATTTCTTTTTTTCTCATAAATTCTAATATGTTGAACGTCCCAAGTATATTAACTTCAAAATCAAAACGTGGATCACTAACGCTTAATTTTACATCTGCTTGTGCAGCTAAATGGAATACATATTCAAAATCACTGTCCAATTCCATTAATTTATCATAATCTCTGACATCTGTTTTACTAAAGGTGGCAGTGCCATTCTCTATGTGGGATTTGAGATACCTTAAATCGGTTTTTGCAGACAAATCATCTACTACTGTTACATGGAATCCTTTCTTAATCAATAGATCCACTAAATAGGAACCAATAAAACCACACCCTCCAGTTATTAGAACATTCTTTGAAATAATAAAAACCTCCTTGAAAACTAATTAATAGCTTTAGCAAAATTTTCAAGTGCAGTCAAGAATATTTCGATTTCTTCCATTGTATTGTAAATATATAGTGAAGCACGAGTTACTCCATCTCCTTTAGCAGGACTCATACCTATTTGATATTGAAATGGGTGCACACACATGTTTCCAGATCGCATTAGAATCTTATTATGTGGCAACATTTCGTTGAAATACTCCGTAACATCATTGTGATTCATAGAATCTGATTTTGGCCTAAATGATACAAGAGCTGCTCTTTGTTTATAATCAAGAGGGCCAAGAACTTCAAATTTTTCTAATTCTAGAACTCCTTCCAAAAGTCTTCTTGAGAAAGCTTGTTCTCTTTTGTGTATGTTATCCAACCCTATTTTTTGTAAGTAGTCAACAGCTGCACCAGCTCCTAACATGCCACCATAGTTTTGTAATCCTGCCTCGAATTTGTGTGGTGGTGGTAGGTATTTTGGAATAATTTTACCATCTCTATAGACAACATCCTCAATTACATCACCACCTACAAGAAACATTCCTAGTTTTTCTAGTAGTTCATATTTGCCGTATAGAATACCAACACCTGTGGGACCACATGCTTTGTGAACACTCAAAACACTGAAATCAACATCCAATTTTTGTACATCTAACTTATGATGAGGTGCATATTGAGCTTCATCAGAAACCACCCAAGCTCCATGTTCATGAGCGATTTTAACAATGTCTTCTAAAGGTGCAATGGTTCCGGTAAGGTTTGAAGCATGTACAAATGATACAATCTTAGTTTTATCATCTATTTTTTCTTCAAAATCAGTTAGGTCAAAAGTACCATCAGATTTTGCATTTACAATTCGCAATTCACTCCCAGTTTCTTGACATTTCTTGAAGAACGGGAGCATTCCACTATGATGTTCTAAAGATGTTGTGACAACATTTTCATCTTTCTTTATTGGAAGAGTGGCAGCAACAATGTTCAAACCTTCTGTTGCATTTCGCGTCCAAACAATTTCATTTGAGCTTTTTGCATTGATAAATGATGCAAGCTTCTGCCTTGATTCTTCAGTAAGTAAACTTGTTTCAATACCAAGGCTATGAGTTGACCTTCCCGCGCCACCACAAGCCCCTAGATATTTGTAGTAATATTCCATAGCTTCCCAAACTTGAACTGGTTTGAGTGCCATACATGCTGAATCAAAATAAATTAGGCTTTTCCCTTCGTAAAGTTCATTTAAAACGGGAAAATCTTTTCTAATACGAGACCAAACAACCATTTTTATCACACTTTATTTGTCTGGATCTGAGAGGAGCTTCCACTCAAACCCTTCTACTGTCCATTTTCTCTTGACGATTCCTTCTTCAACTAATTGTTTTCCTGCCAAAATTACATCCCCACCTGAGGAACATCCAGCACATAAATCAGGAAAAAGATCCCTCATAGCCATAATCTCTTTTGTAGTAGCAGGATTTTTCTTCCTTAAGATTTTAAGTACACATTGAACATTACGTTCTTCGAAGTCGCTCATAGTATCAAATAGTTAGTCTTAATTGTAAATTTAAATCATTCTACTCTTGTAACCTAAAATCAATATTAAATTTAGAAAAACTCAGAGAGAGATTTTTGACCCTTTAGCTTCAAGGGTTTTTCAGAAAAAATCATCAAATGGCCATTAATTTTTGAAAGATTAGTAACATAATAGCTGTTATTTACTCTGGTAACTAAGAGCTTTCCCTTTACTCCAACAATTATCCCAGTAACTTGTAGTGTTTTTTCAACTTCATTTAATATTGGATTTACATCCAATGAAGGAATATCCCCATAATATGAAGATAGGCTTATTTCCTTACGTAATAAGTCTGATGGCTCTGATACAAGAGATTGATTTTCTAGATATGACAAAACATCCTTTGTTAATTTTCTAAAATCAGGCAGAGAACGAGTGAGATTATAATTCAATTTTTTCGCTTTTGTTGCTTTTCGTATTGTTTGTGATATACCTAAATCTGAGGAAATTTGTTTTTCAATTGTACGGGCTTCAAATCCATTTTTAACTCTAAGGATTTCTATTGCTACATCAGCTCCTTGATTCATCCACCTCTTTAAAGGGTTAAATGAAACACCAACTTTCACGTCATTTGCAATAAGGGCAAGATAAACTGAGCTTTTGTGAGTTTTACAATATTCATAAGCTGCTGAATTAGCACAATTCCCAAAAGGCTTTGATGCATCACAAAAGAGGAAACAGCGTTGAAAATCTTGTTGTTCACAGGTGTAACATCTATTGTATTGATCAGTAACTGAATTGTTACAAAAGTAATATTCTTCCTTATTTATTGAATGTCCTATACATATTTTTTCTTCAGATATTGTTACGTTAAAAGAATCACCCGGAGAAAGAGATTTCTTTATTATTTCGTTAGAATTATGATTTGGTTTTCTCAGAAAAAGAAAGGCAAAAGGAAAGGTTGAAGGATTCCATTTAACAGCTGTTAAGTGCTCCATCATAGAATTCCCCTTAGTATTATTCAGACATTACAAGTATATGTTCTTCTCCAGCAGATAGTTGTTTTTGACATTCTTCAAAAATCAAATATATTTTTTCTTTGAGCTGAGTAGAAATAATTCCTTTATCTGTTAAATGATCAATAAGACCTTCATCGATAGTTTTTATCTCTTCTTCCTTTTTAACTAAAAGTAGTCCTAAGTCAATATATCTGAGTTTTCCACCACTGCAAAGCTCTATGGGTGTCACTATTTTTACTGTTTCACCTAAAAGATTGTCGTCTCGAAGAATCTTCATATGTAGCGACCAACTGTTTTCTTTGGCAATTATGGAGGAAGTATCACCCTGACTAATATCTATATCAAGACTATAATGGACACCTCGAGAGGATCTAAAGCTTCTTTTGATGATTAGAACATCATCTGACCAACTTAACTGACCTAAGATTCTTTCTTGGGGAGGAGAAGTCAATTTATATTCTTGCAAATACATAATAGAATTATCACTGAAGTCGTTATCTAAAATAATATCTTTAAGGATAGTCGATATCTTACTTCCATCTAAATCTTCTGCAATTCTTTCAGCAAAAGTTGTAGTAAGTTTTAGTTCTTGTGAGTAAGCCATGAACCAGTGATACATAGGTATTGTTGGAATTACCTTGTTTCTGATTTCTGTAAGTCTTTCCTTGGCATCTTTAACTAGCAAAACATGAGCAACAGTTTGTCCAGCTTGTAATATTCCAGGCCCATATGACGAACCAGAGATTAGTAAGTCAAGTTCTTCGGCTCTTTGAACGAGTTGATCAATGTCAGCCTGAATTGCTTCTTGAGGAGCTTTAGTGGCACTAGTTCTCATAATTAAACCGTGATCTTGAGGACGCAAATTTTTACCTAACTCAAATAATTTATCTCTATCCTCTTTAGGTAATTTTCTTGAAACTCTGACAAAATTCGCGTATCTTTCTAATATTACAGATTGACCAGGAAAATGAATAACTGTTGAACAAACAGGTAATTGATCTTCAAATATGTTAAGTTGTTTAATTTGAACTACTACTTTTTGCCCCCGATGGAAACTTGAACCGAATAAAATAGCATTGACATTTTCTCCTATATCTATTACTGAAAGATTTTTCTCACTATTTACATGCACAACCTTACCGTTGTAAACGGCGTGTAACTGAATTGGGTGTTGGAGAATTATTGAATTAGGAATTTGTTTATGAAACAAAGCAGTAATTGAGGAAACATATTCTTCATCTCCTTCTATGGAGATTCCATAACCTCCTAAAATGTCCTGAATTTCAATATCATAAGGAGCCAGTTTTTCTTCAATTTTGAATAGAGAAAGTTGTTCTGAAAGAGGTTGAACAAGTTCAAAGTTTAAATTTTCAGACACTAATTTGATTAGTGCAACATCATAAATACTTCTTACACGAAATGTTGGAGATACCATCACAAAGTCACCTATAGGCAGAAATTAACTGCACTGAATAAAAACTTAATGAAATAAAAGTTTGAGAAATCATTGGAGCCAGGACGGGGATTTGAACCCCGGAGGCTAATGCCAGAGGTTTTCGAGACCCCCGCCGTACCACTTGGCTATCCTGGCATTAAAGGGTAAAATAGATAATTGTGAGGATTAAAAACGGATAAATTGTCTACTACCACAGTTAGTACAACCTGTAGAAGAGCAATTGGAACAGTAATGCTTTCCACATTTAGCGCATTTAGAGGCTGCTTTATTACTGCAATTAGTGCACCCTCTTATGCCTATACGATGACTAATTTTTACTCCAGCATAAATACTACCAATAACTACACCTATCCCAATTATAGATAAAAGAATTGGACGAATTATTCTCCAAGCTTGTGATGTGTCTGGAGAAGAATCTTTCACCAATTTTACTACGGTTGTATCATAATATTCGACTAAATTCCCCACTGGATCAACCCATGTAATATAGGGTTTCACTTCACCTATCATCATCCCAATAATCTCATCAATAAAATTGACATTTATTACTCCTGGGTTCACAGTAATTCTGAAAGGACCATCTGCAGTATAATTATTGGAAAATTCTCCATTTATCCAGCTTTCAAAAGCCACATCAACAATATCATCATACTCCACCCCATAAAGCTGGTCATAGGCTTCTACTGTTGTGAACTGAGTAAGAACTAACAACGATATAACAACAAGTAATAGTGTATAATGGAAGCGACGACTCATTAAGGAGAGAGAAGTAAGAAAACTTAAAAGAATTTCGAAGGGACACATCAAATCATTTGAATCTAATGAGGGATCTTCCTTTGCAATTTGGACAACCACTAGAATAACAGCTATCGCAAAATGCTTGACCACAGTTCTTACAAGTACCTAGAGCACTTTTTTTGCAAACCATACATCGTTTACCGAAAATCTTAGGATAAAAACGATAACCTCCATAAATTAGGAATATTGCCCCTGCTGTCCCTAAAATTCCTCCACCTATCACAAGAACCCAATATCCGAAACTTTTCGTTGGTGGTTCAGTTGGAAGTTCAGTAACATGATAACCATTAATCTTGTAAATCTGGAGATTATAATAGGTTAAAGCTAGACCTACATAAGGTCCGTAAATAAAACCGTCCTCAGGTATTAGATCAACTTTGTCCTTTATTTCTCCGTTTCTCATGCCAATAAGGTGTTGATATAGACCAAGAGGATCAATGCTAGTAGTTCTGATAACTATTTTAACAGGATCTTCCTCATCGCGTTCTTCAACAAGCGATCCATTAACATACAGCTGGTAGCCATAATCAAGAAGGTCCCCATCCTCTACAACATATTTATCCGCAGAAGCAGGAGTACTAACTATTGATAACCCTACAATCAGAGGTACAACAAACATGAATAATAGAGCATATCGCTTCATCAAGAACAATTGACTATTGAAATAATAAAAAGCTATCGAATAAAAAGATATAAATGGCGAGGCAGCCGGGATTTGAACCCGGGTCGAAGGAGTTCGGCATTCAATGCAAGACTGCAAGGAATTTGACAGTCCCCCATCATTAACCAGAGATGGTACACAACCTTTCTCTTTAGGCCAGGCTAAACTACTGCCCCAAGTTTTTATCTCCCGTTTCTTTTCTTACTTTATTTTTTAAATATGTCGGTTTATTCCAAAACAGTTATCGTCTAGTAATATTTTGAATTATCATAGTATAAAGTAACTACATGAAATCTTCTAATCCTACTTGTTTCTTGGTTCTCTGAAAATCCTTCAGTTCCTTATCCTTCTGGTCAATGAACCATTGTTTAATGAGTTTGGTTGCAGGATCAACAACAGATTTAGGTATCCAGATAGGAGTATCAACAAAACCATCAATGAGAGCAAGAAAAGCTTTCTCAGTCTCTATATCTACCTTACCTAACAAATAATCTGAATACTTACTCTGTTTCTTTTCCATGTCAAAAAGAAAAAGAGATTTGGGTTTATAATTATGAAGGTAATTGTTTATCTATCTTGTATTATCTCACTTCTCTTATTGAACAAATGTAAGAATCTACAAGATGAAAATCTATTTATCAAATAAAGAAAATCATCACAATATAATGTCAATAGATAACTCCAATATCGAAGTGATGCCTGTTAAGTATGATTTCTATAGCAAATTAATGAAAGTTATATTGGATAATGCAAACCAATTCAGAAAAGATGCACAATTACTTAGAGAAAAACTTTCCTTTGGACATGCATACTCGTTAGCTATTTTAGGTTTTGAAGAATTGAGTAAATGTTGGTTTGTTTTTGGTCTATTCCTTGGAGAGTATGAAGCATCTGATGACATTGTTTCTGATATTACTAGTGTTCATCTGACCAAACAAGAATTAGGTTGGCAGATTATTGCAATGATTGTTATGATGGAATGGTTTGAGGAAACCCAATTTCAAGATGAAATTCAAGAACTCTTCAAACAGTTGACAAAAGGTGTTATTAATCTTGAAACTTACACAAAGAAATATATGAAATTTGCAGAAAGGGAAAGTAACTCATCTGATCTTGCACAACGAGTTCTTAAGTTAGAAGAAGTTAGCAAAAAACTTGAAGCAGATAATAAGTATATGATGAAAAAAAAGAATGAGGGATTCTATGTTGATTTTGATTTAATAAAAAGAAAAATTACAAGTTCCCCTGATAAATTTATTTTAGGCGACATACAATTTATTGATACATTCGATGGCTTTTATCTTTATACTGAAGAATTGTTCAAAGCAATTTTAGATAATCTCAAACGAAAAAGTATTCAAGAAGCTTTAAAGAATACAAGAGCAATGTTTAGGCGACTCAGAAATCATTTAGTATTAAAATAGGTTCATAAATGAGATATTCAGTTAGTCAATCTAATGTTTTGTTTTACTACAGGGTATTTTTGAGAAACTATTAAATACCTATTTACAGTATTTTAAGAATATTACTTGAGAGATAGCTTGAGATAAGGAGGGAAATTCAAATGGGTAATAGGGAAGAACATATTTCATTAGGAATGGCAATTGGGGCACCTATTATAATTGGTATGTTGGTAGGATTTGCTGATAGTTTTGCTGCAGGTTTATGGCAAGCTCTCTTAGGATTATTTCTTTTAGCTGTTGGATCTGTTCTACCTGATTGGTTGGAACCTCCTACACATTGGAATCACAGACAAGAAAATCACTCTAAAGAAACTCTATATGGAACAGGCATCTTTTCTGCTGTTTCAATTGTTCTAGTTATTCTTCATGACTCGGCATGGATAATATTATTTGGTTTACTTTTTGGTTACTCTTTACATTTGCTTCTAGATTCTACAACTAAAATGGGATTACCAGATGAATAATAATTTAATCAAACCCATACTTTGATGATAGATAGTAAGGTAAGCACTAAAGCAATTAAAGTAAGAAAGAGTTCTTAAAAGTTGAACAAAACGCAATTTAAACCGTTTTAGTAATTAAATACTCACTAAAAACTTAAATAATTTAACACTAATTTTAAACAATTTGTCTATTGGTGAGAAAAATGAAAAACAGAATTCAGATAATCAACCCTCTATTAAGAAAAGGGAACTAACAAGGGAACAACCATTCAAACCTGATGATATTTGTAAAACCTATTGTTCTTTAAGTAATAATAAGCAAGAGTGTTCAAAAGTCAGAAAAGAAGCAAGAAATGCGTGTTCGTTACTGCTTAAAAGATACTCCGGAAATAGAATAGAACAAGCTATACTTGGGGAAACAGGTTTTTCTTTAGAAGATTTATTGAAGCAAGTTCTGAAAGAGAAAAAACTGAAAGATAATGACAAAGTAGTCCTTTGTGCACAAAGAGAATTAACTAATCAACTAATGAAAATCAAGGTAAAATGAATAATTTCTAAAAACTAATACAGTTATGTTCTCTCCAACTTATTCAAAACACTTTTTATGCGCATAATAAAACTTTCATCAGTTTCTTTTTTGAGAGCTTCTTTTAAAAGTTCTATCGCTCTAGGATTTCCTTCAAATCCTTCAAGGGTTTCTAATGCTTCTAGTCTAACACTCTCATTTTCATCTTCAAGTGCTTTAATGAGGTGTTTAACTGCTATGGGGTCAACAAATAGTTTTAGTCATCTCAATTTTCTCTGATTTCTCTTAGTACGAATAATTATAAATTCAAAGACTGTAGGTAAAGCTTGAAACCAAACGATGAAAATACTAGTGCTTAGTGATATTGGTTGGTGGAGACGTCCTCCTAAATATGATTGCAGTGATGATAGTCCTTTGTATAGAATTCTATCTTCTTACTTAAAAGAGATAATCATGGAATTGAAGCCTTCCTTTATTTTCTTAGGAGGTGACTTGATTGATAGAGTACCAGAACCTCCAGAAGAGGTTTTTCAAGAGTTAATAGAACTGTTGTATTTCATTAATGATAAGAAAATCTATTGCTTTTTGGTTGAAGGAAACCACGATTATAAATTCTATCCGAGAATTGTAAAGAAGATTGAGAAACTGGAATATGTAATAGATATATCAGATAAAACTATACAAATAAACAAATTCAAATTCCTTGGGATTTCGTATCAAACATCCAAAAAGCTGCCTAAATTACAAGAGCTAATAATGAATAATCCACAGAAAATTGATTTTGTGCTAGCACATGCAGAATTATCTAGAAGAGTTATGCTTTTCAAACTTAACACTAGATTCATTATTACAGGACATTTCAGATCATATTTTTATCAATTGAGAGATAAGATTATTCTAGCTACGGATGTTTTTCCATACTATTATGCTATAGTCGATTACGATGGCATCGAAGATAAAATTGTCCTTTATTATGAGGATGAGATAAGCATTGAAGGGATTCTAAAAGATAAAAATCTTATCACTAAAAAAGATAAGAGGAATAAGTATCAAAAAGAATATGCTGAGGATTCCAAAAGAAAGATGTCGCTTCTTATGCAAGCTGAGGAGAGGCAGGATAGCGTTTCTGATGAAGAAATGGGTCAGATTATTTATAATCTAATGAAGGATGGAATTTCGGAATATCTAATATATGATTATCTAAAATGTAGAATAAATATCTGTATACAATGCGGAAAAGTATATCCAAACTTAAAGAGTTAGAAGGAACACATTTCTTCTCATAAGAAACTTTAGAACGAATTAATTATTTCTTGATTGAAGTTCAAGTTCGATGTCTCTTTTTTTCCTTTCCTTTTGCATAGAACTTAAAAACCATCTTCCAGTTCATTGTTCTCTATTTAGCTCATTCCCCAATTGGTTTATAAAGGTGAAAACCATGTTTTTAAAGAACTTTGAAGTTTTTACCACTTTTAAAATGCATTTTACAGATATATTACTGAAGCTAGCTCACTTGATATTTATTTAATCTAGATAGGTATTTTATATAACTCTTCTTCCTTGATTTGGCACAAAATTTCTGTGGTGCTTATAACATCAACACTCTTCTATAATTTAGATAGGCAAGAATTACACCCGTAGTAAACCCAAACCCGTAATTCTTCGCTTATCACCAAAAAGAAAAAGGAGTTGAAAAGAGAAGAAGTTGATTGTCAGGATTTCCATTTTGAGAATCTGAAGCAATTTTACACGTAGTACTATCGGTGGTTCCTCTACAGGTTTTAAATGTTAAGACTAGAAGAGAAACCATCGATTACAACTTTTCAAAATAGGTTTCCAAGTTTATTTCAATGAAACAATTTCAGGAAGTGAAATTTATGACTATCGAAGCAAGTAATAAACAAAAACAATCAGCATCTGAAGACAAGAATCTGGTAAAACATGGAGAAGTCAAAAGCACAACTCAAGCACCATTAGCTACATTCTATGAGGTTATACCTTTGAGAATCAAGACGGAATTAATGTCTGTTCGAGAGTGTGAAAGGTTGCGAAGAATAACCGAAAGAGATACTAGAATCATCCAGCACTACCTTAGAATCATCAAACACAATGAGGAGAAAATTCTACGAAAAGATGGTAAAGTCAACACTTCCCTTCTGGATAATTTGACCCTAACCACTTCTTTGAACACGAAGAACAAGTTACGAACTTCCGTTCCTCACGACTTGAAGAAGCGTTATCCCCGTTGTTCACATGATGAATTCCAAGAATGCAGAGACAAAGCTATTTGGACTTACGAGAGTTGGAAAGCACAGCAAGATGTTTCTAAAAAGGAACTGAGTAGACCTGAATTCAAGAAGAAAACTCCTCGACCCATGTTCAAAGGAAAAGAAGGCAGAGGTACTTTTCAGATACATTTCAAACTTGATAATACTGATGCTAGACTTTGGCTGGAGTTAAGGGATTCGCTTGATACAAAACGATCTGACACTCGAACCCATCAGAGACTATGGCTACCATTAGCTTACTCACCTTACCATGAAAAGAGGTTGAAACTAGAGAACATCAAGATGGTGGAACTAGTATATAAATCCAAAGAACAGCAATGGTGGGCACATTTTACCCAACATATTTCTGTCCCAAGTTATCAATCCACTCTTTCACCTGCAGTGTTAGGAGTAGATCTGGGAATAAAGAAAACAGCTGTTGCTGTGTTACTTAATCCTACAGGTAAAGTAATCATGGATGAAATCCGCTTTATCGTTGATAAGGAGAGGCAGTCAAAAATATGGCAACTTAGTAGACAGATCAAAGAAACTCAGAGGAAGTTGAATAAAAGTCTCAACAACCGTCAGCATACTAAACAGCTTAACAATACACTCTTCCGTCTACGTAGAAGACGACGTTCTATTACAGAACAAGAACTAGGATTTGCAGTTAACCAATTGGTTGATTTCATCCTTCAGTTGAAGAAGAGGTATAATCTGTTTGTGTCTGTTGGCTATCCTAAGTATATCCAGAGACGTCAACCTCGAGGTAGTGGAAACAAATCCTTACGTAAGCAAGTGCATAAGTGGTGTTATCGCTACTTTATCATTAAGCTGAGAAACCAGCTAGCTAAGTATGGATTTGAACCGTATCGAGTGGTAGCTGTTAATGAAAGTTGGACCTCTAAAAGATGTTCCAGATGTAATTCTACAAACACTACCCGTACAGGACAAGGACAGTTCAATTGCCATGATTACAACTACGAACTAGATGCCGACTTGAACGGAGCAAAAAACATAGGGAAGAGGTTGATTAGGTATGCGTTAAAACCAAACTTCAGCAGTATCAAAGATCTACTGACAGAAGAATGCTATCCTATACAACACTACAAGTGTTTCCTGCCCTTAGGTCAATGGCTTAAGTGATTCTGCAAAGAATACATCGTTTAGTAAAATTCGGTGTGCGAGGTCAAGAATCCGTCATCTCACTAATTAGACTGATTCGATAATGAGTGACCTTAATCAGGAGATGATTCCTTTGAACAGCTTGCTGTTCCAGAGACTGGTACTGTATTTTATGAGAGGTTTTTCTTTTCATTACTTACAGTTTCGTACGACGACAATCCATGCCACGCCAGTTTAGGAGGAGTTTTGAAAGAATCTGCTTGAAAACTTAGGTTTTTGTGTAGAGACTAACTCATCATAGGCCAGGCTTAACTACAAATTAAGTCTGACTACAACCTCTCCCTCCTTTTTTCTTTTACACTTGTCGTTTAGTATAACGAGAAACTCAATAGAACATCAACTAACATAGATAAAAAAGAAATTCAATGTTTTAATCTAACCCAAATTCTACTCTCTTTCGTTCTACATCTTTCATTAGTTCCTGCGCAAAGGTTCTGAATGCATCCTCTACTTTTTCACCTGTTTTTGCTGATGTAATAAAGAAAGAATCTTTTGGTATATTTAACTCTTGAATAATGGTATCAATATTTTCTTGTGAAACAGCAATTTGTTCATTTAAATCTGCTTTGTTTCCTATAAGGAAGTATATTGCATCTTCTTCAACACTCTCTAAACCTTTCTTCCATGCTTTCAAAGAACTTAAAGTGTTATTTCTTGTGAGATCATAAACTAAAAAACACCCTCTTGCTCCTCGATAGAATTTTTCTCTAACTGATGCAAATCGTTCTTGTCCGCCTATATCACTTATTAGAAACAACACTTCATCATTTTCAACAAATAATTGTTTGCTTAGAATGTCTACTCCTATTGTCATAAGATATGATGCTTGGAATCGGTTGTGTACAAATCTAGTAATAAGAGAGCTTTTACCTACTCCTGGGTCTCCTAGTAGAACTATTTTGAAAATATACTTCTTGCCTTGCCCCTCGTCTTCAGTCATCATTTTCCCCTTGTCAATTCTCTTTTCGTATTTTTTTATTAAGTTTGTGCTTGTCTTTGCTTGTTTTTTCTAATTATTAAACATTTTAACTAGTTCTACTGCTGTTTCTTCAGCTAATTCTATCTTAGGTGGAATCAAGTTTAAACCATCTTCAGGAAATCGAGGTACTAAGTGGAAGTGTATGTGATCAAGTATTTGTCCTGCATCTCTACCATTGTTCTGAATAATATTCAAGCCTGTAGCTCCGGTTATTTGCTTTAATTTACTTGTAATTTCAGGTATTTTTTTTGTAAAATTCATTTCAGTTTCTGATAAATCGAATATTTGTTCAAGGTGTTTCTTTGGCACGAACAAACTATGACCTTTTGACATGGGATATATATCTAGAAATACTTTAATTTCGTCATCCTCATAGAGAGTATAGCTTGGCAATTCACCTTTCACAATCTTACAAATAAGACATTCTTCATCCATATCAATCATGCTCTCTTCTTTTCCTAGTGGTTTACTTATCTTACTTTTCAGTTTTTTGTATTGCAGCTGAAATAGTAAACAAAAATCTATGAAACTTCAACATTTAATCCTTTGTCTTGATATAGGATATAGGCATTACCTCCGGCACGTATTATTGCTTGGGCAACCTCTTTTTGCTTTTCTGGAGAATAGGCTAGGAATGAACCACCATTTCCGCTCCCTAATAGTTTACAAGCAAGGGCTCCAGCGTTTTTTGCGCTTAAAATTAATTCTTGCATCTGATTTGTGACATTTTCAAAATAGTTTTGTTGGAAATGGTGATGGGAATCGATTAATTCAACTAGTTCCTCTGGTTTAAATTCCTGGTTTTTCATTTTACGATATCCATCTCTTACAACATCCCTAATTCCTAAAACAGCTACTAGTCTTTGTAATTTTTTACTAGTATTTTCTTTATACGCTTGATGTACTTCACTAAAGGATGAAGATTGTAAATCAAAGGAAGTATCTCTTTTGTTCATTATTTCTATTCCTTGATTTATCTCCTCTTTCCTCTTTCTTATCGTTTGAATAGTTTCTTTTTTTGTTAAAGTATCACCAATAACTATACCAGTAAGTTTAGTATCAAGTTTTTCGAGCTTGTAAGGTTCCCTACACTCTAAATGGAGCATATCTCCAAACACACTGGCATATTGATCCATCATTCCTCCCGGTTCTCCCAAGTTTACTACTTCTGCTAAATATGCATTCCATGCCAATTCTTTCTCTGTTAAATTTGAATCTGAGGCTTTATCAAAAAACCCAACCAAGGCCGAACAAAGTGCAGATGAAGAGGAGAGTCCTTTCCCTATTAGGATGTTGGAATTAACTTCAACGTTCGCCCCAAAGTTCTTTGGAAGATATTTTTGAAAAATATTGAAAACAGAACGAATATAATCTCTTTTTTCGTTTAGTGGCTGTGTTTCATTACTAAACTTAACTTCTTTACCTAAATCTGTTAGTGTGAATTTAATAATTCCACTATTGTTTGTTTTGCCTTTAACTTCTATTCTTTGGTTGACTGCAATAGTTATAACTTCAAGGTTCATGTAATCTACATCTTCACCAAAAAGACAAACTCTTCCAGGAGAAGACGAAATTATCTCTAGCATTCTACTCCGTCCATTTCTCTTGATATTCGGTAGCTGCCCTCTTTACTTTTTCAATATCAATAGTCAAATAGTTTCCATCTTGAAAAACAATTTCCCCATCAATCATAGTCATACTTACATCTTTACCACTAGCTGAATAAACTAAATGGGAAACTGGGTTGTAAAGAGGAAAAGAGTTTACTTCATCAATATTAGCCATTACTAAATCAGCTTTTTTCCCTACTTCAACTGAGCCTATCTCTGTTCCCCAGTTTATAGCTTGAGCTCCCTCTATTGTTGCCATTCTAAGAACTTTCTCTGCAGGTAAAGCCAGTTCATCTAGATGTTTAATCTTCTGTAAAAATGCAGCTAAACGCATATCTTGAAACATATCAAAATTATTATTACATGGAGGACCATCTGTCCCAATCCCAACAATAATCCCCAACTTATGATATCGTAAAACATCACATATTCCTGAAGCCAATTTACTGTTACTGCTAGGATTGTGAGTTATTCGGGTATTTGTTTGTTCAACTAAATTATATTCATCATCATCTAGCCATATTCCATGAGCTAGTATTGTTTCTGAGCCTAGAGCATCTAGTTTTTTCAGCGATCTAAAATAGCTATCTCCAAATATTCTTACAACTTCTGCACATTCAGCTTGAGATTCTGAAGCGTGTGAATGAATCATTAGATCATCATATTCGTCTTTTGTCTCCACAACAAGTTTCATCAATTCAGATGAACAGGATAGAAGAAATCTTGGATTTAAAGAATATTTAACTCTCCCATTTTGTGTTTGATGATATTCATCAATTTGCTTTCTAGCAGATTCAATTACTGTTTCAGCATCTTCAATTATTATTTCCGGAAAATCATTACTGTAATCCATCAGCATTTTACCGATTCTTGTCCTGATTCCAATTTCTTGTGCTGCTTTAATTCCAGAATCTGAATCATGATTAGTAAGCATATCATTTGCTGTAGAAGTACCTGTTCTTATCATTTCAGCAAAACCTAGAAGTGATGAATTGTATACTTCTTCTGCAGTAAACTGAGCTTCTCCTGGTAAAACCACCTTCTTTAACCAATCTAGAAGGGCATAATCATCCGCCTTTCCTCTTAGAAATGTTTGAACACTGTGACTATGTGTGTTTACTAAACCTGGGAGTAAAATTTTGTTGTTTCCGTCAATTATTTTTGTTGCTGAAAATTCCTTATGAATTTCCTTTTTTGTTCCCACACCATGAATTAATCCATTAGACACATAAACAGCAGCATCTTTGATAATACTGTTTTTTTGATTGCAGGTAACTATTATATCCGCTTCTAAGATTGTATCTTTCAACTTGACCATTGGTTTAATTGGGAATAGCTTAATAAATCCTCTTTTTTTTGTATTTTTACAGAGGAGATAGAATCTATGGCAAATGATGAGATAGCAAAGTTGACAGAAGATATCGTCATATGTGAAGCTTGCCACCTGAAGGATAGTAGGACTCAAGTTGTTCCAGGTCTCTATGGTCCAAAGAATGGTTTGTGTATAATTGGGGAAGCACCAGGTTATCATGAAGATAAACAAGGTATACCTTTTGTTGGTAGATCAGGTAAGCTACTTGACAATATGCTCTCAGGTATTGGTTTAGAAAGGAAGAAGGATCTGAGTATCCTTAATGTAGTAAAATGCCGTCCAACTACAGAAGATAAAAACAATAGAACACCAACGAATTCAGAGTTGAAGTTCTGTGGTGAGAGATGGTTATTCAAACAATTGAAATTACTATCACCAAAACTTATTGTAACCATTGGTTCAATAGCCTTGAGGTTCTTCATTCCCTCTGCGGCAGTAACTAAGTATGTTGGAAAATCTTATGACACAGATCTTGGAATAAAATTGTATGTAACATATCATCCTGCATACATTCTACGTAACTATAACTTAATGGATGTTTACAATGAACATTTCGAAGGTATTAAGAATTTATACCTAAATCTCTTAAATCAAAATAAAATAGCTTCTGATAACAAGAGATCAATCAAAGGACAAGGAGAACAGAAATCTTTGACAGATTTTCTGTAAACTTGTAAAAGCTTCATAATGATGATTTCTTTCTATAAAAGAATAATTTATAATCAGAATTGAGACCGATTAAATGATGAAGAAAAAGTTTAAGCTGTTTGGTACAGCTGGAATAAGAGGTCGTTTTGGTACTAAGGTTACAGCTGAACTCACAATTCAAGTTAGTCAAGCGGTTGCTCAACTCTATTCTTCTGAGGGAATTCTTATTGGTCACGATGCAAGAACATCATCAGAAGCCTTAAGTCAATTTGCCTCTGCATCACTCTCATTATCAGGAGTTAAAGTTTACAAAATTGGTTTGTGCACATTTCCAGTTATCGCCAATCTAACTTTGAATTCTAAACATTCAGTTGCTGTTTATATTACTGCTTCTCATAATCCACCTACAGACAATGGAATTAAGGTACTAAGAAATGGGAGAGAATTTACACTCCAAGAGCAAAATCAGATCGAAGACCTAATTATAGAAAGAGATGGAAATGCAAAACTCATACATCATGAAGTCTGGGACAATATTGAACCACAATTAGAGGTTTTAGATGCAAATAATCAATATTTCAAAAGGATAACAGAAGCAGTTCAAATTAATGGAGAGGGAAGGAAGGTTATACTTGATTGTGCCAATGGTCCCATGTCAGAACTTGCACCGTTAATATTAACACATTATGGATTCCTACCAACAACAATTAATTCGCATATAGATGGATCTTTTCCAGGAAGACTTGCAGAACCCAGTCCGGAAAATCTTACAACACTCATAGAACTTTGTAAGAAAGAAAATGTTCTAGGAGCAGCTTTTGATGGTGATGGGGACAGACTAGCCATCATTAACGAACAAGGAGAATTTGTTGAATTATCTAGAATAAATGCACTGTTGGCTACATATGCCATAAATGAAGGGGGACCTGGAAAGATTATAATTAGTATAGATTCATCAACTACAATTGACAAAACTGTAGAGAAAATAGGCGGAGAAGTTATAAGAACAAAATTAGGAGAACTTCACACAAAAGGTCAAGAGTTAATTAAATCTAATGAAAAGGTCATTTTCGCAGCTGAACCTTGGAAACCCATCTTTCCTAAATGGGGTTTCTGGATAGATGGACTATATTCTTTAGTTAAAATTTTGAAAGTGATTGTAAGCGGTCAAACTACTGTTTCTGAGATAATGAAGGATATTCCATTACATATTGCTAAGAGAAATGCTTACCTAGTAGACCAAGAAAGGGTTGAAACTATATTCGATGATTGTAAAACCAAACTTAGATTTTCTCTTGAAAATGAAAGTAGAAAAGAGCTAACTATTGATGGACTACGTTATGATATGGATGATGGTACTTGGATCTTGATAAGAAAATCAGGAACAGAGCCTAAAATAAGAATATATTATGAATCCCCTACTCAGAATCGTTTTGAGTGGATTGAAAACATTGTTAAAGATTTAGAAATAATAATCAAAGAAAAGTGAGATATATGGTATCAGATGTGATAAAAAAAGAGCTAAGATTAACCAACGAAAGACTAAGAATTACAATAGTGGTTTTATTATTCTGGGTCATACTAACTACCTTAGATATTATAGGAATAATTAATTTGGATACAGCAGGATCTGGATTCCTAATTTATGCAATCATGGCAGCTTCAGCCATCATTTTTCTGATTTTAGCTTTAGGTATTCAAGCTGAACCACTACTTAAACAAGTAATAAAAAATAGAAAAGAGATTAACAAGTTTTGGGAATCTGAAGAGAAATTAAAACCAAGTATTGAAAAAAGAACCAAAATTAGTGAGGTTATTTTGATTTTTGCAATACTATTGATGATGGTTTCTTTACTCTTTGTGGTGGTATAGAACTTCTAGCTTTAACTCAATGAAAATAGCTGATTCAAACTAGACAAACCCATATTTTCTTTCTTTAAAGAGTCAATCAATTAATTGATACACCACCTTCTTACAAGTTCTAGTAAATCTTCCAGTCGAAGAAGAGGGGTTTTGAAAGAACCAAAGGTCACTGAAAGTATTCACTACCTTATTAGAAGGAACAAATTACTAACTAAGCTAATGAAATATCCTTATTTACTACTAGATTTTGATTTATATGGATGGCTAGAAATAATTCTTCTGAATTCTCAATATTCTTTGATGATGGAGGGGTAATGAATGACAATAAATTACGTGGCATTCAGTGGCAGAAAATGATAGGGGATTTTTTTTCACCAAAGTATGGGGGAGAATCTCATAAATGGAGTGAAGCGAACTTTGAATTCATAAATGAAATTATGGCAGAATATACTGAAGCTGCAGAAAATGAAGAATTAATTGAGTATAACGATTATTATTCAGATTTTATTTTGAGATGGGTAACTAGTATGTTTGAGTATGTAGGAGTTAAAGTTCCCCCTGAAGAGATGCACAACAAAATCTACTTTGAAGTAATAGAAGCTATAACGCCTAATATCAAAGCCTCTTTTCCAGGGGTGGTTGAAGCAATTAAAAACCTTCATAGCCAAGGGTTTAGACTGTTTACTTCTTCAGGAGAACACTCAGTTGAACTAAAAGGATACTTAAGGGGAATGAGGTTAAAAGACTGTTTCGAAAACTTCTATGGATCAGATTTAGTAAATACTCATAAGAGCGACGAGGTTTTCTATGATAGGATTTTCAAGGAAATTAATTTAGATCCCAAAAGAGCAATAGTAATTGATGACAAACCTATTTTCTTGGAATTTGCTGAAAAGATTGGAGCAAATGTTGTTCAAGCTTGTTTAACAGGAGAATTCGAACCATCATATAGATACTATGTGGAAAATATGAATGAATTACCAGAAGTAATAATTAAGCTTCTAAAAAAAGTAAAAAAATAGAAAAGAGGAATTATTCTTTGTCATAAATTCCTTTGTATGGTGCTCTTTCACCTTTCATATACCTCTTATGAGGATCTTTGATAAACCATGCAATAAGAATACCTATTGAGAAAAGTACAAGTAAACTTGCAAGTGCAATTCTCATTGGAATGGCTTGTTCAACTATTTCTGGAGATTGGAAGTAAGGATCAGTAAGGAAAATCACTAAACCAAATAAAAGAGGAGATACAATTGCACTTACTCTTCCAGCTATTTTTTGGAAACCACCATATTGTGCAAGTTTTGAAGGTGGTGCAAGAACCATAATGAATTGTCTTCCAACTATCCAAATTCCTCCAAAACCTATTCCAATGAATATCGCGCCAAACCATATTACCCAGGAAGGTATTGTGAATGCACCTACATCCAATCCACTTAGGACGAAAATGACTATCGCAATAAACCAGGACATGGCAACTCCTAGGAATAGTTTTTTTGGTCCTAATCTATTCATAAGTCTTCCAACAAGAATACCAAAGATTATAGAAAATACTATTCCTCCTAGAATAATATAGTTTGTCATTCCCTCAAGTGCGGGTCCACCCATAATTGAAACCACAGGTACCATATAGAGAATCGTTGTATTTGCAGCATCTGTGATGAAAAACCAAGCTAAGAAGAACAACCATGAATTTCTGTCGGAGATAATTTCTTTAAGCGAAGTTTTGAAAGCAGTTAATGATGATTTCAAATGCTCTCTTGGTGTCATCTTTTCCTCAGGAGGATTTTGTACCTCTTTATGGAAGAAGTAAGGAATGCTGATCAAAATTATGACGACAGCTGATACTACAAATAAATATCTTAATCCGCCATAGTTTATAGTATTTGGATCAATAATTACTCCCCCTACTTCCCAGATTCCGGTATCTACTTGAGTATGTGGACCAAATAAGCTGGGAAGACCTATGACTATACTTATCATTATTGCAATTACTGAGCCAAAAGCTGCAAGTGCACCACCGATGGCCTGCATAAAACCTCTCTTTTCTGTTTCAGCAATGAAAGGAATTTGAGCGTCATAAAACATTCGACCTGCTTGATAACAGAAATTTGCAATAACAAATAGGATACATGCCCACCAAAAGTTTGCCCAAACTGTGATTAATGCGGTCGTGGTTACCATTATTCCTGCTGAAATAAGCACCGCTGGCTTTCTTTTCCCAACTTTATCTGAGATAGCACCCAAAATTGGTCCAAATATAGCAATCAAAAGATTTGAACCAGCCATAAATACAGACATTACAATAAATACTGTGGGGAACCTCCAACCCATTTGGACACCCAATAACAAAACAAATGGAGTGAATGCTAAACTTATTACCGATTGTGAGAAGAAAGTATCAGCCATATCATAGCTATACCATAGCCAAGCATTTCGTGAACTTGTCTGTTTTGATTCTAAAGCAGTTTCTCTAATATCATTTTTATCTATAACAACTTCTTCATGTGACAATTTTTTCACCTTAAATATGTCTCTCAAAGGAGAATATTGTTCAATTTGTACTAGTTTATTTTAAAGATTCACCTAAAATGTAAGAAAAATCAATTTTTTCGAGCTTTTCATTCTTAACGATGAAGTTTTTTCTCGAAATCCCTAAGAGAAGGAGGAAGTTCATCATTCACAGTTACTTTACTGAACTCTAATGTTACTAACCCCATTAATCTCTCTCTTTTGGATTCATCTGTCTTCATGAAGATGAATCGACTAAACGGCATTTCCGCAGCTATTTTTGGGTAAGTAATTTGATCATGGACTTTGTCTTGAGTGCCATTGATAACAAACACTTCTTTTGTTATTCCAGAAATATTGCCAAAGAGTTCAAAATCTCTTACAGATTCTGCAGCTTTCTTCCATTTCCAAGGTTCTGCATTAGCTATAAAATTTTCAGCTCTCTTTCTTTGGATTTTCTCATTCATACCTCTCATTTGAAGTCTTCTAAGTACAGGTTTCATCATCCTAATAGCAAATACAGGTAGGAAAGGAGTTACGTATCTCAGAAACCATTTTGGAAACCATAGAGTATGCATAGGGTCATGAGTAATTACAGTAGGGGCATCAATAGTTCCATCTATTAAACCATGTAAAACTATTGCTCCACCCCAACAAGTACCAAAGAGAACAAAGTCATCTTTATCTAATTCTAGGAAATTAATCACATCTCGAATATCTTTAGCTTTTTGACTCATATCCAATTTTGCTTTCTTTCTATCCAATTTACTACTTCTCTTCTCACGAGTTTCGACATAATAGCACTCAACCTTATCATGGATGACTTCATAAAAATCCACATACCCCATTTCAGTTCCTCCCCAGCCAGGAACAAAAACTAAAGGACGTTTTGATATTGGATTGGCAGGTCTAAAATGATATATTCGAATTTCCCCATCATCAACAGGAGCATAAGGATTTCAGTTGTACTACTCTCCCAAAAATCTGGAACATTTCTTTCAGTAGCTGTGAGCATCTCGTGAACTTGTTGTTCTAATTCAGGAGTTATATCAAGCACAGATTGTTCCTTCTGTAGAGTTTCGTCAATTGGTTTCTCCATGTACTTTTTCTCGAAAACACTCATTATTAAACTTGTTATTCACCTAAATTAATAAATAATATGACCAATCTGAAAAGTGTTCTAGATTACAAGGAAAAATAGTCTCCACCTTATTAGAAGAGTTAGTATCTTTGAAAATAACCTTGTTGTTTAGGTCACTTTCTGGTCAAGGGACCTTACTGCAAGGTTTTCTTCTTTCTAATAAATTTCATGACAAATATAGAACCGATTGCTATGATAAGAGAAGTAGCTAGAAGTATTAAGAAGAAAATAAAGTCAGCATCACTATTATTAAGAATTATTGAGTATTTATCGAGAATAAAGTAAACGCCAATTCCAATAGCAACAATTCCCAAAGCTGAAGACATGAAGACTAAGATATTCAAACTTCTTTTCTGACTATGTTGAGCACCATAATAAACAAATAAAGCACAAATTATTGGAATCGGAACTTCAAAAAACCAAACTCCATTAGGCATTTGCTTAAAGAAATCTTCAACAAAATCAAAAGCTGATTCCATGCTTGTAAGTAAAAGAAAAACCAATGTTACAGTATAAACAAGTGCTAAAACAGCTGAAATCCATGGAGGTGTTTTAATTTTGGGATTGGATTTTAGATTTTGTACTTCTTCTATACTCATATAGTTTTGCACCACTATTAGATTGAAGTGAGTTGCATTAAATAAATTCTTGGTGTGAGATGTTGTCTCATCATTATGTATATAAAATGCAAGGTAAGGTTAAACTTCGGAGATTTAAATGACTAAAGCAAGAGTTGAAACTAACAAGGGAACTTTTACAATAGAATTCTTTGATGACCAAACACCTAATACTGTCAAGAACATTGTTTCATTGGCACAATCAGGTTTCTATAATGGAGTTAAATTCCATAGAGTTATACCAGATTTTGTTGTTCAAGGAGGAGATCCTACAGGAACAGGTGGAGGTGGACCTGGATACCAAATCGCTGATGAGGTAAATAATCCAGTACAAATACATGTTCTAGGAGCTCTAAGTATGGCCAATTCTGGACCAAATACAAATGGATCACAGTTTTTTATTGTGTTGAATCCTAATAGTTGTAAGCACTTGAATAACAAACATACTGTTTTTGGTAAAGTTGTTGATGGAATGAATGTGGTTAATAGGATAAATCAAGGAGATCATATGATCAAAGTAACAGTTGAGGAAGAATCAGATTTAATCAAGAACCATCAACTCAAGAAACTATAGTAAGGTCAAAAAGCCAATTAATTATTTTTCTTATTCTATTTTTTATTTTTCAAATTAGTAAAATGATGATAAAAGAGAAAATGGTGGCTTGAGGGGGTCTCGATCCCCCGACTTCGAGATAGCTCATCTTCGACATTCTAGCCCTTATTATACAAGATTATGAGTCTCGCACTCTGCCGACTGAGTTACCAAGCCTTTTCTAAAATCTGAACATGAAGTCTTATTTTTAATTCTTTTGTTCTTAATCATGCTTGAAATTCAGTGGAATGTTTATCATATTACTTAAGCTATAATTAAAACTATGTCGAGACGAAAATCAAAGGTTTATACTGATGAAAAAGGATACAAAAAATATAGTAATAGCAGCAAGCCGGTTCACAGACATCTTGCCGAGAAAAAATTGGGAAGAAAATTAGAACCCGGAGAGGTAGTGCATCACAAGAATAGAAATAAGCAAGATAATCGAAGAAGTAACTTATGGGTATTTAGAAGCCAGAAGGAGCATGACAGAGCACACAGAAAAGACAAGAAAAAATATGGTAGATGGTAAAATATAACAATTGTTCCTGCTATAATGCAAAGTCCATTAGAATATTTCCTATATTACTTTTCAATAATACTTAAACATGCCAAAGGAAGGATATACTACAGGGAAGGAATCTAAAATCGTTAAAGACCAGGGTGTGAGTGACTACTATGTCATTGTCACTCGTGTTGAAAGAAGAGACTATCACTATAGAGTTAATGCAATCAATGAAGAACAAGCTATAGAATTTGCAGTTGATGAATATAATCCTATAACTGAAAAAGATATCATCTCACTTGAAGATCAATTTGTTGAAACACTTGATTGGGAAGCTAGAGTGGAAGAAAATCTCTAAAAAACAAATTTCATTAATCATAACCATTTATTCAAAACTTCTTCTGCTCCTTGTAACAAATCCCCGAGCACTTTTCTATCTTCATTTTCTTCTAGTTCTACCTTTCTATTCTCCAGCCATCTAAAGAGAGTAGCACTTAGCTGTTCCTCGAGTTCAGATATAATTCCAAACTTAATTCCATAGTCTGATTCTTCTGCCATTATACTCAACAAGTATTTTTTCAATATATTCTCTTGTAATTCCCCGGTAGTATTAGGAAATAACGTTATTATTATCAAATAATTAATGGTGAAATTGGTTAACAAAGACAAAATTTGCAATTTTTAGACTAAAATAAATAAAATAAAAATAGTAAAGGGCTACTAATTTTGTTCTTTGTCCGCTGCTTGCGCTTCATCTACCTGTTCTTCGCCCTCTTGCACTTCATCTACTTGTTCTTCGCCCTCTTGCACTTCATCTACTTGTTTTTTGCTCTTTTGCACTACTTTTAAGAATTGTTTACCAGTCTTCTGCATTTCTTTTACGAGTTCTTCGCCTTTGCCTATCTTGTATTTGCATGGAGTTGGAAATCGATCTGCTCCTCTTTTTAATGCATCGAGAGTTATATAGTAGTTTTCAACAGAAGTTCTAACAGTAACTAGTTCTTGTCCCTCTTTTACTCTTGCAGCTCTATCTGTTGGTTTTCCAAAAGATTTTCTCATTCCATCTTGAATTCTATCAGCACCTGCTACTGCCATCATTTTATTTTCTCTTAGAATGTGATGTGGATGTATTCTAATTGTCATGTGATAGTTTTCAACTCCTAAGTGTCTTTGAAGGTGCCTATTAACTGCGATTCTTGTAGCTTCTAGAGCAGTATGTCTAATCTGACATTTATCCTTTGAAACAAGATGAACATGTAAAGGAAAATCCCCTTGTCTATTTCCAGAATCATATGCCCTGATTCTTGAGTCAGGTACTCCTCTAACATACTTTCCGACTCTTGTATTTGCCGGCCCTCTTACTCTTGTATAGCATCTCGCTGGTCTTTTACCCATTTTTTTCAACCTTACCTTATCTAGCTGATAGAGCAATTCTCTCTATCTCTTGTTTCTTCTTAACTGCTGCGCTAGCTTGATCGCCAGTTGCTGCAACTATTAATTCCTCAGCAACAACTTCTTCAACACTTTTGATATTGTTGAAACTCTTTTGTTTTATCGCATTAGCCATGAATCGTAATGATAAGTCAACCCTTCTCAGTGGTGATACATCAACTGCTATATGTTGTGCTACTCCACCATAAGTTAAACGAGTTGTTTCTTCTCTTGGTGCTACATTACAAATTGCATCTATAAGAACTTGAACAGGATTCTTCCCAGTTCTTTCGTGTATAATCTCAAATGCAACTCTAACAATGTTTATTGCTCTTTGCTTCTTTCCAGCATTCTTTCCTTTTTTCATTAATTTGTTAATGAATCTTTCAACGATATTCATTTCTGCTTTTTTGAAACGTTGAACTTGGTATCTTCCACCAGAATGAGGGAAATATACTGGTTTAAGAGAGATGTATCTTTTTAACCCTACGTCAGATACCTCTACTTCACTTAAATCCCATTTACCGAAGAGCTTAATTTCGTCACTCATTTTGAATCCTCTTCAACTAATTTAGCAAGCCAAGTTTCGTTTAAAAATCTAATGTTGGAAGACAGAATACACTAAAGCAGTAATAGTTAAAGAATAAAAAAGAAGAAATCCCTCCTTAAATTCATCTATACTTTTAATTTCATCATTACCCAGGGAGCAAGAAGAATAACTAATGGACCAAGAATTGCGTATCCTATCAAATCAAGTGTCAATTCTATTCCATTCCATCCAACATTAATAATTATTAAACCAAATAATTCAGATAAGCTGAAATAGAAAGCAGCAAAGAAGGCAGCACCTATTAAGATTCTTGCAAGATACTTCCACCATTTGTCAATATCTGTATGAAAATTCACTAATTTACCTTCTATTGCATAGGATATAGAAACTGTTGTGAAGAGGGTTATCAGTTTCAAAGATTCAGATATAAGCTCAGAATCATTTTCAACTCTATTGTATTGGAGGAAAATTACAGGTACTGCGAAAACAATGAACATTGCGATACAAAGAAGTATTTTAACAAATGTTGTTCTAGAATCTATAAAATTTTCAACTGGATCTTTGATAAGAAGGTATACTGCTAGGATTATTAACGCTATTCCAAGTCCCATAATCACATCTGTAAACCAATGTTCTCTGAGAGCAATTCTAGAAAAACCGATTAGAAATGCAAAAATTAATCCAACCACAACCATCCACCATTTTCTGATAAGAATCATCAAAGAACCCCAGAAAGTCGTACTCATCTGAGTATGACCACTTGGTATTCCTGATGAAATTTCATCAGCAGGTTGAAATAATGTTTCTTCCGGATTATGACCATATTGTAAACTTGTTTCTGGTCTATCTAAATTAAACGCAGCTTTAGTTGAAACGTTTATTACTGTTGAAGTTACCAACAAAATCATTGCCCTGTAAGTCTTCTTTTTGTCATATAGATAATAAAATAGAAGCAAAATCCCAATATAAACTAAAGCTTCCCCAAGAAAGGAAATGATGTACATAATCCCCCCAAATACTTTACTTCTATTGTTATAGAAGAAATTAGTTAGAGATTCATCAACAGGATTATTATGAGTTAAAGGGTTGAAACTGTATACTATGGTAATTGCCGCTACAATAGAAGCAACACCTATAGAAATCAAAGTAATAGCAATTACGTTACGTTTTTTCATAATTGCACAGTTTGATTACAGAAATAATTAAACCCTTTGTGATAAGTTTTCTTCTACATAGCGCATTATTTTCGTATTATTTATGTGGTATTGTTTCAGACATGATCTATAGAATTCCCTTTCTCAAAGATTCTCATCTTTTTTTCACAACCTACTTGGAATGGCAATTTGAATAATATATTTTATCACTCACCCTATCAAATTGAAACTATAATTATTGGGAAAAAATAAAATAGGATTAACAGAAGTACAGAGCTGTGATCAAAATGGGTATGTATAAAGATCTTGAAGGGAAAAGAGTTGTTGTTACTGGGGGGGCCAGTGGTATTGGATTGGCAACTGCCCAACGATTTGTTAATGAAGGTTCAAAGGTTGTTATCATTGATTGGAATAAAGAAGAGTTAACCAAAGTTTTATCTCTTATTCCTGAACTCAAAGGAGGGGAGTATGCTGATGTCAGTAATCCAGAAGATGTTAAACTTGCGTTTGAAAAAATAGATGAAATTCTGGGAGGTATTGATATTCTAATTTCAAATGCAGGAATAAGTTATCGCAACTCATTTTTGAAGATTGATTATGAACAATGGTCCAAAGTTCTTCGTGTAAATTTAGATGGGATGTTCCTTTGTTCCAAAGAAGCAATAACAAGAATGAAAAAACAACAATCAGGAGTTGTTTTGCTAACCGCTTCCACTAATGGAATTGAAGGACATCCTCTATATGCTGATTATAATAGTTCAAAGGCAGGAGTTATCCTCCTAACCAAATCGTTAGCTCTAGAATTTGCTCCATGGTTACGAGTAAATGCCATCTGTCCAGGTTATGTTCTTACGCCAATGCAAAAAGCAGAATATACACCTGAAATGTTGGAAGTGGTTAATTCAAAAATACCTTTGAACCGTCATGCAGCCCCAGAGGAAGTAGCTAATTTATTCGCATTTTTATCCTCATCAGAAGCCGCATATATTACAGGACAATCAATAGCTATTGATGGTGGAGAAACAGCAGGACCATATACACCGCTAGACGAGTAATTTAGTAAATTATTGGATAAAAGCAAAAAGGAAGTAAAACTCATGAACAATAAAAACAATCGGATTTCAAACATGGTTTCTTTGGAGGGTAAAATTGCACTTATTACAGGTGCAGCATCTGGCATCGGGTTAGCAACTGCAAAATTACTTGCAGAAGCAGGTGCTATTGTGGCATTACTTGACATTAATGAAATGGATGGTATTAATGCTGCTAATCAGATTAAGGAGTCAGGAGGAAAAGCTAAGTTCTTCTTATGTGATGTAACTTCTGATTCTGATTGTAAGAAAACTGTTGAAACAATTCATGAAGAATATGGGAAACTTAATATTCTTTTCAACAACGCAGGTGTGATTCGTCGAAAAACTGTTCTAAATTTAGAGGAAGAAGATTGGGATTTAACAATTGATGTTAACTTGAAGTCGATTTATTTGCTTTCTCGGCAGGTTATCCCTATTATGATTAAAGGTAACGGGGGGAGTATTATCAACAATGGATCTGGCTGGGGTATAAAAGGCGGATCTGATGCAGTGGCTTACTGTGCAGCAAAAGGAGGTGTTGTAAATATGACTCGAGCTATGGCAATTGATCATGGTAAACATGGGATCAGAGTCAACTGTGTATGCCCTGGGGATATTGATACTCCACTCTTGCGAGGAGAAGCAAAACAATTAGGTGTTGATGATGAAGAGTTCATGCGAGAAGCTGCTGATCGACCTCTTAATCGTGTAGGTAAACCATTAGACGTAGCTAAAACAGTTCTCTATCTTGCTAGTGACCTTTCAAGCTGGGTAACTGGTACTTCCATAATTGTTGATGGTGGGGGTTTAGCTTAATTTGAATTTCAAAAAAATCACATACTCGTTTATGTTGGAGGTATAATTTATGAATAAAAAGAGAAATTTGGTTCACCCTTACATTCCAAATTCCGTTCCAGAAATAAAGAAACAAATGTTGGAAGAAATTGGTGTTAAGGATATTGACACCCTATATGAGGACATCCCAGAGGATTTGAGATTTACAGGTGAGATGAATTTACCAGATCCCCTTCCTTCAGAATATGCTTTAGAAAGGCATGTTAGTCAACTATTAGCAAAAAATCAAACATGTCAAGAAAATCTTAGTTTCTTAGGAGGAGATTGTTGGCAACATTATGTTCCTGCAATATGTGATGAAATCAATCAACGCGCGGAATTTTTAACCGCTTATGCAGGTGAGCCCTATGAAGATCATGGAAGATTTCAAACACTTTTCGAATATGCTAGTATGATGGGAGAACTTCTAGATATGGATGTTGTAAATGTACCAACATATGATTGGGGGCAAGCTGCTAGTACTTCTATAAGAATGGCTGCAAGAATTACAAAACGCACTGAAGTATTAGTTGCAGAATCAATCTCACCAGATAGGTTGTTAATAATCAGAAATTACTGCAAGCCAATTATAAAAATTGAATTGGTCAAATATGATAAAAAAACTGGAAAACTTGATATTGATGATTTAAAAGCAAAAATATCATCTAATACAGCAGGTATCTATTTTGAGAATCCTTCATATCTTGGTTGTATAGAAGATCAAGGTAAGATTATCTCAGATATTGCTCATACACATGGTGCATTAAGTCTTATTGGAGTTGATCCAATTTCTTTGGGAATATTGATTCCTCCAAGTAACTATGGAGCAGATATTGTTTGTGGAGACATCCAAGGACTAGGTATGCATATGCAATATGGTGGAAGTCTTGCAGGTTTTATTGCGACTAGGGATGAAGAAAGATTTGTGATGGAGTATCCTTCGCGTCTTTTTGGGATAACTACTACAGCTGTTGAGGGTGAGCATGGTTTTGGTGATGTAACTTATGACCGAACATCCTTTCATGATAGAATTGAAGGCAAGGAGTTCATTGGTACAGCAACTGCTTTGTGGGGGATTACTGCAGGTGTGTATTTGGCGCTAGTTGGACCACAGGGCATTCAAGAATTAGGAAAATTAATCATGCAAAAGTCACAATATGCTATGAAGAAACTTTCAGAGATTGAAGGAGTAAGCATTCCATTCTTTACGTCATCTCACTTCAAAGAATTTGTTGTAGACTTTAGTACCTCTAGTAAAATGGTTAAAGAAGTGAATAAAGCTTTACTAGAAGAAGGAATTTTTGGTGGAAAAGATATTTCAAAGGAGTTTCCAGAATTGGGGAACTGTGCTGTTTATTGTATTACTGAGATTCATACCAAGGAAGATATTGATAGACTTGTCCATGCGGTGGATGAATGTTTGAAAAAGGAGGAACCAAAATGAGCAGGAAAAACAAAGTAAGAAATTTCCACCAAGCTAAATGGGATGAACCAGTAATTTTTGAATTAAGTAACAAAGGAGAACGGGGTATTCTATTTCCTGAGATTGAGAAAGAGATAGAAATGGATATTGGTGATGGAATCTCTAATTTACCCAAAAATATGGTAAGAGAACAACCTCCTAATCTACCAGAGCTTTCTCAAATGCAAGTCCTAAAACACTATCTTCGATTATCACAGCAAACCCTAGGAGCTGATTTGAATGTTGATATCGGCCAAGGAACATGTACGATGAAATATAGTCCAAAAATAAATGAAAAATTAGCTACATCTTCAAAGTTTACTGAACTTCATCCATCACAAGATGAAACCACTGTTCAAGGAATTCTAGAAATAATCTATAAACTAGACTTATTTTTGAGGGAAATTTCAGGTTTAGACAAATTTACATTTCAACCAAGTGGGGGAAGCCAAGCAATATACACTATTGCTTCTATTATTCATGCTCACCATGAAGCATCAGGTGAATCAGAAAAACGTGATGAGATTATTACTACGATGTTTTCCCATCCTTCAGATTCTGCAGCACCAATTGTTAAAGGTTACAAAATTATAAATATTTATCCAAATGAAGATGGCTTACCTGCTGTTGAAGCTTTAGAGAAAGCTGTTTCTAATCGTACTGCAGGACTATTAATCACCAACCCAGAAGATACAGGAATTTTTAATCCTAAAATAAGAGAATTTACACGAATTGTCCACGAGGTTGGAGGAGTGTGTGGTTATGATCAAGCTAATGCTAATGGAATTTTAGGTATTACTAGAGCAAAAGAAGCAGGATTTGACCTTTGTTTCTTTAACCTACACAAGACCTTTTCTTCTCCTCATGGGTGTGGTGGCCCAGCAGCTGGAGCTCTTGGTGTAACTGAAGAATTTATAAAATATCTACCAACTCCTTTAGTTGAATTTGATGAAAGTAAATACTTTTTCAATTACGACGTTCCCAGAAGCATAGGTAAAGTTAGAGCTTTTTATGGCGTAGTTCCAGCGATATTGAAAGCATATTCTTGGATTATGAGTTTAGGTAGTAAAGGATTAAAAGAAGTATCTGAAGTCGCTGTACTCAATAATAACTATCTATTAAAGAAGGTGTTAGAACTTCGTGGTGCAAATGCTCCTTATGCAGAGGGAAGACACCGAATTGAACAAGTTCGTTATAGTTGGGATGAGCTTTACAGGGAAACTGGAGTTACAACAGAGGACATAACTTGTCGCATGGTTGACTTTGGCTTTCATATGTGGTCTAGTCATCATCCTTTCATTGTTCCTCAACCTTTTACTCTAGAACCTACTGAATCTTACTCCAAAGCTGAGATTGACGAATATATTGCTGGACTAAAGAAGGTTGTAGAAGAAGCGTATGAAAACCCAGAATTAGTCAAGACTGCTCCTCATAGAAGTGTTGTTCATAAAATTAATACAGATTCATTGAATGATCCTGCTAGATGGGCTATTACTTGGAGAGCATACTTAAAGAAAAGTAAAAAGTAAGAATTACAAAAGATGATTTGAGATGAAAAAAGTAGGTTTAATTGTAAACCCCATTGCAGGTATGGGGGGTAAAGTTGGACTTAAAGGAACTGATGGGCAAGCCATCTTGGCAGAAGCCAAACGTATGGGAGCAGAACAAGTATCTCCTCAGCGTACTGTTAAAGCATTAGAAAGACTTATTCCACTCAAGAATGCAATTGAAATCATTACCTATCCTCAAGAGATGGGAGAAGAAGTAGCAAATCAATGTGGTTTTAATCCTAAGGTTATAGGTTCCATTACTCAAGGAATGACTTCATCAGATGACACTAAACAGGCATGTAAAGATTTGCTTAAGATGAAAATCGACCTTTTACTTTTTGCTGGAGGGGATGGAACTGCAAGAGACATTTACAATTCAATTGGAAATGAAATTGTAGTACTAGGTATTCCAACTGGTGTTAAAATGCATTCATCTGTTTTTACCTACAATCCAATGAGAGCCGGAGACTTAGCAATGATTTACCTTCAAGGAAAAGTGAAAGAGCTAAAAGAAGCTGAAGTTATGGATGTTGATGAAGAAGCATTTAGAAATGGGTTTGTATCTGCAAAACTATACGGTTACTTGAGGATTCCATTTGGGAAAAGATATACTCAAGGATTAAAAGCAGGGAGTCCTCCAACTGAAAAATATTCTCAAGAGGCGATAGCTCAAAAAATTATAGATGATATGGAGAACGATTGTTTCTATATTATTGGACCAGGCACTACTACCAGAACTATCATGGAAAAATTAAACCTTGATTTTACTCTGTTAGGTGTAGACCTTCTTTATAGAAAGAAATTGATAGAAGAAGACCTTAATGAGAAAAAATTGCTGGAACATATAAAAGGAAAGAAAGCAAAATTAGTCATTACTCCTATTGGGGGGCAAGGTTTCTTATTTGGTAGAGGTAATCAACAATTAAGTCCAAATGTGATTAAGGAAGTTGGAAAAGATAACATTATTGTAATAGCTACAAGCCATAAAATCAATTCATTAAATGGCCATCCGTTTTTAATAGATTCAGGAAATACCGAGCTAGATCGGTTATTGAGTGGTTATGTTATTGTCATTACTGGATATCAAGAAAGTGTTGTTTATAGAGTAATTTCGTGAAAAACTGTCTTAACACCCTGTCCTTTATGTTTCTATGAGTTTAAATACTGATTTCAAGTTAATATTAGTAAGATGTCCCGTTATGCAACGTTGCTTTTACTTCTAAAACACATGGGATTTGTTAATGGGAGAGTACAGTTTCAAAAATTAATCTTCCTTTTGGAAAAAAATTATCATATTAAGACAGAATATGACTTTATTCCGTTCAAATTTGGTCCTTACTGCCAAGTTGTACAACAGGATATCCAACACCTTATTGATTATGGGTATATAGAACACGAGGAAGTCGAAAAAACAGGTTCAGAAGTTCTCCATCGTTATCAAATTACTGAATATGGTGAGCAATACTTGTTAGAAAACGATTTTGGTGAGATATATGACCAAGTTATTCAAGATCTTTGTTATGATTTCAAGAATTACAGCTTACGTCAATTGATTGAATATGTTTATGATAATTATCCTGAGTTTACAACTCATTCACAAATCAAAGAAGAGTATTTCAATCTTAAACCAAAACAAGAAGATTTTACTTCTGCAGATAAACTTCTAGAAAGGAAACCGATTATAACTCCTTCTTTCGTTAAATGGCTAGATGAAGAGATTAAAGAAACTACTAAAAAGTTAGAGGTTTCTGATGTCCCCATTGAAGAAAAAGCAGATGAACTTCTAATAGATGATTTAGTCATTGAAATGTTAGATATTGCTTATGAAGACGTTGCAACAAAAGCACAGGAAATATCTACAAAAATCATGCTAGAGAGTTATGCGGAGTCAGGCGATATCAATAATAAGATTTATTTCATTTTAGAAATTCTTGAAACTCTGTTAAGTACTCTTCAAGAAAAGGACATCATTGGTATTTATACAGAGTTTTCAAATACTAAAACCAATATTCAAATGCTTGATGAACTAATTGCATTGCATAGGACATCACTAAAATCAGATCTTGTAAGACTATTATTCGAATTTATTGAGGATGTGGGATTTTTCTTAGATAGTATTGATAGTATAATATCACTCTAAAAGTATATAAAAAAAGAAGAAAAAAGAAGAATGTTAGTTCTTCAGTGTAGTGCGAGCTGCAGCAAGACGAGCTATTGGCACTCTAAATGGACTGCAAGATACATAGTCTAAACCAATTCTGTAACAGAAATCTATAGATTGTGGATCCCCGCCCTGTTCACCACATATGCCAAGTTCAAGGTCTGGGTTTGCCTCTTTTCCTTCATCTACAGTCATCTTCATCAGACGACCTACACCTGTTTCTTCAATTGAAACAAATGGATCAGACTCAAGAATACCCATTTCCATATATTTTGAGATAAATGAACCAGCATCATCTCTACTAAAACCTAATGCCATTTGATGAAGATCATTTGTTCCAAAACTAAAGAATTGAGCACCTTTGTCTCCACCTGCAATTTCACTGCTTGTCAAAGCTGCTCTTGGTACTTCAATCATTGTTCCAACAAGATACTTAAATTCAATACCTTCTTCTTGCATCACTTCCTTGGCAACACGGTCAATAATTGTTCTTTGATGTTCGAATTCTTTTTGGAATCCTACAAGAGGAACCATTACCTCAGGAAATACTTTTTTACCACTTTTGATAACTTTAGCAGCTGCTTTGAATATTGCACGAGATTGCATTTCTGTAACAATTGGCATAGTAATTCCGAGTCTGCAACCTCTCAGACCGAGCATAGGATTTTGTTCTTTCATTTCTCTTACAACTTCTAGCATATCAGCTGTTTCCTTGAAATCTTCATCCTTCTTACCTGCTAGTTTTGCTTCAAAAATCTCAGTCATTAATTCTTCTTCACTTGGCAAGAATTCATGTAGAGGAGGATCAATCAAACGTATAATAACAGGATAACCTTTTGAAACGTCAAATATACCTCTAAAATCTTCTTCTTGAACAGGCTCTAATTGATCAACATAGTGTTTTCTTTTTTCGTCATTTTTGGCTAAAATCATACCCCTGACTAAATCAAGATTATCAAAGAACATGTGTTCTGTTCTACATAAGCCTATACCCTTCGCTCCAAACTCTAAAGCTTTTATGAACTGATCAGGTTTATCAGCATTAGCTTTCACACCAATTTTAGCGGCTTCATCACACCAATCCAAAATAGTTTTCATTGATTCTGGTAATTCAGCGGGACGAGTGGGTAATTTGTCAGAATATATAGACCCATCATCACCATCTATAGTAATCCAATCTCCTTCTCTAACTACTAAACCATTTGCAGTAAGTGCGCGTTTCTCCACATCAATAGATATTCCACCTTTTTCACTACCAACAATACAAGCTTTACCTATTTGTCTAGCAACAATTGCAGCATGACTAGTTAGACCACCTTTCATTGTCAGAATACCTTCACTTGCAGCCATCCCATGGAAATCTTCAGGAGTGGTTTCAACTCTTACTAAGATCACATTTTGACCTTGTTCAGCAATTTCTTGTGCTCTATCTGCGTCAAAAATCGCTTTACCAGTTGCAGCAGCAGCACCGGCAGCTAACCCGGTACCAAGAAACTTATCCTTTACGTGTTCCTTAATTTGTTTTACTGGTGCATTTGGATCGATTTTACCCCAATCTATAGATGGGAACAAGGCGTTTTCTACATCACTTGGCTCTATTCGAAGGATTGCTTCTTCCTTGCTTATTGCACCTTCTTTTACCAAATCATAAGCAATTTGGCTTGCAGCAATACCTGTTCTTTTTCCACTTCTGGTTTGGAGCATGTAGAGTTTACCTTGTTGGATAGTGAATTCCATGTCTTGCATATCTCGGTATCTTTTCTCTAACAACTCAGAGATTTCAAATAGCTGGTTGTAAAGATCTGGCATTGTAGCTTTTAGATCTTTAATTGGTACTGGAGTACGAATTCCTGCTACAACATCTTCTCCCTGTGCATTTACTAAATATTCACCATAAAGTTTTTTCTCACCATCAGATGGATTACGTGTAAATGCAACTCCGGTTGCAGATGTTTCTCCGAGATTACCATAAATCATTGTCATAACATTAACTGCGGTTCCTAAATCATGTGGAATACCTTGATGATTCCTATAATCAATTGCTCTTCTAGTGTTCCAGCTTCTGAAAACAGCTCGAATAGCATCATCTAGTTGTTTCCTTGGATCTTGAGGAAATTCCTCTCCCATATGCTCTTTGTAAATCACTTTGTACTTCTGTGTTAATTTCTTAAGCTCATCAGCAGGTATTTCTGTATCGTTTTCTACACCTAATTCATGTTTGAGCTTTTCCAGCTCTTTCTCAAAATGTACTTTGCTAACACCTTTCACAACATCAGCATACATGTACATGAAACGTCTATAAGAATCATAAGCAAATCTTGGATCATTTGAGATTTTAGCTAATCCTTCAACAGAAACATCATTCAAACCTAGGTTTAACACAGTATCCATCATACCAGGCATTGAGATTCTTGCCCCAGAGCGAACTGATACAAGTAAAGGATCTTCATTGTCACCTAATTTCTTACCCATATGTGTCTCCAGAGCTTCCAAAGCTTCATCTACTTCTGCCTTTAACCCGACTGGATACTCCTCATTATTAGCAAGAAAATGAAGACAGGCTTGAGTAGAAACAACAAATCCTGGTGGTACAGGTAAGCCTAATGAGGTCATTTCGGCTAGATTAGCACCTTTTCCACCAAGTAAGTTTTTCATATCTGCGCTTCCTTCGCAGACTTCTTTATCGAAAAATTTGTAAACATATTTTTCTGTCATTGAACTGACACCTTCGTCTTAAACTTCTAGTATTCATGTTTTTAAGCTTATGATTTATCAAATTTTCTTTTGTAAGACAAAACTTAACAAATATCTCGAAAAACAAACATGTGAAAAACAAACTAATTCTACTTACAAATGATGATGGAATAAAGTCTTCAGGTCTTAATTCATTAAGAAATGAACTAAGTAAAATTGCAAATGTTGTATGTTTTGCACCAGCTGAAGCTAGTTCCGCTGTTTCAAAAGCACTAACTTTTCACAAACCTATAAGATTTTTTCCAGTAACTTTTGACGATGGAACAACAGGATACAGTACAACCGGTTCCCCTGCAGATAATGTATTAGTAGGGTTTCATGTTTTAAAAAGAAAACCAGATATCGTTGTTAGTGGAATAAATTATGGGGACAACTCATCAATTCACTCTATACTCACCAGCGGTACTTGTGCTGCGGCTTTTGAGGCATACTTTAACAATGTCCCTGCGATAGCATTCTCAGCTGATCTTTCAGAAGATTCTCAGATGATAGACCAAAGAGGTGTTGATTTTGGCAAAATAGCTAAAATTTCTGCAGAAATTGTCGATGCAGTTTTAGAATTGGACTGGCCCAAAGATTTAGCCTTTCTAAATGTTAATTATCCAAAGGTCATATCTGACGAAACTAAGGTATATATTACATCTCCAACTCTTTACAAATACGACAATTTTATGGTTGAAAAGAAGGATCCACGTAAACTTACTTATTTATGGTTATGGGGAGAAAAGAAAAAATCTTTTCCGGAAAATACAGATACTTGGGCAGTTGTTAATCAAAATAGTATTAGTATATCTCCTATTGGTTTAAATTTGCATCATACAACTGATTCGGCATCAAAGTTGCTTAATATCTTACAACAGCAGATTAAGGATAATATGCTTTAATACATTAGACGATAGGAACTTCTTTATTCTTCCCTTTAAATACTAATATCTGGATAAGAAAGTGATTAGTTTGGCCATAGAATCACGTGAATATCAAAATTTTATTGTTGATAGGATTTCATCATTGGTTGAATCAAATCACAGTGTTATTCTAGAATTGGATTGTGGTATGGGCAAACGAGTCTTAATGTATCGTCTCCTTACAGAGATTTTCAAAGAAAAGAAAATAGTTGTTTTTCTACAAACCCATTCATCATTAGAGGAAACAGCCAAGTATATTGAAAATGAATATGGCGGATTAAAGGGTTTAGCTGTTATCAAAAGTGGTTCTAATTCTCAATACAGAAAATATCTCATTGAAAACAACCGTGTGATTTTATCTTTACCTATTGTATTTTCTAATACAATCCAGAAATTTCCAGAGCTAAGTGAAGGAATTGAGATTATTATCATTAATGAAGTTGATCAAATCGTAAAAAGAATGTCTCATCGAAGAATTTTGTGTGTCCCTTGGGGGAGACTTATACCCAATTTAGATAATGCAAAAATAGTTGGGATGAGTGGTACTCTCAGAGACGATCATTTAGTCTTAGATGGCGATCAACTACAATTAAGAAATGAATTGAAAACGCTTATTGAGTTCATTCCAGACAGTGAAGTAATTACTATTGAAGACTTCATTGATACTGACATCAAGGAGCACATACAAGATACAGAAGTCATTATTCAGCCTGTTGAAGATACAAAAACTGCTAGAATCATTAATTTACTAACTGAAAATATAGAAGAAATTAGGGAAAAAATAATTCAAGAGGTTAGTGAAACATCGCCAAAAGACAGTAATAAGTTACGCTCAAATTTCTACCATAGTCTTCCACTTCTTTCAGTTGAAACAGAACTTGTTGAAAAATTAAATAGGCTCCTTCTCCTCAGAAAATATGTTTATTCAATGCCCGCACATACTTATCGAAATTACTTAATAAGATATGGAATTGAAAAAAGTGAACTAGATGATTTACCTGAAATTAGTGGTAAAGAACTAGAAGTAATCAAGATAGCTAAAGAATATCAAAAAACCACAATTCTTTGTTCCTTTCTTTCTACAGTTGAATCTCTATCACAACGTCTAATAAAAGAGAATTTTGAAGTTTTCAATGTAACGGGTAAAATCAAGAATAAGATGGAGATTCTTGAAAATTTCAAGATGACAAATAAACAATCTGTTCTTATTATGTCACCTGTTGGAGAGAGAGATATAGACCTCCCTCATACTGAAATGATAATCGTTTTTGACCTAGTGAATTCTCCGAAAACGGTTTACCAAAAGATGAAAAGAGGTCGTGGTGGCAAAGTTACTCTCCTATTTTATGATGAAACCTCTGAGAAAACGAAAGTTAAAAATGTTGTAGATAAGATAGCTGTACGCTATCCTTGGTCTCTCATATTCTTCATTAAGAGCTAATCTGAATGAACTAATATAGTCTTGATTCATAAGCTTTTTAATATATCCTAAAACCACTTTACTGCGAGGACATTAGTTTTTATTTGGTATATAGGTGTTCATATGGCCAAGAAAAAAGGTAAAGCAGACCCAAATAGTCGATGGGTTCTAGTAAATTCTATGTTTGACGAGTTAGGACTAGTTCGCCAACATTTAGATTCTTATAATGATTTCATTGAAAAAGGATTGCAATCTGTGATTAATGAAATTAAAGTTATTGAACCAGAAGATTCTGAATTTTATGTGAAACTTAAAAAAGTTGAGGTTGAGGAACCAACAATTAGAGAGGCGGACGGTTCCCAGAGTTCGATATATCCTATGGAAGCAAGAATTCGAAACCTTACTTATGCTTCAAGATTAAATCTTCACATGATCCCCATTAAAAAAGGTGGAGAAGATGGTGTGGAAACTCAATTAGAAGAGATAAGTGTCTTCATTGGTTATCTTCCTATAATGTTAAAATCCAAAAGCTGCCAATTATACAATAGAGCTCCAGAATCTCTTGTTAAACTCGGTGAGGATCCTAAAGATCCAGGTGGTTATTTCTTAGTGAATGGAAGTGAAAGAGTGATAGTCACACAAGAAGATTTAGCTCCAAATAGAATTTTGATTGAAAAATCGTCAAGTAAAGGAAATGTGACTAGTGAAGCTAAAGTTTTCAGTGTAATTCATGGTTTTAGAGCACCCGTTACAGTAGAACATACCAGTGACGTTCAATTAAGAGTTAGTTTTCCAAGTATGCCAAGAAAGATATCGCTTATCTTGCTGATGAGAGCACTTGGTATTGACAGAGATGATATGATTGCAATGGCAATAAGTCCTACACCTGAATTACGTGCTCGCGTAATGTCGATTTTAATGCGTGAATCCTCAGAAATTGATACTACTGAAGAGTCACTAGATTATATTGGAAAAAGAGTAGCTGTCGGACAAACTAAAGAATATCGTATCAACAGAGCCATGCAAGTTTTGGATAAATATTTATTACCTCATCTCGGAAGTGACACAGAATCACGATTAAAGAAAGCATTCTTCCTCGCTAGGATGGCTCAAAGACTTCTTGAATTAGAAGCTGGTATCAGACCCGAAGATGATAAAGATCACTATGCAAATAAACGATTAAAACTAGCAGGTGATCTTTTGTTAATGCTGTATCGAGTTGCCTTTCACGCTCTTTGTAGAGATATTAAGTATCAATTAGAACGAGTTACTGTCAGAGGTAGAAAACCAAATCTTAAAACCGCTGTTCGTGCAGATTTAATTACAGAAAGATTGCGTCATGCATTAGCTACAGGAAATTGGACTGGAGGAAAATCAGGAGTAAGCCAACTTCTAGATAGAACAAACTATATGTCAGCCTTAAGTCATCTACGAAGGGTGGTAAGTCCTCTCAGTAGAAGTCAACCTCACTTCGAAGCAAGAGATCTTCATCCAACTCATTTTGGTAAAATATGTCCAAATGAAACACCAGAAGGACCAAATTGTGGTCTTGTAAAGAATCTCGCACTTCAAGCATATATTAGTGTAGGTTTGAATAGTAAGGATGTTGAGAAAAAACTTGTTGATGGTTTAGAATTAAATAAAATTAAACCTGCAGATTTAGTTGAATCTAGCTCTGACCTCGCTAAGAAAGTTGCTGATCCAAATTACTGTAAGGTTTTCTTAAATGGAAGTTTTCTAGGGGTAGTTCAAAACGGTGAAGAGTTCAACAATAAAGCAATAGAAAAACGAAGAACAGGTGACTTTCATCATGAAGTTAATGTTTCTTATTATCTGGATACCAATGAGATAATGGTTAACTGTGATGCAGGTAGAGTTCGTCGACCTCTGATTATTGTCAAAGAGGGAGAACCACAGCTTACCAAAGAAAAGTTCAACTTGATTAAAAGTGGTAAATGGACATGGAGTGATTTGATAAGAAATCAAATTGTTGAGTATGTTGATGCAGAAGAAGAAGAAAATCTATATATTGCAATAGATGAAGATGCTTTGAATCCTGAAATTACTCATATGGAAATTACTCCAAGTACCATCCTTGGGATATGTGCTTCGTTAATTCCATTCCCTGAGCATAATCGTTCTGATCGTAACGTCTATGAAGCAGGAATGGCAAAACAAGCACTTGGAATCTTTTCTGCTAATTTTAGATATCGTATGGATACCAGAGCACATGTTCTGCATTATCCACAAAAACCTTTAGTTAAAACTCATGGTATGGATTCTATTGGATTTGAAAGCCGTCCAGCAGGACAAAACTTTATTGTTGCTGTGTTATCTTATGAAGGATATAATATGGAAGATGCCCTCCTAATAAACAAGGCAGCTATTGAAAGAGGATTAGGGAGAAGCACTTTCTATAGAACCTACGATGCAGAAGAAAGAAAGTATCCAAATGGTCAAGAGGACACTTTTGAAATTCCTGATGATACAGTAAGAGGTTACAAAGATGAATCTCAATATGTTCATCTAGGAGAAGATGGAATCATAGAACCAGAAATTGCTGTTGATGGACACAGAGGAGAAGTTTTAATTGGTAGGACCAGTCCTCCAAGATTTTTGGAAGAGTATACTGAATTTGATGTCCCACCTCAAAATAGAAGAGAAACAAGTAAAGCCATGAGACATGGTGAGAATGGTTTATCTGATACGGTTGTGCTAACTGATACAAATGAAGGAAATAGACTTGTAAAAGTTAAAGTTCGATCAGAGAGAATTCCAGAAATAGGCGATAAATTTGCCTCAAGACATGGACAGAAGGGTGTTATTGGTTTAATTATTCCTCAAGAAGATATGCCTTTCACTGAATCAGGTGTTGTTCCCGATATAATCATTAATCCTCATGCAGTTCCTTCAAGAATGACAATTGGAATGTTAATGGAATTACTAGCCGGAAAAGTAGCCGCTTATGCAGGAGAAGCAATATATGGTACTGCATTTAATAAAACTAGCTTAACAGATTTGCACAATACTCTAAAGGTTCAAGGCATGCACCCACTTGGTAGGGAAGTGATGTATGATGGTAAAACAGGCAGAAGACTAGAAGGAACTATCTTTGTAGGATCTCAATTCTATCAAAAACTTCACCATCTAGTGCAAGATAAAATCCATGCTCGAGCTCGCGGTCCAATTCAAATGCTTACAAGGCAACCAACTGAAGGAAGAGCCAGAGAAGGAGGGTTAAGGTTCGGTGAAATGGAAAGAGATTGTCTTATAGGACATGGAACATCTATTTTGCTTAAGGAAAGATTACTTGATGAGTCTGATAAAACAGATGCGTTAATCTGCTCCAAATGCGGATTCTTAGCTATGTATGACAGAAACAAAGACAGATATCATTGTCCAATATGCAGAGAAGAAACTACTGTTTCGAAAGTAGTTATCAGTTATGCGTTTAAACTACTATTGCAAGAATTAATGAGTCTAGGAATTGCACCTCACATCGAACTTGAAGATATTGCTTAACAATTTCTTTCACTCTATTCTTTTTATTTTTGAAGTTACTCAGAGATTTTGTTTTTTATTATCTGATTATAATCCTCATTAGAGATTTTTTTAAGATTATAATGCTGTAACTCTTCTCCAATTACTTTAGCTAATAAGTGATAACATGGCGTTTTTTCTCCTCTACTCAAAACTCGGATTTGAAAATCCTTGCATTCACAATAGTTGTTATCAATCAAGATATAGTTTCCACCTTTTCCTTCAATTTCCCATATGGCAATTCTTTCATTAAGAATTAATTTGTGGAGTCTATTTTCTCGTAGAGCTTTCACTGCTTTTTCACCCCGAGATTCAAAAAGCGAGATAATTTCATTTTCTGTAATTTCAGATAATGTTCCCTCTTCTTTTATTAACTTAATCAGTTTAACTAATTTTTCATTATCTGATAATGATGGATTTATCATGTAATCACAATCTTCAATATCTTGTCTATTGAATATGCTACTTTAATTTTTTCTAAAAATCTTAGAAGAAAATAGATTTTTGAAGAAATTTAACCATTTATTGCTTGATCATAACATCAACGATGTCAAATTGTCGGAGAACCAGATTTTTTACTTTGTTTATGTTTTTTCCACTTCTTCCAATTGCTCTTCCTTTATCCTTGTTATCAACTTCAACTGTAGCAGCTTTTCCATTTCTTCTATCCAAAAATGTTACTTCTCTTATGATGATTGGTAAGAAACAATTTCTAATGAATTTAGCAGGATCTGATGAATGCTCAATGATTTCTACATCCTTTGCAATCATTTCCTTTAACTTGTTTATGTTCATTCCACGCTTCCCAATTGCTAGTCCAGCTTGTCCCCCAGAAACAACAAAGACGACTTTGTTATCTTCTTCATCAACAATACAATCTTTTATGGTTACGTTAACGATTCCTTGAAGTATAGTAATATATTGCATTTCTGTTTGTGATAGTTTAACTGCAGGCATTTTATTTCATCCATATCTTAAAGTCATATTTTTGTATTTATTGACATAAATCTATCTTGATAAGAGTTGTTCCTTTTTCTTCGCGATTCAAGTAATCTTTATAGTTTGAATGTTTAAAAGTCTATTTAAACATTAGTTGGATACAGTTTTACAATACTCACTTGTATTTATTTCTTTTTAATCGCCTTGAGTATATCACTGTCTCCCATTTCATATATAGTTAAAGCTGCAACAAAGTGTGGTCTTCCACAAATTGCACCTAAATCTAATGAAGAACCTGTGAATTCTAAAATAGGTATTTCAGAAAGATTTGCATACCTATATACATCCTCTTTAACTTTTTGAGGAGCGTTGTTTGATAATATTACCAATTTAGCTTGTTTGTTTAATAGTGCGTTATTTGCAGTGTCTGCACCATAAGAAACTTTTCCAGTATCTACTGCGATTCTAATGCTTCTGTTGAGGTCCATAAATTCATCACCTTTCTTTTGCTTGAAGCTGTCTTTCTACTTAAATTATTAAATATTTGCACTTTTGAGTTTTATTTATTATATGTTTTTTAGATTAGATTTCAAATGCTCCTGAAAACAAAACATCCCATGCTTTGCTCCAACGTTCAGGATGGGCAACGTCTATCCAGAATACATTCTTGGGGCAGAGATATGCCTTTACTTTGTTATCGTCAATCAAATGTGGTAAAGTATCTCCTGAAATCGATTTTCCTTCTGAATCAGACAAATAATCCATTATTTGTGGTTCAAAAACATAAATTCCCGTATTTATATAACCACTTTGCTGTGATTTCGTGGGCGGTTCCTCAAATCTTGTTACTAGTTTATTAATTATATCATCTATGTAGAACACCCCATAATCGGAAAAAAGCCCTTTATCTGCAGTTTTTCCCATAGTCTGATAATAATCATTTACCCCAATCCCACAAACAGTAGCTATTACATCCTTTTTGTGGTTCTTGTGATAATCAATCAAACTTACTAGATTTATATCAGTTAGAATATCAGAATTCATGACAATAAATGTATCAGAAACGAGATTCCGAGCATTATATATTGCCCCCGCTGTATCCAAGTTTGTAGACTCACTCACATAACTTATATCCAATCCATTCCATTTTTGACCAAAGTGTTTCATAATTCTATCACCTAATTTTCCTATCAGTAGGACAATATCAGTAATTCCACTTTTGGCAATTAATTCAAGATTGTATTCAAGTAATGGTCTGTAACCCACAGGAATCATTGCTTTGGGAATGGTTTCTGTTAATGGTTTTAGACGAGCTCCTTCACCACCAGCCAAAATTAAAACCTTGTTCTTTCTTAACTCAAATTCTTTTTCTATTAATCTGACTAAGAAGTCTTTTATCGAGCCAGCTCCTTTCTTATCCTGAATAGCTTTCCATATACTTTCAGGAAATTCAACAGTAAATTTATGAACCATTGCTTGCCACCTTTCTAGTAAATTCTTTATGTAGCTCATTTAGTTTATTATTCTTTTTTAGTTTTCCCTATAGATAATAGCATTCAAATCTGATGAAGGATACTTTTATAATCATTGGAATTTTCTATTTCTCAAATTTGACTAGATTGTTCAAAAAAGATAGGTGAAATAGCTGTCTAACAGGATTTCTATTACTAAACATGCACTTGATCGGATAAAGAGGCATCAGGAAATTGCTGATAAATATAACCTAAATATAGATCAAATTCTTGATCTTAGTTTAGGTGATAATCTCTTTGTTCCTCCCGCCCTTGTTCAGAAAATCATTACAAATACCATTCAATCAATAGATCCAAGAGATAGTTATCCAATTAATTATTTCTCCTTCATTGAAGAGATTTCACGTTTTGCTGGTGTTGAAGTATCAGCAATTTATCCAGGATTAACTCACACCCAACTTCTACAAAGAATGATTTCAATTACAACAAAACCAAAAAATGATATCATTCTATTAGCTCCTGATAAGGAAATTTATGATGTAATTGCTCAAAATCAGAAGCTTAATGTTCAAAGAATTAGCTTAATGGACAACTTTGAACTAGATATAAATGCAATAATTGAACTAGCAGAAAAGACATCTCCAAAAGCAATTATTTTTTCCTCACCACATTATCCTACTGCAAACCAATTTGACGAAGGCGACGTTTTAACTCTAGCAAGAGAACTTAAAATTCCCATAATAGTTGATGAATCTTATGTTGAATTTGGAAAATACAGTTTGATAAATCAGGTGCAGTACTTTGATAATTTAACTGTAATTAGGTCTTTTGCCAAAGCATGGGGATTGGGGGCAACTTCTTCTGCATATCTGATATCTGATCCAAAGTATATTAATTTACTAAAAGAAAATTACTTCATCGAAGAAATCCCACCAATTCATATTTTAGCCACAACACATATTTTACAAGCACCTTATAAGTTCGTAGAATTGATAAATAACTTCATCGTTGAAAGAAAACGAGTAATAGAACACTTGAAAATACTCAGTGGGTTAAAGGTTTCTCGAAGCGACACAAATTTTCTATTTATACGCTATAAGAATGAAATAAGCGAGCTGTATGAACAACTCTGCAGTAAAGGCATAATTGTTCAGACTTTTGATAATAATCAATCTTTCAAAGATAAGGAAAAATCTATTCTTGTTACTCTAGGTGATACAGCTACAAATGAAAGATTCATTTTAGCTGCAATAGAAGCTTTAGAAACTATGCTTTAAAAGCAAAAAATTATTTTTGTTCCTTATTTTTTCTTGTAATAGCGTTTTGTAGGACTACCACAATCAGGACAACCATCCACTTTATGCTTAAATTTACTTCCGCAAACAGTACATTTCCAGAAGTATTCACGTTGATGTTTTATCTTGAATTGGAAAGATTGAAATTTCACATTCAACTTATTACAAACATTTTGAACAGCATTATCATCGCTGAGAACTACACTATTGGAGTAGTCTTGTGATAAGGCAATTACATTTAAATCAGTTTTTGATAATGAAGAATAATCACCAGATTCTTTAGCAGAATTAGTTACCGAAGAAACAGAGGATTCTGTTGGAGTAGCAAAAACAATTTGTCTTTCTTCGCTCAACAATGCCAAACTCGATTTAGCTTGAAAAGATACAATCTCTTCTTTGAGTATCTCAGGAATTATCAAAACTTCATTATCATCAATTTTTCTTTCAAAAATAAAATGATGAATAATAGCTGTTGAATCAACTATGAAATATTGGGAGTTTTTTTCCTGTCTATGCTCAGTCATCTGAATCATCAGAGGTTAAATCTTAGTAGTTTTTCCCTCACACGAGGAATATAATTATCAGTAAATCTTATAAAACTTATTTTTTCAGAAGACTTCCTTATCTCTATAAATTCCTTATATCCTAAACTGAAGTAAGTCCTTCCATCAATCACGACACTGCCAGACCTGTATTTACTTAGATTTGTTACTTTGATTGTAGATTCCAAAGAAAATACTATGGGTACAATGCTTCTTGAAATCGGACAAATTGGTACTAAAGTAATAGATTCTATTGAAGGAACAATCAGAGAACCACCAGCAGATAAACTATAGGCGCTAGAACCTGTACTTGTAGCAATTATAAGCCCATCACTATTCAAGGTGTAAAGGAATTGATCATCTATATGTACCCCCAATGTGATAACATGTCCTATTTTGTCAGAGGTAACAATAGCATCATTTGCTGCGGGAACAGTTGGAGAATTTTCTGAAGAAATATCTATAGTATAATAATCTTCAATGAAATATTCTTTATTTTCAAGCTTCACTAAAGCTTCATCTAACTCTTCTGGCTGTATTTCTGTAAGAAAGCCCACTTTCCCACAGTTTACTCCAAAGATTGGACTATTTTTCCAAGTTGCAAATGTTTTTAGAATTGTTCCATCACCACCAAAAACAAAAATCATGTCTACTTTTGTATTAGGGCACGAATGTTCGGGAGAACCTTCCTTCTTAGTGAGAAATGTATCTAGATACACAGTATAACCTTGATTCTTCAGCTTCTCAAATAACTTAAGTGCTGATTTTTGAGCATTATCAAGACTTGAACTAGTTATTAGTAGGCATGAATCTTTGGAAAATAATCTCATCTTATGGTTGAAATTGAATAGAAATTAAAAAAGGTTCGGTATTACCTTTTTGGTTTATTAGCCTTAGCAATAAAATATCCCAATGTAGTTTGTTCTCCTGGAATAAACCTTTGAACAGGATATGTTGTATTTTCAACTATTGAACCCGAGTTGGGTAAAGTATATTGTTGCTCTACAATCTTCAACCTTAATTCCTCGCTAGCATAATCAATAACTTCTTCATTTTCCTCTTTTGTGATAGTACAAGTTGAATAAACCAACGCGCCACCTGGTTTTAATAAATCATTGCAGGAATGCAGAATTGCTTTTTGGTACATTGCCGTTGCTTTGATAGTTTTTCTGTCTGTTTCTAGTAGCAATCTAGGTCTTAATCCTAAGGAGGTACAGGGCGGATCGATTAAGATTTTATCAAATTTCATAGACCAGCTTCTACTGAAACTAATTATATCTCCTACTTTTGTCTGAATGTTTTTTAGTTTATATTTCTCTATTTTCTTGTTTAGTTTCTGTATTCTGTTCTTTGATCTATCTATTGCAACAATCATTGCTTCACTTTTTGAAAGTTCATCGAGATGAATTGTTTTGTTACCAGGTGCTGCGCAACAATCAAGAATTTTTTCATTTGGTTTTGGTTCCAGATTCATACTGGTTAAATAAGCCGGTAAGCTTTGAAAATATGCAGGAAAATCATCTAAACCTACCTGTTGAAGGTTTGGAACCTTGAACGGAGAAATCAGATTCCTTGCTGCAACTCCTTTCCCTTTAACCAACATGTCATGATGATTTAGCAAAGCCTTAGCTTTTGCTACAGGAATTTTTACTTGATTCAGTACCTTAACTATATCATCCACCCTTACTTTATTTGCCCTTTTAACTCCAGGAATAAAAATATCAGATCCTTGATAGATCATCTCCGCTGCACGATTATCAACAACAATCTCTTTCGTATTTTCTTCAAATTCCAAAGGAAATGGTCCTTTTGGTTTCGTTACTATTACATTGGAGAACTTGCTATGTATTTTGGTTTCATATCCAATCTGTTCAAAATTGTCTACTATTCTCTCTATCATATCATACTTCTGAAAAACATGAAGTGTGTATTCTTCCATGGGTGTAGATATTTTTTTGAAATATTTATTGGCTAAAACACCACCAAAGAGTTCTTCAACATATTCCCTGAACTCTTTCCCGATTATCCTTTCATTGGAATGCAAATGAGAATATGTCAATTCTTTCCCCTAATCTAGTGAATGAAACTCAGCTTTACGTGTTTCTGTATCAAGAATTACCACTGTTGGATGATCATATAAATCAAAAGTTTCCCCAGGATTTATTATTATGGTTTTCCCGACTTTCTTCAAAAGCTTCTTATGGGTATGTCCTGTTATTACATAGTCATAAGGGTCTTTTGAATAAATTAGTGAGTTAAGTACAAGTTCTTCTGTGCCATGATAGAGAGCAAATTTTTTTTCATCTAAACTGAATTCACCTATTTCTGGATAAAAAAATCCTACTTCTTTCATCATTCCTGATATGACAGCTGTATCACCTTTATTGTTCCCCGAACAGAGATAGAATCTACCTTTGTATTCTTCAAACATTTTTACACAAAATGGGGAAACTAAATCTCCAGCATGAATTACTGTTTCTATTTCTTTTTTTTCAAAAAGCTCTAGGGCTTTTCTTATATTTGGTCGATGATCATGGCTATCACTCATGATTCCTATTTTCATAATTTACACCTGTGTTTTTGATAAAATTGATTACCACTTTGGTGCGGGAAGGGAGATTCGAACTCCCGGACCACTAAGGACTAGAATCTGAATCTAGCGCCTTTGACCACTCGGCAATCCCCGCAAGGAAGGCTGATTTTTCTATCGTTCTCTTTCTAACAAGATATTTAAATCATTGTATCTTATGTTTTTTGTATTCAGAGGAAGTTGTGATTTTATGAGCTTACGACCCTATCTTGAGAAACTAAAGCAATCTGATTTTTTAGTTGAGATTAGTGAAGAAGTTAAGTTGGAATATGAGATAACAAAGTATCTTCAATCAAACTATAATAAAGCTGTTTTGTTTTCCAATGTTGAAGATTCGCACTTCCCTCTCTTAGGTAATATTCTCTCTTCCCGCGAGCAACTTAAACTCGTTCTAAACGAGCATGAGGACTATTATAACTTCTTTCAACAATCGCTTCTTAACCCTCAAAATCCTTTGGAGGTTGAAACTAGTCTTACTTTTTCTAACACCAAACCCGTTAATCTCTCCCATCTCCCTATCCCCAAATTCTTTCCTATTGATGCTGAGCGGTATCTCACATCAGGTATTGTTTTCGCACAATTTCCCAATACTGATGTTCCTAACATGAGCATCCACAGAATTATGGTTCTCAATGATCAACAAGGGGTTATTCGTATTGTTCCCCGAAATTTGCATAAAATCTTCTTAGAAAACAAGCGTAAGGGTTTGGATACTCCTATCGCCGTCGTTAATGGTTATCATCCCATTCTAGCTTTGGCAGCTTCTTCTCCGTCTCCTTCAGGTAAATCTGAACTTGCTATTGCTAACTCTCTCATGAGGGGGAATCTTTCCATTCTCAAAACCCCCCGTTATGGTATTTCTGTTCCTTCTGATGTTGAATTTATTTTAGAGGGGAGAATCCTAGCCGATGAAGAAGTATCCGAAGGGCCCTTTGTCGACATAACAGGTACCCCCGATGATATTCGTACCCAACCCATCGTTCAATTTGAAGACTTACTTTATCGAGATAATCCCATCTTCCAGACTATTCTTCCTGCTTATGAAGAACATTTCATTCTTATGGGGTTTCCACGCGAAGCAGAAATTCACAACCGTGTGAGTAAAGTTGTCCCCAAAGTGCATGGAGTTTATTTAACTCCCAGTGGGTGTGGGTGGTTAAGCGCGGTAATTTCAGTGACAACTCAAACAGATATAGATGGGCAGAAAGTTGGTCTAACAGCTTTTGAGGCACACCCTTCACTTAAATGGTGTACAGTTGTGGATGAAGATATAGATATATGTGATATCAAGGCAGTTGAATGGGCAAGAATTACCAGAGCCGGGGCCAATGATATAACCGTACTTGAAAATATGAGTGGATCATCGCTTGATCCTTCACGCAATAGAACTGGCAACACTTCAATAAAAGTAATAGTAGATGCAACAAAGAAAAGAGGGAAAACGGGATACGAAAGAGCAATACCATTTTAGAAGAAGAAAAAAAGCAAATTGCATAGGATGTGAAAATCTTACCACGTAAATTATTTATTGTGTGGTAAGATTCTTGAGAATTACGTTTTTGCGCACTAGTGTGATTGAAAAAAATATTTAAAGAAAACATAATGATGTTCTTCAGAGGATTAATTATGAATTTAATGAATAATTTAGCTAATTCCGATCCAGAAGTTGCTGATATGCTTCTAAGAGAATTAAAGCGTCAAGAAGAAGGGATAGAGCTTATTCCTTCTGAAAATTACACTTATCGATCTGTTCTTCAGGCTATGGGGAGTGTTTTCACCAACAAATACTCCGAAGGTTACCCTAAGAAAAGGTACTATGGTGGAAATGAAATTGTAGATGAAGTTGAAATTCTAGCTATAGAACGCGCCAAGGAGCTCTTTGGATGCGAACATGTTAATGTTCAACCGTATTCTGGCTCTCCAGCTAATCAAGCTGTTTTCTTTGCTTTACTAAATCTAAAAGATAAATTCTTAGGTTTTAGTCTTACATCAGGAGGTCATCTTACTCATGGAAGTCATGTAAACTTCTCTGGTAAGAATTATTCTTGTACTAGCTATGATGTAGATAAAGAGACAGAAATGCTAGATATGGCAGTTATCCATGAGCTAGCTAGAAAAGAAAAACCAAAAATGATTATATCTGGTTTAACCGCATATCCCAGAAAAATAGACTTCAAGGCTTTCCAAGAGATTGCAGAAGAAGTTGATGCTTACCAGTTTGCAGATATTTCTCACATTTCAGGTTTGGTTGTAGGTGGGGCACATGAAAGTCCTATACCTTATGCAGACGTTGTAACAACTACAACTCACAAAAGTCTTAGAGGGCCACGTGGTGCAATCATAATGTGTAAAACTGAAGATAGATTACATGAGATACACCATCCAAATAAGAAAACAAAGGCAGGAGAACCATTTAGTTTAGCACGATTGATAGATTCAGCTGTGTTTCCTGGTTTGCAAGGAGGACCTCATGATCATGCTACTGCAGCAAGAGCTGTAGCATTTGCAGAAGCTATGAAACCTGAATTTAAAGATTATGCAAAGCAAATTGTTAAAAATGCAAAAGTATTAGCAGATGAATTAATGGCTCTTGGAATAAAACTTGTTACAAATGGAACAGACAATCATCTTATTCTCATTGACTTGCGACCTGAAGATTTAATTGGACAAGGAGGTTTAATTCAAACAGCTTTAGATGAAGCTGGTATAACACTAAACAAAAACACAGTACCTTATGAACCTTCAAGTCCTTTCAATCCTTCAGGTTTAAGACTTGGAACCCCAGCTATAACCTCTAGAGGAATGAAAGAATCAGAAATGAAAGTAATAGCAGAAGGTCTTTCAACTGTTATAAAAGCAAAGGGAAGTCCAGAAGTATGCGCTAAAGTTAAAGAAGATATTTTGGAACTTACCAATCATTTCCCATTATATCCAGGTTTGTCTATATTAAAATAATCTCAAAAGGGTTCTTTTCCCTTTACTCTTTTTCATTTTTCTCTTCAAAAAGAAGTTGTTCCGTTTGCTGCATTATTTTCAGAATTAACTCACTTGAAACTTCTTTCAGACTTATAGACAAGAGAACTAATTTTTGAATTCGTGATGCAAACCTTTCACCTAACATTCTCACAAAGTGTGCGTCTGACGAACCAGTAACATAAAGTGTTGAAGCTTGCATGATATCTGTATCTGGTACTGATATTGCCAAAGTTCCTAGTCTTGGAGTTTCCTCATAAATAAAAATAGAAACTGCATTTTCCAAAAAGACTGCAGTTATTTGATATTCTTGCCCATCTACTTCAATTGTGGTACTGAGTGTAGGCTCTTTCATTGTTAAAGTATAGATTCTACCTTCTAAATAGTTTTCTTGAACTAAACACAGGAATTTTTGTCTCCTTTTGCTTCATAGTCGGCATAATATTCTCTCAGACACTTCTGAAGTTCAATATTATCCTTTGCATGTTTAAGCTCAAAAGCTAGAAGCAAATTACTTGCTAACATGGTTACAGTTGCCGGTCCGCTTCCACCAGGAACAGGAGAAATATATGCAACTTTATCTTTCAAGTCATCAAATTCTGTATCCCCCATCAGCTTACCATCTTCGAAATTAACTCCTACATCAACTATAGCAACATCCTTTTTCACCATACCTTTCTTAATGAGATGAGCACGACCAACAGCTGCAATGAGTATATCGGCTTTCTTAGTATATTTCTTAAGTGGTTTTGACCTTGAATGACATACTGTTACGGTTGCATGTTCTCGTAAAAGAAGATGAGCTACAGGTTTTCCTATTATCATGCTTCTTCCAACTACCACAGCATGTTTTCCATGTAAAGGTATTTGATAGTGCTTCAAAAGAGCAAGAACTCCCAAAGCAGTTGCGGGAATTAAGTTGGGTGTAGATTTTGTCCATGCATAAACATTGCTAGGGGACAAACCTTCAATATCTTTATCTGGAGAAATGCTTTCTACAACTTTATCCTCGTCCATATGTTTAGGTAAAGGTAATTGGACAAGTATTCCATCAATACTATCATCATTATTTTGCTTATTTATTATATCTAGAAGTTCCTCCTCTGGTGTTTCATCAGGAAGCTGAAGAACATCAGATTCAACACAAAGATTTGCGAAGAATTTCTCTCTTATTCTACGATAAGACTCTGAAGCAGGATCTTCACCCACAAGTATGGTAGATATTTTTGGTGCTTTATTGTATTTTCCTTTGATAACTTCACAACGAGGTTTGAGTACTTTATCTGTATACTCTTGCGAAAATTTTCTTCCATCAATTATCATGAATATCACTATAATATATTTTCATATTCTAAATTAATAATCCTTTAAGCACTTAATAAATTATGAGGATTTACAGATTTCCTTTCCAAATGACCAAACACACCTAGAACAGAATCTCAGCTTTGTAAATGGTTTGGAATCAAAAAGTTTTTATCAAATACTAAAAGCCGTGTTGTAAAGTCACGTGACTAGTGTAGAGATTCTACAATTTTTTGGGAGAAACAATAGAATGAGCTCAGATAGCTATAAAACTATAAAGGGAATTCGTTTTGGACTATTGAATCCAAATACTGTCAGAAAGCTTTCAGTTGAACGTATTATTACTCCTGACACCTACGATGCAGATGGTACTCCTGTTGCCACTGGTTTGATGGATGGATCCTTGGGAACCATTGATCCTGGTCAACGTTGTAAAACTTGTGGAGCTAGAGTAGGGAGTTGTCCTGGTCATTTTGGCCATATTGAACTTTCTCGTCCCGTTATTCATGTTGGTTATAACAAACTTATCTATAAGGTTCTTAGGGCCACATGTCGTGCTTGTCACAGAATTCTCCTTGAACCCGCTGAAATCAAGGAAATTATTGACAAAATGGACGAATATGAGGATCAATGGGGTGTTCCTGATTATGATCTTATTGAAGAAGTACTGAAAAAAGCAGCTAAAAAGACTTCTTGTTCTTATTGTGATGAAGAACAAAACAAAATCAGACTTGAAAAGCCGACAACTTATTATGAAGAGGTAGAAACAGAATCTGGTCAGAAACAGACTAACAAACTTTCTCCGTCGGATATTCATAGTTGGTTTGAAAATATTGGTCAAAGTAATGAGGATACTAAAGATAGCGGCAAAGGTGTGAATATTAAAGATAAAGATGCGGCTAAAGATGATTGCAGGCTATTAGGAATTAATCCACAATTTGCTCGTCCCGAATGGATGATAATGAGGGTTTTACCAGTACCTCCTGTAAGCGTTCGTCCAAGCATAACTTTAGAAAATGGTATTAGATCAGAAGATGATCTTACACATAAACTAGTTGATATTATTAGAATTAACCAGAGGTTGCTTGAAAACCGAGAAGCTGGTGCTCCTCAATTAATTGTGGAAGATTTGTGGGAGCTTCTACAATACCATGTTAGTACATATTTCGATAACGAAATAAGCGGTATTCCTCCAGCAAGACACCGAAGTGGAAGAGCTTTAAGAACGCTTACCCAACGGTTGAAGGGTAAAGAAGGTCGTTTTAGAGCAAATCTTAGTGGAAAGAGAGTAGATTTCAGTGCAAGAACTGTAATCAGTCCGGATCCATTGCTGAGCATTAATGAGGTGGGAGTCCCAAGAGATATTTCTGAAATTCTTACTGTTCCCGAAAGAGTAACTGAATGGAATATTGAGGAAATGAAAGAACTTGTTATGAAGGGGCCCCGCAATTTCCCTGGTGTCAATTATATTATTAGACCTGATGGAAGAAGAGTTGATCTTCGGTATGCTAGAAACTTGCAAGCTGTTGCAGATTCTCTTCAACCCGAATTTATTATTGAGAGACATCTTCGTGATGGTGATGTCGTTCTCTTCAATCGACAGCCAAGCCTTCATAGAATGAGTATTATGGCTCATGAAGTTAAAGTTGTTCCATACAAGACCTTTAGATTAACATTGCCTGTTTGTAGACCTTACAATGCAGATTTTGATGGAGACGAAATGAATCTTCATGTCCCTCAAAGTGAAGAAGCACAAGCTGAAGCTAGAATCCTGATGAGGGTTCAAGAACAAATAAGCACCCCAAGATATGGTGGCCCCATTATTGGTGCTATCCAAGATTTCATTACTAGTGCCTATTTCTTAACTCGTAAAACAGCTATTTATGCCAAAAGTGAAGCAGCTCAATTAATTACCGCTGCTGGATTAGAAAATTTACCAAAAGCTGATACAAAAGGACCAAAAGGAGAACCAATGTGGAGTGGAAAAACACTATTTAGTGCTTTACTCCCTGATGATTTTAACTTCACTATGTTCAACAATTTATGTGAAAAACATGATACTTGTAAGAAAATTAAATGCTCTGTAGAAGGGTATATTCTAATAAGAGATGGTGTTCTGGTCTCAGGTATTATTGACAAAAAGGCTTTTGGTGCAGAAGTTCCTGATAGTGTGCTTCATCGTATTCTAAAGGAATATGGTGCAGATAGAACAAGAGAATTCTTAGATAGTGTTACTAGAATGTTAATTACTAACATTACACTCAGGGGTTTTAGTATGGGTGCTAGTGATATTGATATCCCTCCTGAAGCTGATAAACAAATCGGAGAAATTTTAGCAACTGCTAAAAAGAATGTTCTCAAAATAATCAAGCAGTATGAAGATGGAACTCTTGAACGTCAAGCAGGTCGAACTGAAGAAGAGACTTTGGAAGCAAGAATCATGGAAATACTCGCAAACGCAAGAACTGACTGCTCTAATGTGAGTGCAGAGTATTTAGAAGATGATAATGAAGCTTTAATTATGGCAAGAACTGGTGCTAGAGGAAACATGTTAAATCTAGGACAAATGAGTGCTTGTGTAGGTCAACAAGCTGTTCGTGGACAGAGGATTCAGAGAGGATATAAAGATAGAGTACTTCCTTTCTTCAAGCAAGGAGATCTTTCAGCTGAAGCTCATGGTTTTGTTGATAGTAGTTTCAGAACAGGATTGAATCCTATTGAATTCTTTATGCATGCAGCTGGTGGAAGGGAAGGGCTTGTTGATACAGCTGTTCGTACATCTCAAAGCGGTTACATGCAACGAAGACTTGTAAATGCACTTCAAGATATTTCTTCTTGTTATGATAAAACAGTCCGAAATGCAGCAGGAGAAATAGTTCAATTCCTTTATGGGGAGGATAATGTAGATCCAGCAAAAAGCGATCATGGAAAAGCAGTTAACGTTTCTATCATCATTAACAAGATTCTTGAAACCCATCCAGAGGAAGCAGAGGAGGAATAACAATGGCACAATTTTTAACTACAAATCAAATAAAACTTCGTTTGGAAACCTTCCATAAGGATAAATTGGTTCCTGACACTGTCTATGATGAACTGAAAAGTGAACTAAAAGGAAAAAAACTCACTAAAAACCAATTAGAACAAATTATCAAAGAAATTATCAACAGTTATGAATTTGCTCAAATTGATCCTGGTAGTGCAGTTGGAACCGTTGCTGCTCAATCTATTGGAGAACCTGGAACACAAATGACACTTCAAACATTTCATTATTCTGGTGTTGCTGAAATGTCTGTCTTGAGAGGCTTACCTCGTTTAATCGAAATTCTTGATGCACGTAAGAATCCTAGCACACCAACAATGACTATTTACTTAGACGAACTTACTGAAAAGAATGAGAATTTAGCAAAACAAGTTGCTAGAAGAATAGAACTTACAACTGTAAACAAAGTCGCACAAAGCATAACTCATAGTTTTTCTGAAGGAACAGTAAGAATCAAACTTGATGCCCTTTTACTTAAAGACAAAGATACAGAACCACAAACTGTTATGAACAAGATTCAATTACGAAGAAAAGAATGCAAAGTTGAAATAGATCCAGAAGACGAAAACATGATTGTTATTACTCCACTCAAAGAACTAAAATTCAGTGATCTTCCAAAACTTGCTGAAAAAGTACGAGAAATACCAATTAAAGGTATTAAAAATGTAAATCGTGTAGTAGTAATGAAAAGTAAGGAAGGCAAATACTACTTGCAAAGTGAGGGGAGTAATTTTAGTGAATTATTAAGAATTCCTGGAGTTAATCCTACAAGATGTTATACTACTGACATTAATCAAATAGCTGAAACTCTAGGAATTGAAGCTGCTCGAAATGCATTAGTTAAAGAATCCTTATCTGTTATGAAGGAACAAGGATTAGATGTTGATAAGAGACACGTTATGTTGGTATCTGATTTAATGAGCCATACAGGCGAAATTCTTCAAATCGGCCGTCATGGTATTTCTGGTAAGAAAAGCTCAGTTTTTGCACGAGCTGCTTTTGAAGTAACTGTCAAACATCTTTTAGATGCAGCTGTTCATGGAGAGTATGATCCACTCGAAGGTATAACTGAAAATGTTATTGTTGGGCAAACTATTGCTTTAGGTACTGGAATTGTTGACCTTACTATGGGTTCTAATTACAGAAAATTCAGTGATAAAGAAGACAAATAATCAAACTTCATTGCACCTTTACTTTTTTCTTTTATTCAAGTTAAACCAAGTTAAAAGTAAGTGAACAGAAGGTTTTTATTAAAATCTCATGAGGGAACTTTAACTAATGGTTAATGTTTGAACTATTAAGCAAAAATGTGATATTATGACAGGATCCAAAAGTCCGAAAGGTGAATTCGCTGCTAGAAAACTCAAAAATAAAAGAAAACACTTCCGATGGAAGGATATGCAGTACAAGCGAAGAATGTTAAGATTAGATAAAAAAACAGATCCATTAGAGGGTGCTCCAGCAGCAAGAGGCATTGTTGTTGAAAAATATGGTGTAGAAAGTAAACAACCAAACTCCGCTTTAAGAAAATGTGTAAGAGTTAGACTTGCTAAGAATGGAAAGCAAGTGGGTGCTTTTGTTCCCCATGACGGTGGGCTCTTATATATAGATGAACATGATGAAGTAATTGTTTGTAGTATTGGAGGAGCTCAGAAGGGAGCAATGGGAGACATTCCTGGTGTTAAATGGCAAGTTACCCATATTAATGGAGTTGCTATCAAGCAAATTGTTATTGGTAAGAAGCCCAAACCTCAAAGATAGTTCTTTTTGATGGATAAATCCATCTCTTCTATTCTTAAATTAGTTCACAACTGATTCCTTAGTTTACATTTTTGTATAAGATAGTTTGAAAATAAAGACCAAAATCCTTTAAATATATTACATCAATTGAACTTATAAATAGAACAAAAAGAATTTTCAAAGGGGATCAAAAAATGTCTGAATATGATATTACACCAATTAGAGCTAGCCAAATTAAGGAAGGAAATCATATTATTCAAAATGATGAAGTTTTTCTCGTTCGTTCAATTGAAAAATCAAAAAGTGGCAAACATGGTCACACAAAATGTAGAATGAAAATAGAAAACATATTTACAGGAAGTAAAACAGAAATTTCTATTCCAGGTGACTTAAAGCTACAATCTCCAATCATTGATAAAAGAAATGCTCAAGTTATATCTGTTGGTGATGACAGTGCTCAAATGATGGATCTTGAAACTTATGAAACATTTGAAACTGCGCTACCAAGTAAAGAAGAGATGAAGGCTCAAATTAAGGAAGGAGCTGAAGTTGAATACTGGAAAGCAATTGGAAAAAGCAAAATCATGCGAATAAAGAGTTCTGGATAGAGTATTTTTATTCTTCCTAATCAATCCTTTTTTGAAAAACTTCAATTTCAGAATTCTCTTTCTAAACTAAAATTTATTAATTGTTACAAATGATGATATAACATTCGGGCCGATAGATCAGCCTGGTAGATCGCTTCGTTCGCAATGAAGTAGCCCCGGGTTCAAATCCCGGTCGGTCCACCAACAAGTATAGATTCTATGATTCTAAACAGGTATTTTATGATTTGAGTTAACCAGTTATTGTACCTAGAGGCTTCGAATCGAATTTTGTCGTCATTCTATTAATAAGCAAAAAGATTAAAAGGTTGTAATATTAATTAAGAAACAAGTGTATTGAGGAATTCCTATGACAAAGGTGCTGAATTTTACACGTACAATTCGAGATCCTATATACGACGAAGTACGTATGACAGAAATCGAGAATAGAATTATAGACACGCCCATCTTTCAAAGATTAAGATGGATTAGCCAATTATCAGGTGTTAGACAAGTTTATCCTTCAGCTATCCATTCTAGATTTACCCATAGTGTTGGTGTCATGCACTTAGCAGGTAAATATGCTGAAGAAGTTTTTAGAGAAGATGACGATGTAGTAGAAAAAACTCAACTAGCTCGGTTAGCTGGACTCTTGCATGACATAGGTCATGGGCCTTTTAGCCACACATATGATGATGTTGTCTTTAAAAAAGTATATCCAAACGCACCTCATGGACATGATGTTCATCGAGATAAAATGGTTAACTCTGAGTTTCTAAAACCTCTTATTGAAGAATTTATTGCCCCAGAAGAACTCATGAAAGTCTGGGATGGAGAAAGTTACATCATGCACCCCCTGATTCAGGGAGCACTTGGTGCAGACAGATTGGATTTTATGCTAAGGGATTCTTTCTTTGCAGGTACATTGCATTTTGGCATAATAGCAGTTAATCGAATTATTAACAATACAACGATTCAAAAACACCTCAGGAAAGATGCAATTCACTATAACTGGAAATGTTTAGATGACATTTATTCATCTCTCATTGGAAGATTTTTCGAATACAAAAATGTGTATTTCCATAAAACTGCAAGAGCAGCAGATATAACGATTCATGAAATGTTAAGAGAAGCTTGTGAACCATTGAATCTTATAGAACGAACAAATGATTTAGCGGCATATACCTATTTAAATGAATATACTCTTGTTGGTGAAATATTCTCAAAAGATTCAGATGAGCTTGCAACTGCGAAATCACTTGTTAAAGATTTGTTTGATCGTAGGCTCTACAAAGCTGTTTGGGAAAAGATTATTGATGAATCCACAGCTGAGAATTTAGGTGTTAGTGTTGAAGATTTATGTAATATAACTTCTCAAGAATCATTTATCAAGAAAATCAAAAACCACACAGAAGAGAAAAATATTTCTTTGGAATTTGATATGAAAATTGATTCTACTTACAAACTATCAACAATTAATGAACAAGAATTTCAAGCGTCAAATATCTATATTTATGATCCTTATGAGAAAATTCGTCCTGGCTCAAAATCATTCACTCTTAATGAGGCCTTGAACACAACCTCCTATATTACAACTTTCGCAGGTCCAAGAGCCTATAGGTCTCTTTTTACACTTGTAAGAGTTTATGCTCACCCAAATGATGCTGAAACAATTAAAAAGATCTGGAAGAAAATAAGACCTAAAACATTAGCTAAAGATAAAGATGTTTCATTGACTTCATATTGATTTATTTCAATAACCGATTCCAATATTTTTTGCTGAAAACAGCTTTTGTGCATCTTTTACAATTTGCATTCCAGAATCATAATCCGCTAAAGCATTTTCTAGATGTATTGTTACTTCATTTAAATCGTTATTAGGTATTTTGTCTTGATCTTCTGCTAATGCATACTTCCCATCATTAGTAAATCTAACAGTTTTATTCTTACATAAATTTTGTATATGAGACGAAACAGTTTCAGAAATAACTGAATATCCATTGAAGTACCAATCTATTATTTTCAATGTCTCATCCTCATTAGATATCAGAAATAAGCCGCTGTGGATTGATTCTTCATGTTTCGGAAAAAACCTTTCTACAAAACTTGCGATATAAGAAGAAATCTTTTTGTTGGGGTCCCCCATAATTATAACCTTTATCGTACAACTGAAAAGCTTCTGTAATACCAAAGATTTTTATCTAGTTCTTTAAACAAATTATGAAAAAAAATTATGTTTGCTTTCTAACATCATATCAAGCCTTTTTGTCTTATGATTCTATGAAGTTTAAATCATGAAACCTTGTATTATGCTAGTATTGTTCCATAAATTTTTGCTTTTATCTTATCTTTAACTAGAACATCAGTAACTGTTAAGTGAAGGATATTATATTCATTTAGCAGTTTTTTTGAAATATCATCTATGACATCTGCTACGGCAATACAGAGAAATTGGTTCCTCAAACCTGCAATTGAACTCAAATTTTCAATTATCTTGTAAGTATGATCTTGGGTCATTATATCTTTGAAAAACTTAACAAAAACATAAGAAGAACCTTTTCGCAATACTAAATCAAAGTTTTCTTCAAATATCAAAGATTCTTTGAACTCAAATTCCTTGAAAATTTTACAGATTCTAACTTTTAAATATTCTGCATCAAAAACTGAATTCATTGTTCTTGGAACAGGTACTGAAAGATCATCGATTTTACTTGGAGCATACTTCTCATCCTCCTTCTTGGGTATCGGTTCTGAGCTAATGATTTTTGATGTTTCAAGATTCTTACTACGAATACTCAGGTATGGTTTCTTAGAATTTGGGAAAGGAAGAGAAACTACTTTATTTGGTTTTTGTTCTGGATTCTGGATTTGTTTCACACTTTCCTTCCTTTGCTCTATTATTTCATTTTTGGATGCTGTATGAGGTATATCTATTCTAAGTGGGGGAAATAATCTAATAATATTCAGCAAATCTTTAATGAAACCAGTATGTTTAATCCATGGGACAAAGAATTGAAAATTTGTTTTGTGTTTTATAATATCACGTTTTGAAACAAAGAGAAGCTGCCCATTTAATTTAACAGCTGTTGCTTTAAGATATCTTAAAAGAATAGCCTCTTTTCCCTTAATTGAATTCTTATCGTGACTTCTTGCGATAAAAAGAATTCCTAGAGATGGAACATTTCTTTGATTTTTTTCTCTCGAAACAAATTGTGAAATATTGACAGAAAATGCTTCTGCTTCAACTAAATCCTTCGTAAACTGTGTAAATCTCTTAGCTATTGTGTCTGCTTCTACGTCTAAGCTAACCAGTTGACATGCTAGTACATATTGCTTTGATTTATCGCTGTGAGTAAGAGTCAAAACTTTGTCATCTTGTTCTATTTTTTGAATGTCGGAGATAAAGAAATTATCTGTATTTTCTTCAATTCTAAGAGAATAAGTTGATATTAGATGTTTCAACATGGTTTCTAGTTTTTCTTTATTTGTTGATACTTGATCAAAATTGAAAATAATCAAATATTGCTTTTTTTTTGCTATCCATATTGAATACATTAGTCCCCTTGAGTTCAGCTCATTAATTAGATTGGATATCTTTGCCCCTATTTCAAAGCTAGATAACTCAAATAAGACAACATTGTCTTTATAATTTCGATTCAAATTCGTTTCATTTCCTTCACTAGCAGAAAAGATAGGGCTCATAAAACATCTACTCTCTCTTGAACAATCTTTGCAATCAATATTCTAGTTGTAAGAAGTTATTTAAGCACAAGAATTCTTCAACTATTTAGAATTTCTTTGGCTAACCTCTTCTAATCATTTGTGTCAAAAAGAACAGCTATGGATGAGATTGTATCACCAAGACCAACTAATTTCTGAGGATTTTTCACCAAAATTGTAGGTACCCCAACTAAGGAAAAGGAAGGTGTTTCTAGAATACCTGTTTCATATAAATTTCCTTTTACTTTAAATTGGGATTTTAAGTAAGAGTGGAGGTTTCTTAACTCATCAAAACCTTTAGAGGATAAATCTAATTCAACATCATATACGTCTTGAAATGATTCTATTGTACCTTTTTTAGCCTTTGAAGCGGCAAAATATGATGACATGATAAGAGCTTCTTTAGCACCCTCTGCTTCTTTATTGTTCATTATTGGAGACATCACAAGGAAATACCCTAGATAATGAAGATGTATTCTTAAGTGAGGATACTCAAGAAATAGTTCATGTAAATAGTGAAACAAAGTTGTGGAAGTATATATGCCATCAGATTTTATTGCTTTTTGCTCCTCTTTTATAGAGGAAAATAGCAAAAGTTCTTGTTCATTTACACCAATTGAATTTACTAATGGAAACAGATTTTCCTTAATATAGCTTCTTTTTTTAGCATTATAAGTAGATGCCAATTCCATATGAATAAACAAATTAGGATTAATTTTCTTCCATTCTTTAATCATTTCTATTATAGGATCAAATATTTCTTCAAAGGAACTCAATTGCTCATTCGCTAAACAAAAGCCTGAGATTATTGCTAAAGAATACTCAATGACATAATTTGGACTAAATTCATGAAAACCTTTGTTAAACTTAACCAAACCATTAACTGTATCATAAGAAAAAATAAATCGATTATCTCTAGGACAGACAAATTTTAACGAATTCAATTCATAATTACCAGCTTTAAACTCAAATATATAATGAGAAATGGGTTCATTATCTGTGAATTTCAATTTATTGATTTCACAAATTGTGTGTGAATTTCCTTCTTCAACAACAGTTAGAAGTGCAGGGTTTAATAATTTAGCAAATTGTGCGTCATATGTAGGTAGACTAAGCAAAACATTTCCAACTTCAATATTCTTGAATAAATTAGCAATTATCCCTGCTTGACCACCAATTTGAACATTCTCAATTTCAAAACTGTTTTCAATCCAATCTGCAATTTCTTCTGAAGTAACTCCTACTTCAACAGCCTTTCCATTCATCATAGAATCCATAAGATAAAGGAAGAAATCCTCAATTGAATTAACTCTAGAAGGAAGTCTTAATTTACCATTCTTCAATTTTAGATCAATTCCATCAGGTAATTTCCAATCTATCGATTCTGGTGTGATTTCAACAATTTTGTCAATATTGACATTGAAACCAATAATTGTATTCCTGTCTTTTATAGATTTCTTGGATGCTTGTTCCAATGTCTTAGAATATGCTTCATACCAGCTTATCATTGTTGTATCTAATTAGACGATAGTCTTATAAAGGATTTTTCCAAAAAAATATTGAGTGTGGTAACTTGGACTGGAAATAGCTTCTACTTGTTTTTACTCACAAAACTATGCAGTAGAGTATGGTCCACTTCCATATAATCAAGCTTTTAATTATTGTATTTTATTTAAAAGGTGTAGCAATGAATCAGAATATAGAATCTCATGTGATTGAAAAAAGAGAGGATTATGAGAAAATTCTTTCTGAATTTGGCATTTCTAAGATTGACAAGATACTTCCAAGAATAGGCACAGATAATCTCTTTTTCAGAAGAGGAGTTGTATTTGCACATAGAGATTTTGGTAAAATCCTAGATAGGGTGGAACAAAAGAAATCTTTTGCAATAATCAGTGGAAGGGGGCCCTCTAATGATTTACATTTCGGTCATCTTATATTGTACGATTTAATTAGACATTTACAAGATAAATATGAATGTAAATACTTCTTACCCTTTTCAGATGATGAAAAATATGTCTTTCGTAAAGTAAATTCATTAGAAGAAACATACAAACTGGCTATACAAAATGCAATTGACATCTTTGCTATAGGTTTTAAACCTGAGAATGTGAGCGCATATATTTCAAGCATGACACCAAGAATACATTATCTAGCACTAACGTTTTCTATAAATCAAACATTTAATGCAGTTAGAGCAGCACTTGGGTTAAGTGGAGAGGAAAATACAGGTGTTATTAATTATACAAATATTCAAGCTGCACATATTCTTCATCCAACTACAGATTATGATTTACCGGTAGTTGTTCCTATTGGATTGGATCAGGATGTATTTATAAGACTGACAAGAGATGTTGCAAGAAAGAGAAAAATCATACTTCCAGCGTCTTTATACATAAAATATCTCAAAGGATTAACTGGAGGACCAATGTCTTCATCTGTTGAGGAAACCTGTGTTTTCCTAAGAGATGAACCAAAAACGATCAAGAAGAAAATCATGAATGCTCTTACAGGAGGAAGAACAACTATTAAGGAACAAAGAGAACTAGGTGCCAATCCTGAAATATGCACAGTTTTTGATTGGTTCTCAAAATACTTCGTTGAAGATGATGATGAACTGGATAAGATTGAAGCAGGCTGCAGAGGCGGAGATCTAATCTGCGGACAAGATTGTAAACCAAATCTGATTGAAATGATTCTTAAATATCAAGAAGAGTATAACAGACGAAAAGAAGAAGTAATAAAAAATCTAGACAGATATTTCGAGCATGAAATTGATTTATCGGTAATTGAGTAAGAGAGTGGTTTGTTTGTCAGAGCAAAGGTATAAAGGTAACCCATTCAGAAGAGTCAGCTATATACCACCTATAGATGTGATTCTGTCAGTTGCTTTTAAACAAACCAAAAACCTTAGAATCAAGACATCAAAACGACGAATTTCAAGAGAAGAAAAAATAGCAAACTTAGAAAGGGAAAGGATTTCTACTCTTGCAATGGTTATAACAGAAAAATTAGAACGGATTATTAATCAATTTCCATGGATTGAAAGCCTCCACCCATTTTATGGTGAAATTTGCGATCTGATGGGCAATATCGACAAAATAAGGAGAATTTTGGGTCGTTTGGGTGGTATTGAAAACCAGATAAAAGAATTAGAAAGAGACCATATTGCAAGATTAAAGGAAACAAAGCATCCTAACGATATGGCAGAAATTAGAAATCAATCAAATGGACGAATGGCTTCTCTATTAAAAAAAGCCAAAGGTGATGTCAATTATCTGATTAGGGTCATTAAAAAACTCAAAACGGTTCCTGATTTCAATGTTAACTATCCAACTGTTGTTATCGCAGGAGCTCCAAATGTAGGAAAATCTTCTTTGGTTATAGAAATATCTACCGGAAAACCTGAAGTTGGAGAATATCCTTTTACAACAAAGAAAATTATATTTGGCCATAGAGATATAGGAATGACCAACATACAAGTAGTGGATACACCTGGTCTTTTGGATAGACCATTTCGAGATAGAAATCTGATTGAACGACAGAGTATAATATCAATTAGACACATCTCTGACATTATTATTTTCATGTTTGACATCTCTAAGGATGCAACTATCTCACTTGAGGAACAATTCAATCTTTTTGAAGATATTGAGAAAGAATTTCCTAATGTTTTGATTATACGAGTATTGAACAAAATAGATCTACTATCTGAAGAAGAAATAATTGAAGGTAAACAAACCCTAAAAACACAATTTCAGATAACTATTAAGGATGTAAATTCCCTACAAGGATTAATAGAAGAAATAGAAGCCATTGTTAAAAACTCAGTATTGCAAACAGAGAAATTCAAGGAAATATTGAAACTAACAGTGTCAAAAGAATTTCTACAACCAGTAGAAGAAGAAATTAATTATGAGTTCTGAGACTATTTATATGGAAAAAAGTAAGTGGAAATGAATCAGCAATTAACTATATTACTGAATCACTGGTTTTTCTAGACTGTTAGACAAACATTCCTTTATCTGAATCCACATCTGTTTCTTTCCTAGTTTTGCTTGCTTGCAATAAAGATTCAATTTCCTTTTCGATTCTTTCAGCTTCTTCTAGAAGCTCTTGAACGTTTATTTCAATATTTAATACGCTATTTATTGCACTTACAGCAACACTTGCTGCTATTGGATCAGGCCTTGAACGTTCAGCGTATGGTAGAAGAGCAACTGTTGGAAAATCATTAAGTTCATAAAACATTAACATATATGCCAAAGGTCCTGTAACATATAATCCTTCATCTAAAATTGGAATCTCTACCTCGGGTCTTTTTTCCTTAAATGCTTGAGTATATATCGCTTTTATTTCATTTTCATCTTTTAATCTTCTATCTAATCCACCAATAAGAATTGATTGTTTGAATTTTTCATTTATAGACCATTCTACTAAGGTCTTTGTAAAAGCTAAATGCTCAGATTTTATTGGTTCGAATATTGGTAAAACTACCACAAGGTCATCTTTTCTATATATCTCAAATGGAAAAGTAATTTTCTCATTTTTTATTGTTATAAATTGTGGAATATTGTTTGTAATTATGAAACCGATTCTTTCAGCTTTGAGGTTGTCAACAAGATGGCTCATTGAAATAAAGCCGCACTCACCTATTCCATGCCAACCATTTAATAATGTGCAACCTTCAAAATTCTGAGGTTTTTTGAAAATAAATTCAATTTGCCCATAATCTTTCTTATCATCCATGTTTAGTTATCTCCTGATTATCTAATTGGTATAGACTTTATAATGACTATTTTTGTACAGCAAGTTTGATGTGCTTAAATAGATTTGTCTTCCTTTGATATTGCTTATCTGATATTTAGAATCATATATTATACTTAAAACAAGTAAAATTAAATATATGATAAAATAAAAAATAAAAGAAAATGAGAGGTTATTTCTTACCTCTTCTTCTACCGCTTCTTTTTGCTGCTATCAAACCTACTTTTCTTCCAGGCTGTGCATGTCTTGAAACGGTTGTTGAACGTGGGGGACTTTGATGAGCACCACCACCATGTGGATGTGAAACTGCGTTCATTGCTACACCTCTTACTTTAGGATAGTAGTGGCCTTTAGCTTTTTTATGATGATGCATGTTTCCAGCTTTAACAAAAGGTTTCTCTGTTCTTCCTCCTCCAGCAACAATTCCAATTGTAGCTCTGCATCTTTGGGGAATTTCCTTCATTTCTCCACTTGGAAGCTGTACTGTAACTTTACCTTTATCGTGTCCTAAAATAGTTGCATATCCACCGCTTGCTCTTATTAAACGTCCACCATCTCCTGGTGTTAATTCAATATTGAAAACTGGAGACCCATCAGGAATAGCTTGCAAAGGCATTGTGTTACCTAGTTGAACTGCTGCTCCTGTTCCATATTCGATTTTTTGTCCTACTCGAATACCTTCAGAAGGCAGTATAATCTTCTTGAGTCCATCATCAAAGAGTACTTTAGCTACAGGAGCCCCTCTTCCAGGATCATGAACAATATTTTTAACAAATCCAGTAATCTTTCCTGAATATTCGATTTTTGCCACTTTTCTGTATTTTACACTACCTTTTTTCTTATGAGAAGCTGCTCTGAACTGTGATGTTCCTCTTCCACGTCTCTGAACTAGTATTTTCTTACCCATTCAAATCACCTTTTAAAATAATCCCATTCGTGATGCAATATCTGTAGCATCATCAAATTCACTTAGTCTTACATACGCTTTCTTTGTTCCTTTGGGAGTTATTAATGTATTAACCTTCTCTACCTTAACGTTGTATAGTATTTCAATTGCTTCTTTAATTTGCTTTTTTGTAGCTCTGAGATCAACCCATAGAACTAATTTATTTTCTTTTTCAATTAGTTCAAAGTCTTTTTCTGAGATAAGTGGTTTCTTTATAATTTTGTACGGATCCATTTTTCATCACCCAAAACGTTCTCCTAGAGATTTTATCGCATCCTCAGTCCAAATAGTAAGTCTTCCAGGATAAGTTCCTGGTGCTAACATCTCTGTAGATAATTCCCTTACCGATATAACTGTGGTTCCTAGAATATTTCTGCCTGCTTTAGATAATGGACATTCTCTATCACCAACAACAATTAAAGGACCGACAGGAACTTTATATTTTCTTCCTCTTCCTTTACCTTTTCCAGGGCGAACTTTCTTACCTATTTTAATTCTCATGAGTTCTAAAGACAAACCCAGATTTCCCAAGAATCTAACAACATCTTGTGTTTTTTCTATAACCTCTGCTTTCGATTCTACAACGATTGGAAATTCCATTTTACCTTCAAATCTGTGTCCTCTATCACCCACTGCGGTTTTTGATGCTGTATAAGCTATAGCTGATTTAAGAGCAAGTAAGTGTTCTTTTCTATTTACTTTCTCTATAATCTTTTTCTCCGCTTTTGGAGGATGTGCTTTGTGGCCTCCTCTGGCTTGAGGAATAAATGCTGATCTTTGAGCACTATGTGTTCTAGAACCTTTAATACGTGGTACACGAGCTGCCCCTCTTCCAGGGCCCCAATTTTCAACAGCGACCATACGCCCAGCTAGAGGACTAACACCTTTAGGTTGTTTCTTCCAACTTTGTTCGGCTAAAACGGCACGTTTGATAACATCTGGACGAAATGTTGTGGTAAAAACTTCAGGGAGTTCTACTTTTTCACTCATTTTCTGTCCTTTGATTGAATATTTTGATACATTCATTTTTATCGCCTCACACCTAACCTTGTTGACTCCTTGTTGAGATATGCAGAATTTGTGGTTCTTTAATTGGCTGTGGAGCTTTTCTCATTGGTCCTCTAAGCATTACTGTTCGCTTTTTAGTTCCTGGTATTGATCCTTTCACTAAAACATAATTGTTTTTTACCACACCATATTTAACAAATCCACCTTTAGGTACTATTTGTAATCCGTCAGATCCTATCTGCATTATTCGTTTGTTGTATTCAGTCCTCACATGGAACCCCATTTGTCCATATCTTGGAATAGTCCACATTGTTCTTGATGGTGTCCATGGTCCTATTGATCCAACACCACGTTTGGTGCCTTTGGACTTGTGTTGAAGTATTTTAACTCCATGTCTCTTTACTGGACCTTGGAAACCCTTACCTTTGGTTACACCAATTGAATCAACAAATTCTCCTGCCTTAAACACATCTCTAATTAACAATTCTTTTCCAAGAAGAGAAAGACCGTATTCAAAACCTTCCTTTATATCGCCACATCCAATTTTGATTTCAGCTATTTGAGGTGTTTTCATTCCTATTCCAGTCAAGTAAGGTTGTGTATGAACAATCGCTCTTAACTCAACAATTTTTTCTAGTTTATCTTCCAACTTCTTCTTAGCTTTTTCAAAATCATATTCTTTTGGAGTCTTAAGTCTACGTTTTAGCTCTTCCTTGGTTTCAGTTGCTAAAAGATCAGCGGCAATCTTAAGACCATACGCTGATTTTTCGTAACCTCGTATTCCAAAAATTACGATAGGAGGTGTCTCGATACATGTTATAGCTGCAGTTACTTCTCTATTCGCCAAGTGACTCCTTGGTCGATCTTCTATATATACGCAATGCGTCATCCCTGCTTTGATTCCGAGAAATCCCAATAGTTTGGGAGCACCCTCGTATTCTTGCCATGCGCGAGGTGCAGGGATAATTCTTCTTGCTCTTACCCTTCGATATCCTAGTGATGATCGATGGGGAGCACTTACCCTTCGATGCCCCATATTTATCACTTTATGATGCTAATTTTAATTTATTAACGTCTTATTTCTTATTCTTGCAGAACCTATGAACTGCGTTTTGACGTCGTACTCCGACTTTATTAGCATCATATAAATATGTCGTTACGAAAGAAATTGAATGAAATAGTCATTTCAGTATAAACTACAAATCTTCAACAGTTATATGAAAACAATCTGATTTTCTTTCAATGTTAGTTTTTCTTTTTATAAACTTCTGAGCCAAGTCTATGTTGGTTCTAGTATGGCTTGAGATGGTAGGTACAGATATTTCTGATTTTCCTTCAGTTAAAAACAATGGTACAATCAACTGATCTGCAGCATATTCATCAACAGCTGCAGAACCATGAGAATTTCTTTCCCAAATCTTTGCACACAATCCTGCAACCTGTTCAGCGGTTATTCTTCTTTCACCTGGAATAAAACACCCAATTCTACTACCTGAAGAATAAATTCCAACAACTGTCAATCCTGAACCAGGATTTAGAGATTTAACATAGTTGATATGTCTATTTACATCAACATTTAGTTCTATTTTTTTTGTGAAAACATCTGCTTGTCTTTCAGCAACTTGCCTTCCCTTCAATGATTGTGAAGCTATTGAAAAAATTTCAAGTTTTAGTAATTCCCCTTTTTCTGTTAAGTTTAGTGGGGAGAGCATATCATGACCTTTAAACTGAAAAACGCATTTTGCTCCGCCCCTAGGATAAAAGCCATAGTGCATTGTATTTGTTTCTATTTTCTTATCCATTAATCCCATTAATTCATGAGTAATGTGTTGAATATATTCCACTGAAGGTGCCCATTTACCATGAGTAGCACCACCAGTTATAGTTAATTCCAAATCTCGTTTTTGAGAAAAGGCATAGAATAAGACTGCTTGTGCAACTAAACCGATGCTTCCAGCTGTTCCAACTTTTACAAATGCTTTATCTGATTTTGCATTCTTCTTAGTTAAAACTAATTCTTTGTCTCCAATATTTGAATCGACCGAAATAAATCCAGAAAATTGTTTAATTGCATTAATTGCTTCTATGTGTTGAGCTCTTAAACCAGGATTTGGTCTATTAGAACGAATGTTGAAAAGATTCAAATCAGTATCTGTAGCAGCTGCTAAAGCTGAAGATATTCTTATTATGGAGCCGCCACCTTCTCCAATGGAACAATCTAAATTGAAAGTCATCTTAAATTGTATAAGAAAGGAAAGAAAAAAAATCTAACGGTAGGATTTTTGGAATCTTGATCGAGAACTTCTTCCACCAAAATGTTTGGGCTCAGTTCTTCTTGGATCACCTGATACGATTGTTTTATCATAAACAGTAAATTTCTCTTTCATTGTTAAATCATCGAAATATTCTATCAATCCTCTTGCAATAGCAGTTCGAATTGCTTCAGCTTGACCCATAAATCCCCCTCCTCTTACATTGACTTTTATGTCAATTGATTCTCGTACTTCCTCTCCTGCAATAATAAAAATCTCGCTAATCTTTATTCTTTTCAATTCATTTGGTAAGACTTCTAAAGGTACTCCATTAATTCTAATTCTGCCTTTGCCTTCTTTAATGGTAGCTCGAGCAATAGCTGTTTTTCTTTTTCCTGAAGATACAATTACTTTACCCATATTCATCACCTATTTATTCATTCCACCCAAATTCTTTACATAATTCACCAATGGTTATTTTCTTGCATGTTAGTTTGCTTGCATCTGCAAACTTAGGTTTAACCATTTCACTATTAGTAAACTCTTCTGGAACTCCAATATATGTTAGTAATCTATGATATGCTTGCCTTCCCCTACTTTTCTTCCAAGGCAACATACCTCTAACTGTTCTCCTAACCAAACGATCTGGTCTTTTTGGGTGAAATGGACCACGTCTAGGATTAGTATGTGTATGTATCTGTTGCATATCTCTATATTCTCTTAAAATTGAATGCTTTTTACCAGAAATAACAGCTTTTTCACAATTTAGTATATTTACAGTATAACCTTCCAGCAAATATTTGGCTACTTCTGTAGATAATCTTCCCAAAATCGCATTATCTGCATCAATATTAATTTTTGTAACTGAAATTTGAGTTCCAGTTGTTGTTGTGTTTTTTGCCATTTTTCACACCAATTATACTATAATCTTAATTTTACTAACCTCTTGTTTTGATTCCAACAACTCATCAATGGTTATGTGTTTGCTTTTACTGGCTTTAATTTTCTCTTTTGCTCCCTCTGAGAATTTCAGAGCCGCAATTGTAACTTGATGGTTTAAGTTTCCGGCACTTAAAACAGAACCGGGAACAACGATTATATCATTTGCTTTAGAATAACGACTGATCTTACTGAGATTGACTGTAGCTCTCTTTCTTCGAGGTCTTTCTATTTTCTCTGCTACAGTTTTCCATAATGCTGCTTGTGTTTCTGCAGTTTTCTTTTTTAATTTATGAATAAGTTCAAGTACATTTGGATCAGTAGTTCCTGTTCTTCTAGGCATTTTAGTTCACCTTATGATTCTTTTTCCTCTGCCAATGTTGATTCAAGAGTCTTTTTGAATTCGTCGATTTTTGCGAGAATTAACTCACCAGATTTTGTTAATGTTGTTGAAGGATCTAAACCCCCATTAGTTTCAAAGGAAAAAATGACTTTTGTAGAATCTTTGCCGATTGTTATTGCATTTGGTTCGCAAACTTCAAGACAGTAATCACACAAAGTGCAATTTAAAGGATTAGCAATTTGAACTTTATCACCAGTCTTTTGGTAAACGCCTCTATAACATGCATCTATACATGCTAAACAATTAGTACATTTTTCCTTATCTATAGTTGGGATTGGAAATGCCTGGTAACCCATGGCAGAGACAGGTTGCCATTTTGCATGTTCTTTTCCTTTGCCAAGTTGTGCCATACACTCTAGTTCCAGAGCTTGATTTGGTCCCAATTTTACAATTGGAATCACAGAACTTATAGGTTCAACTCCAGCCTGAGTTGAAATTAAATCCGAACTATAAACAACAGTAGATGTTTGAGCATCTGTTTCTTTTGAGAGTGTTAATGTCACAGTGCATAAATTACAACCAATCCCTCCACAATCACATTCATCTCTGAAGTTTAACTCCAGAGCATCAATGTCGAATTTTAAAGGAATTAATCCCAATCTGTGGGCTATGAACTCATCAAAAAGAGGTGATGTGTTTTTCAAAACATATACATCTTCAATAGTCAATGATGGCACTTCAGCTAATGCTGTTCTTCTAATTGCGTTAGCAAACGCTAATGTCACATCTGACAATATGAATTTTATTGAATTAGGAAATAACTCTATAAGTTCTATATCCATAGACGCACCCGGCAAAGGATTCTATATCCGACCCAATGATGATACTAAAAAAGGTTTTCCATCTTCAAGTTATTTAAACATCAACCGAAAGCATTTGAAAAAGTACTCAAGGATGTTTAAAATCATTTTGTGGAGTTTAAATATCAGCTTTTATACAAATAATGAGAATTATGTTAATGTTATTACAAGGGATAAAGGAATTGCTTTTCAAGAAGAAAAGAGGAGGACCTATACTAGAAGAAATTCTATTGATAGGTGTAGCCATATTGATTTTTGCTATAATCTTTGGAATCATAATGAGTTTAATAGACTGGTCTCAAGTTTCTTTTGAAAATCTATTTGGTTAAAATAAAAGCTGGTGCGGAGAGGGAGATTCGAACTCCCGGACCACTAAGGACTAGATCCTCATTCTAGCGCCTTTGACCACTCGGCAATCTCC
>JAAFKI010000176.1 GCA_021399345.1 Candidatus Heimdallarchaeota archaeon
ACCTCAAACTGTGAATTGAAAATAAAAGTTGGTGGGCAATACAAATATTCATAAACTCAGATATTATTAATGGTTATATTAGTACCGGGTAGGCCGAAAGGTCTACTCGTTCCTAAGGCCTTGGGAAAGCAAAGCTCCCTGTTTTGAAAAATTCTTTGCAAAGAAATAGCGAGAAGTAGAATGAAAAATAGAAATGGAGAATGGAAAGATGAAAGATAAGAAAATAGTAGTATTTTTAGATAAAAAATGCAAGCTAGTGCAGATGGACAATTTTGTGTTAAGCGGAATTGTTACTGACATAGACGAGTATGGAATAGTGTTTCAAACAAAACAGAAGACATCATTTATTGCTTGGTCAAGAATTCAAGAAATTACACCATTGGAGGATTACTGATGGCAAGAAACCAACAAGAAGATTTCGATAAACTTTCTAAGAAACTCAGAGAGCAAGGTGAAGTAACAATAGTGAATCTAGTTGAGTTATTGGGTATGGACTATGTCAAGGGATTAGGAGATTATGTAGAAAACCTATTCTCAACTTGGATAAAGGCTGGAAGAATAGAAAGAACAAAGACAGGTCTCAGATGGATAGAGAAAGAGCAAAAAATATCAATTCCTGATTGGGACTTAAGTGAACCTACTCTAGATAGTGAGATTAAAGAAGCCATAAGAAAGATACTTCTAAAACATCGCGATAAGAAAGACATTTGGACTCCTCAAGAACTATCAGAAGAAATATACAAAGACAGTAACCCAGAGAAAGTAAGCATGGTTGATGCTATGGTAAAACTTATGGTTGATGTTCAAAAAGTCGATGATGGATACAAGCTATATGACAGAGATTTTATCACGAATATGTCAGCACTTACTATTAGAAATATTGAGATGGTTCAGGAAGAATGGGCGACTTTACAAGCAACATCTTTGTTGACTACTTTCTTGGGTAATACCATAATAGTTAAAAAATCACCAGTAAGACTGAATTTGTACATATTGATGATTGCTTTATCTGGCATAAGAAAATCTCTTCCAATTCAGCAGATATTTGAATTAATACTTAAGAAGGTTGGTGAAATACTAAAGAAGGACTTTAAACTGCCAACTAAGTCATCTGTTGAAGGATTTATTACTAAAATGGATGAGGATGGTAACCATGAAGGTGTAATAGTTGCACATGAGTTCAGTGGTGTTTTTAAGAAAGCAAGACAAGACGGATATCAATCTGATGCATTAGAATTTATGTCTGAAAATTATGATGGCATTGCATACGACCGAACTACTATTACTCATGGTCAACAAAAAGTAGAGAATGTTTACGTGAATATCCTGAGTGCGACTACGCCTTATTTCTTAAAGAAAGTAATGGATGAAGATTTCTTTACACAAGGCACAGGTAACAGATTCATTTACAATTATTTTGACATAGAAGATGTAAAACTCCCAAGTGAGAAAGAAGAAGATATAGAAAAGGATGTAGAAAATATATTCTCAGAAAAAGAGTATAATGTTATCACAGCTGATATTGAAAACTATGCTAAGGAATTGGCTATGCTTTACCAGAAGGTCAATAAGTGGCTAACAAAACTCATAATGTCAAAAGAAGCAGGGATTATGTGGAGGAAGTTTGAAATAAAATCTTTGAAGAAATGGAAGCAACTAATGAAAGATACTTTCAATTGGAAGGGCAATATAGTTAACAGATATCCTTTGATGGCATTGAAGCTGTCAGGTATTTATTGTGTTAGTAGAAATTACGACTCCATATTACGCGCTCAGAAGAAGGAAGACCTACAGGGTATAGCTATAACCGAAGGAGATATGGAACGTGCTATTGATACTGTTATGCTCCATCATAAACATCTTAAGCAGTTACTATTGGTCAGAGAAAAAGTAAATGTTAAACAGGAAGAAGTCAAGTCCTATAAAGATAGGGCAAGAGCATTCATTATGTACCTAAAAGAATTCCCTAACGATATGGCAAAACAAGGTGATTTATTCAGAATTCAAACAATAACTACCGATTCAAATATGATGGTAAGATATCTAGAGATTGCTTTGGACGAAGGATGGTATAAAGTAGTTGATAAGACAACGATAAAGGACAAAGAAGAAATGAAAAGACTTGGTGTTGGAACAAGGTCTGTTGTGTATCAGTGGGTGAAATAATCCCACAATTTTCTATTTATTGACTATTTTTGTTAGGTACGCATTAGGTATCCTATTTATTGATTTTTTGAGTATTTCTAAAAAATAGGTGTTAGGTATGCACCAAAATTTGTACCTAGTAGGACTTTTCTATTTATTGATTTATTGACTACGTCCCATACACAATAAAACCATACCTTATATGACCCTAACAATTACTTTCTTTATGTTTACTATGTTTATTATGTTTATTTATCTATTTATTGATTATTATGGTATATACCAATGAAATAGACAAAAATAGGCGATTTCATTCCTATTACTATTTATGACTATTTTTTGACTTTGGTCAGGCTCATACCTAATCTATTTATTGAACGTAGGTCTCATTTTCAGACAAAAATATTTACACTCACATGGTACTTATTCCTAATAATTATCAGGAGTAAATGAAAGATAAAAAAATACACAAAAACTATTTATTCGAGGTGGCATATATTTAAGTATAGAGGAAATAAGATGTCCGTAAATAAAGAATTTGAAAAGATGTATGATGCTGGACTGAGTGAGGAGGAGATTGCAAAACAACTATACATACCAATCTGGAAGGTCTGGGAACTGAAGTCACATCTGATGGTTCATCGAGTGTTTAATCTTGGGATGGACATTCCGCTTTTTGATGATTTGGATAATCTGAAAATTTCATTCTAGGA
>JAAFKI010000177.1 GCA_021399345.1 Candidatus Heimdallarchaeota archaeon
AGATTCTAGATAGGCTGCACATAACAATGCTTGGTCTTCACAATCACCTTTGGTCCTGAAAGCTGTTTCAACTGGAAATTTAACATAATCCCAATAATAGAATTCTTGTCCAATTGATATTTCAGTATCATATTCATAGTCAATTTCATCAATACACCACTGGACTATAGACTCAATATCATTCAGTTCTTTTCCAGATAAATCATATCCATCCCAATTAGGAACCCAATCATAGAAAGTATAACAGAAAGTATACCAAGCCAAATACGTAGTCACATTACCGAATTTCAAACAATCTGCAAGAGCATTTGAAACTTCTGAAAACCATGAACCGAATATTTGAGAATCATGAAGCACAACATCACGACTGAATCTTGCATATTCTGCAAAATATCCAGATTCATTTCCTGTAGTCCAAGTATCTTTAACATAAAAATCTTCAAAGTAATATCTTCTAACAGCTTCGGCAAAAACCATGTACTGTGCAGGTAAAGTCATTTCGCTGATCCATGTTGTCAACAGATAATATTGTTGAAGTAATGCATTATATTCACTTTCAATAACTGCATAGGCAATCAATAGTTGTGAATATAAATCATCAAGTTGATCATAAGCTATTTGTAAAACATTGAAAGATTCTACAATTGAGTTATAATTTATCACTAATTCATTATAGGTTTCATTCAAGAAAACATACTCTGTTAATAAGGAATGATAGGTTTCATTCAAAGATTCATATTCTCCCGATATTATTTCATAGTTACTCTGTAAATCAGAATAGTTTCCTAGTAAAGTATTGTAATCGTCTAAAAGATTATTATATTCCTCATCCAAATCTTGGAAGTCTAACAATAGAGATTCATGGTCTTCACTTGTTAAGTCTGTTATGAGATAACCTGTTAATCCTCCGACACAAAAAAAACTAACAAATAAACTCCCAATTATTATATTTTTATTCATTCAACTCTCATCCTCTTTGTAAATTAACTTAGATAATAGTTAGTACAGATAATTTAAACTTACTCAGAACTGAAGCATAATGGTAAAATTGTGTAATGAAAATACTCTTTTCAACTAAATTTTTAGTATATATTTCAAATAGAAAAGAGTTAGTGGTCTTAAAATCCTTCTTTATCTTTTCTTAACGATTGCGTTTATTTTTCCCAATAATGAATACATCACATCCTAATTGTCGTTTCCTCAAATGCCAATTCCTTGATTGACTGACTTAATATTTCATAATCAAATGGTTTCTGAACAAATTTGGATACTCCCAGCTCCAATGCTGGATGCCGAAGATGAGCAAATCCCGTAATAAACAAAACTTTGATGTTCTTAACATAATTTAATTCTTGTAAGTCGTGTAACAACTCTAGACCATTCTTTCCTGGCATTGTATAGTCTAGAATTATTATATCTGGTGGGTTCTCCCTATGATTTAGATATAAGTCAACTAAAGCCTCTATACCATTATATGATTGTCCTATTATTTCATGTCCCATTCTGGATAGATACATTACATACAAATCTTGCACTAATCTATCGTCCTCAATTACATATACTCTTACCATTTTTTACTCCTCTATGTTTTTACTATTCTGTATTCTTTTTTCGCTAGTTTTTCTTCAATGCCTTTAGTGACCCCTGTTACCATCCACTCCTCATCTTGCCTCCACTCTTTATTTCTAATATCGTAATTACCAACATAAAATCTATATTTCAATGCATTATATCCAAAGCTATCCAATAAGTAAGCTGAAAATTTTTCATACCTTTCTTTCATTAAGTAAGAAAGTTTAGTTTGATAGTAAGGAGGTAGAGATAATGAAAGAAACAGATTCCTATCTAAATCCTCTATATATATGTTAAATGGTGGTCTTTCATTTTTTAATAGGCTGAATAATCTTGATTTTTCTTCTTTAGAGATGTTTCGTATAACGTATCCAAATCTGATAAACATCTCGAAATGTTTTCTATTTATTCCTAACCAATAGTTTTCTACATGCTTCTCTATAAGTGCATGATATCTTTTTTTGAAATCCATGTAGATTGCATTTTCAGTTCTTTCTTCGCGAAAGAATTCTTCAAGATGTGGTCGATATGTTTCAGGAAAGATGTAATCTTCCAATTCTCCTTTTTTTGATTTCAGGTATTTTCGATACTTTTTTATTAATTGGCTCATTGGTGTTCTAAAGTCAAGAGTAATATCTCTTAGTATCAACAGTTCTATGGGATGCAACTCTAGAGAGGATAAAAAGGACCCCCTCCCTCCCTTACCGGTGTACAAAGTAGTAGTATTTTGTACTAGATAAGCTTCAAGATCGAATTCCTCAAGATCAATAATATTGTTGTAAAAAGGTTGGGGATAAAAAATTCTTTTTCCCTGAGATTTATAGGTATGATATTTAAAACAATATTTCTTTACTAACAGATTTTCAAGAAAAATCTTTAATTTGCGGAAAGATCCTTTAGGTATATCGAATACCGCATATACACCATAATCAACTCCAAAGATTCTATTTCTTGAAGAAGTGTAAGGATGAACATCACACGCAAGCTCTAAAATTTTGATTCCTTCAATCGATTCTGTTAAGAACATTACAATATATCTTTCTAATAGTAAACTTTCGGGATTGAGAGAGGAGTGAACTTCCCGGATAACGTCTTGAGCTCTTAACTCCTCTACTCGTCTAATGAAGGTCTGGGGTGACAGACTACTTTTCTGAGCTAATTCACTATACGATTTTAGTGGATAATTTTCTAATAAACGCAGTATTTCCATCAAATCTCGAGCGAATCCCTTCATTACAAATCCCTGATCACTTTTTTTCTATCAGTGAAATCTTGTCAATTTAAGGTCCTGGAGAAACGACTACCCCTGGAGGATGATCTGGATCGCCTTCTGGTGGATCAAATGGTTGGGCATCACTTACATGTCTTATTTGATCATTGTTCTCAATATTGAACCAGACTTTTAGGATGTATATTCCACTTTGATATGCTATATTGAAGAAGTAAAATTTGTAAACTATTTCAGCTTCAGTTCTCACATGATTATCTCTATAAATTGCAATGAGTATTTCTCCATTGAATTTAACTGAAGCTTCAAACTCTAGGTAATTTACTCCTGGTAACATTGTTAGAAAAACTTCAGCATACACATCATCTTCTTTACCGTCTCCATCAAGATCACAATAGTTAACATATTGTATGTCTATCTTTGGACCGAGAGCACTCACATTGAAATTCAGTGTAAATAGTGCTATAGTTACTATTACTAATAGAAATTTTAGAGTCTTATTCAGATTCATTTATATCTGAACTATAATTTCCAAAGTATATTTAAACCTTTGGAAAGTTTGGTCTAACATTGTTTTTCATTTAAAAATTCTAAAATACAGAATTATGTGGTATTAACTAATAAAAGAAGCTTTTTCTTCTTATAAAGCACTATTCCACATAATATTATCGAGTGATTTCTAAATCATCAATCAAATGAATAATCTTACCACACAAATATTTCTCTATGTGGTAAGATTTTCGAGCGATTCTTCCTGAATCTAGTTGAAGTTAGCTTTTTAATCAAGTGAGTTCTTCAGAACTTTATGACGGCAGAAACTGTAATCGAATCAAGACCTCGTTCTAAGAAATACATGATATATTTAGTATCATTTATGGGGCTTATCGCGTTAGTTGACAATTATCTTTCTTTAATCGAAACAACTGCCATTCCAAAGATAAATGCACATTTTGGAATTACTTTAGATAAATTCTTACTATGGTAAGGAATTTTTGGAATCGCTGCTTTCTTAGTATTCCTTATAGGTTGGTTGGCTGATCTTTGGGGAAGAAAAATAGGCACATTAATTCTACTACTTCTCATGGGTGGTAGTGCATTGGTAATAGGAATAGCTGGAGCTATTTCTTTTTGGATTTTTATGGTCTTTTACGCTCTTCTAATCTTGGGAACAAATGTAAATTTGTGGACAATACCTATCTCAGAAGAATCTATACCACAAAGACGGGCATTTAATGGTAGTGTGGCCTTTTTAATTGGTTTAATACCATTGTATGCGTTAGTTGGAGAGGTTATAGCAGATATTCTATAGTCTGGCAATGGATGTACGGTCTCATGGGTGCTTTCTGCTTACTTCTCATTGCCCCTTGGTTCTGGATGAAGGAAACCAAAAGATGGAATTCACAACGCGAAGAATTAAAAATCAAGAAACAACGAGCAAGATTCTGGGAAACTATCAAACTATTCACAAAAAGGGATTGGATCTTTGTTTTGTTAACTGGTGGGATTTACATATGTTGGAACATAGCATTCAAGATGGCAACAGGAACTGTCGCTACATTCTTTATAGATATTCAATCTTTCACTTCAGATAGGTTTGAATTTATACTCATCTTTGCTGGACTTGCTACAATTCTAGGTGCATTGTCCATTGGAATCATCATGGAAAAGCTTGGGAGAATGGTTGCATTTATTTTCAGTAGTGTTGGAGCGACTCTTTCATATCTAGGTTTAGCTTTTATCGGTCATCCAGTTTTCATGGTTTTTATATACTATTTCATGGCATGCTTCTTGGGATTCTTACTAGTTTATATTCCAGAAATGTTTCCAACGAAAATTCGAGGTACGGCGACTGGTTTGTCTTTAACGCTTTCTCGAGTGGGATATGTAATTGGACCTTTAGTTGCCGCTGCGATACTATTCGTAGAATCAAAGACAACTTATATGATACTCTTTATAGTTGCAGGTGTCATCGCTTTGGTTCCGCTTTTAACTCTGGTATTTAACAAGTATGAACCAAAAGGAAAATCTCTAGAAACAATTCAGGAAGAAACAAAATAATTATTCTTCTTTTTCTTTATTTTTCTAATGGTTCTACATTTTTCAAAAATTTGATTTTAGTTTTGATGTTTTAAAAAAGAAAAAAATAAAGAATTTTAGCTTTAAAATACCTAGTAAACTTTTATTCGAGGTCAGAAATAAAATGGGAAAAAATGAATCACATTTTTTTATAAATTAGGTTTTTAAAAAATCTATTAATTCTCAAATTCAAGGCTACAACCCTTTAAAGAACAACATGTTTGATATCGTAACTAAAGCTTTTTTAGGTTAGTTCTATTCTGAATTGTAATGAGCATTGGTGATCCAGATAAACAGAAG
>JAAFKI010000178.1 GCA_021399345.1 Candidatus Heimdallarchaeota archaeon
ACACTAATTGGTGTAGATGAAGCTCATAATCTGCACAAGCCAATCAACCAAACAATCTCAAAATCATTTATAGAAAATGCAGTTAAAGAACTTCCCCACACAATATACACTGAGATTCTTGAAGCAATTGAAAACCAGAATATTATAGATAGCAACTATGATGAGTATAAACTAAAATCCTTAGAAGACGAATTATTTTCTCTCCTTCAAACACAGTTAAGCAGAAATAGTCCTCCAGCATTCTACGCATATTTAGTTTATCACTTCCTGCTTTCTGCTCAAGACAAAATTTTATTATCCGATGGGCATAAATTATCAATAGTAAACATTCAATCTTCAGATACTCTCAGGAAATTTAGAGAAACTAAGAGATTAGTTTTGATTTCTGGCAGTTTTGAACCATTAAGATCATTCCAACAAATTTTCCAGTTATCTAATTCAAAGATGTTGAGAGTTTTTTCACCTAAGGAGGACATTGAAAGCAAACATTACGTACTTGTAAATCAAAAATTAAATGGGAAATATGACAATAGAACCCATGAATATTTTATTTTGATTTCAAGCACAATTCAGAATATCTTTGAAGCAATCGATGGTCATACTCTAGTATTTGTTCCTAGCTACAAATACATGGAGGATCTAGTGAACGTTGGAGTTTTGAGTGCAGATATTACTGAAACAAGTGACTTAGATATAACAACTCTCCAAGCAATTGTGGCTAGTTCTGAAGAAAAAAAACTGATTCTCTGTGTAATAGCTGGAAAACTAAGCGAAGGAGTAGAATTTTCTGTTGATGGAAGAAGTTTGATAAAAGGAATTATTGTTAGCACTTTGCCCTTTCCACCGCCTTCCCAAGAAAATCAAATAATTCATGATGACCTACTAAGCCAATTTGGATCTAAAATTGCTAAAGAATTTACTATGATTATTCCTATGGTTCAAAGACTTGCTCAGAGTTTCGGAAGAGCTATTCGTAATAAAGGTGACAGAGCTGTTCACATACTTCTAGATCCAAGAGGAACAAGGTTTTCGCAAGAATTTAGTTTCGAGAGACATAGTTCAGTTAAAGTTCTCAAAGAAAAGATTAGAGCATTTTTTGAGATTTGAATACCACCGAATATATTTGATTCAAATCTTTAACATAAATGAGATATGAAAGCTAAAAAGAAAAATCAAGATTAATCTAAATCAAAATTTCTTGCTGAGATTATTCCCATAACCGTTGTACCTGTATGGCAAACAATTGCATTTCCAACCTTAAAAGGTATAATTTGTTTAATCTTAGGTTCTTGAATCTCATCTAACATTTGACGAAATTGGTCGTTTGTTTCGCTTGGAACCGTTTCTGCATACCACAACGTAACCTCATCATCTTTTTCGTAAAAATCTGTGAATATGTTGATCAGCTTTCTACAAGTTCTCTCACTGCCAATATCTTTACTTACTGCTTTTAGTGCTCCGTCAACTAAAGTTAGAATGGGATATGTATGGAGTAAATCAGCGAGGTAAAATTGTATCCTCCCTATTCTTCCACTCTGAAAAATATGAGTTAAGTCAGTGACTGTAAGAAGAACTTGAACATCATTATCTCTAAAATCTTCTAGTTGTTTAATGATCTCTTCAAGCGATAACTCATGACGAACAAGCTGAGCTGCTTTGATTGCAATAGCTCCGAGAAAATATGATGAACCCTTTGAGTCAAAGATGGTTATTTTTGGGGCATCTTTATTGTTTCTCTTAAACTGTTTAATGACACCTTGTACTACATTTATTGTCCCCGATAGAAGAGTAGAAACATGTATCATCAATAAATGATCATAATCTAGGTTATCCTCAAGTACACTCAAAACATTTTGCGGAGAGGGCATACTAGTTTTTGCAGATTTTGAATTTGCTATTAATTCATAGAAGGTTGCAGGCGGGGTAGACCCATCATCAATATACTCTTTTTCGTCAATAATTGCGAATGCAGGTATAATATCAATATCGTACTGTTCTACTAGCTCAGCAGTTAGATTAGATGTTGAATCAGTTATTATTTTGATTTTCACGATAGTTTTTTGAATGGGAGAGATAAAAATGTACTGGCATTATATCTAGATATAACAACAAACAACTCTTTGAAGGTTAGAGAATTGAACAAAAAGATAATCCACTTGTTAAAAGCTTCTACTGTAGTATTAGGGTGGAGTCTAACTCCAGTAGTTGGGGATTATCTGATTGATCAAAAGGCTCAATTATCACCATATCAGCTAGCTTTTTTTAGATATTTCATTGCAGCTATAGCTTTATTTGTAATTCTACAGTTTCAGAAAGATTTTGAGAACAAACAATTAATAACTTCTTTGAAAAACAAGTGGAAAGCTTACATACTAGTTTCAATAACAGCCGCAGGTATGCCTGTTTTATTGTTTGTAGCAGTAAAGAACCCAGCTACTGATGGTTCTTCAGCTTCTTTCTTACTAAATGCCAACATCATTTTAATCCCGATAGTTGCTTTCTTTATATTAAGGGAAAAAATCAGAAAATCTTATGCTATAGCTCTATCAATATCATTAGTTGGACTCTTCTTAGTAATTTTCGATGAAAGTTTATTTGATATAGGAAACTTTTCTTTAGGTAGCATATCTGGTAATTTGCTTGCTTTTGGTTCTGGCTTCTGTTGGGCGTTGTATACAGTCTTGCTCAAAAAATATTTTTCAGAGGACAATCCTTTGTTAGTTACGTTTTTAAGTCTTTTAATGGGCAGTTTTTATTTAGTTTTCTTTGCTTTTCTAATTCCTCCAATTGGAATGAGTTTGGATTTTCTAGGGATATTTTTGGTGATTGTTATCGCTGTACTTTCAACATCTTTAGCATATTCTTTCTGGTTGGATATCCTAGGTTACCTTTCAACGACTCAAACAGGGATGATTCAAGCTATGGTTCCACTGTTATCTGTTGTCTGGTCTGTCTCATTTTTAGGAGATTCTGTGACATATATCTTTGGAATTGGAGCAGTTCTAATTATCACGAGCATGATCATTGTAGAAACGAGGAAAAAAGAACAACCTGAGATAGAAAATTAATTTGGTTAGAGGGAAAGCTTTTTTTTATGTGTGTGTACTGTCTACATGTGAAAATATCATGAAAGAGTTTAAAGAAGATATTTGCATTCATAAAGACAATTTCCTAATTGTTCAAACAAAGGAAGTAGTATTCAATAACCCAGTTGTTTTTGTTACTTTCCCAACACCTGGAATCGTAGGACCAATTGTTTCAAGACAAATGATAGAAGACTTAGACTTGGAGGAAATAGGATTTTTCAAATCTGATTCCTTAAGTCCAGTAACTATATTCATGAACCATATTCTCAAACATCCCTATCTCCTGTACGCTAACAAAGAAGGAACTATTTTACTAATAAATATTGACTATCCAGTTCCTCAAGAAGCCTATTTAATTTTGGCAGAAGGGCTGATCAATTGGATCGAGAAGCATGTTAAAGCAGATAAGATAGTCTGTCTTGATGGAATACCTGTAAAACTGAGACCAGAAAAAGCTGTAGTTATTACAGCAGCAGAAAAAGAAGTTGCTGATGAACTAAAGAG
>JAAFKI010000179.1 GCA_021399345.1 Candidatus Heimdallarchaeota archaeon
CCACCAAAATATGCTGTAACAACTGATCCTTCATCCCAATCAGTGAAAGTACTGTTATCAAGAATAAAGATATTTATTGGTCCTCCATCATAAACTTCTACTGTCATCTGAACAAACAAATTATCTTTACTCACCGTAAAGGATCTGAAACCTATATTACCAGCTGGAACTTCAAAATACCATTCAAATTTTTCAGCATTAACGACGGATGCTGACATGAACAATACTATCACAAGAAAAGATAATCCAGTGGAAAGACTCTTTTTCATAGTAGTAAGTTCTATGCCATCTCTTAAATAATTTTTGATTACTATCGGAGCTACTAGATTTTTTTAGATTTCGAAATATTTAATAGTCTTCATCATATTCTCTAGTAGAATAGTGAAGTCCCATGAAAAAAATCTACATTATCGAAGATGAGAAAGATATCAGTAATCTGTACAGGCTGTTGTTCGAGAGAGAGGGTATTGAGATAGAAGATATTGTTTCCAGTGGGAGAGTAGCATTAGAAAAAATAGAAGAACTGAAAGAGAGAGTAGAAGATATTGTTTTTCTAATAGACAACAGAATTCCTGAAAAATCAGGGTTGGAGGTTGCAAAAAGACTGATAGAGATTTCACCAATTCTAAAAAATCAGATAATTATTGCTACTGCTGATGACACGATTTCAAGAGAGCAAGTTGAAGATTTAGGAATACCTTATTTTCTTAGAAAACCTTTCAGCTTAGACGAGCTGCTTGCAACAATAGATACTATTGAAAATGAAAAGGAATGATGTTTTTTATGTATTTTAGATGAATGTTGCAGTGGTATTATCTTGCTTCTTGATTTGCTCAGGTAGAGCTATTTCTCCAAACCTTGATTCATATGCTTTTATCTGCTCTTCAATAACTTTCAGAAGGATTTTCAGTTGGTGTGGAGAAAAACTAACTTCAGTAACTATTTCTTTGATTATTGCACGAGGAATTAGAGCATTTGGACCTATGCTTGGTTCTGTTGCATATTCAGCTTGATCTTTGAAAATGATCATTTTGAAGCCAGATATTGAATGAACCATCTGGATACTTTCAGCATAAAAGCTGGGAACTTCCTCTTTTCTCTCTACTTTAATGGGTATATTTCTACTCATGACTATCAATCTATAAGGAGTGAAACACAATAAAAATATATTGTTCTATTAAGGATGTAGGAACATTAAACAAAAGTTTTTGAATAAACTCAGATTTCTAAATTTAATGGCTAGCTTTGCAGTAGGAGTCGTATTGTCACTTGTAGCAGCCTTTTCTTGGGGAACATCTATGGTTATTTTCAAAGTAGGTGTAAAAAATGTTGACCCACTTGCAGCTACGTACATAAAGGGACTATTTGCAATTCCTGTTCTGCTAATTTTAGGTTTTATAATTGATGGCGTATATTCTTATTCAAAACTAATGTCCGGTTTTAATCTCCTTTGGCTATTTCTTGGAGTTATCTGTTTAACTTTAGGTGATTTTCTTTCACTCAGTGCTCTTAAAAAAATAGATGTATCAATAGCTCAACCAGTAACTTCGATCTATCCCATCTTTACAACCCTTACTCTTCTTATAGCTAAAATCGAAGATATAACATGGTTCATAATTGGAGGTACTCTCCTCATATCTTCTGGTGTAATTCTTATTTCTTACTTTTCACGAAAAAATGACATAATTAATTTGAAAGCGTCTGAAGATTCAATGGAAACTGATGAGTTTGAGCAAAAAAAGAAAGCTCTTCCTATGGGAATATCACTTTCAATTTCTGCAGCTGTTTTTTGGGGCATAGCTATCGTTTTCAACAGATTGATTCTTGAAGATCAAACAATTGAGGTAGTGCCTTTGATGGCTCTAAGAAATGGATTAATGGTAGTGCTGGTTGCAATCTACGGTTTCACTAGATTCTTTATCAATAAAGAGAAATTTAGATCTAAAATTTTCGCACCTAGAAAAGAGGCTTTAATTTTGATGGCAGGTGGTACTGTATCCTGGATTGGTGGAGGGGTTGTCTTCTTTACTGCTGTTCAACTCTTACAATCAGCAGGCATTACTACGCCTATATCTTCAATTTCTCCTTTAATAGTTATGATTCTAGGGAGTATATTTCTAAAAGAAAAAATAACGCTCCCCCAGGTTTTAGGAGTAATTATTATTGTTGCAGGATCAATTGTGCTTTCCATACCGGAACTACTCTCAAATATTTAATAAAACAAGAAACAAAATTGTAGTAAATCTATTGTTGTATTTACTTCAAAAATTCTTATTCTCTTTCTCTTACAATAAACGCCTTAACTAGTTGAAGAATTGCAATTAGAGCTATCAAATATCCCCAGAAAGTGTAAGTAGTCCACCAAGGATTCATACCAAAATTGAAAGCTAAGTTAAGCCCTATTAAGTTGCCAAAATCAAAAACTGAAAGAGCTAAAAACAAAGAAGCAATTGCTTGAAACAGAGAAATTATTCTATATCCAGCCATGTTAAAAATTGGCTTTCTGAAATATAAAAACCTTTGTTTATTCTTTTCTGAATGTTAGTGTTTCTTGTTCTGAAGCTACGGTTTAATCTCTTTTCTCAAGAAGCTTGTATTTTTTAGCTAACTTTTCTGCCAACGCTTCTTCCTCTAGAGCATGTTTTTCATCTTTGCTTAATTCTTCAGGTAACCAATTAGGTAGTTTTAATTCCTTCTCTTTATAGTAAGTTCTAATTGCTCTTCTTAAAGCTCCTACTGCTAAAGATCCACAATGTGTTTTAACTGAAGGTAAACCACCTAATGCTTCAGATACATCTGACCAAGTAATTTTCCAAGCTTCTTCAAGAGATTTGTTTTCGATCATAATTGTAAGCTGACTAGCTGCTGCAATGTTTGATGCGCATCCATAGCTTTCAAAACTTGATTTAATAATAATGGCATTTGGTTCATCTAGTTTTAGATAGAAAGCTATCATATCTCCACAAGCTGGACTTCCTGCTGCAGCATAAACGGTTGCATCTTCCATTCTCCCTAGATTTTGAGGATTTTGAAACAATTCAAGAACTCGGGGTGCATATGGTAAGGGTATTCTACTCGACATTTTTTTCATCCTCTTAAAGTTCGATTCCCCCGGTTATAGATCGGATTCTTTTGATGATTTTGGGCATTCTTTCTAGAACATACTCAATTTGTTCTTCAGTATTTAAACGGTTTATCTTCATCAGTAAACTCCCATGAGCTTCTTCTGGTTTCCTTCCAATTGCAGTCAATATATGACTTGGCATAAGTATTCTACTAGTGCAAGCACTACCACTTGATACATAAATTCCATTCATGCTGCATTCAACTGTTAATGCTTCTCCTTCACATCCTAAGTAGCTTATATTTACATTGTCTGGGGCTCTACGTTCTCCCAAAGGACCATTGATTTCAGTTCGTTCAATACTTGTTTGGAGACCATATAATAGTTTATCTCTGAGGTTTTGAGTGTGATTTTTTATTTCATCGAAACGATTGAATTGAATCTCGACTGCTTTTGCGAAACCAGCTAGAAGAGCAGGATTCTCTACATCTGGGGAAAGAATTTCAAGACTCAATTGTCCTTCATAAATTGATTTAATTTTTATACCATCTTTGATATATAATCCTGCAACACCTTTGGGGCCTAAGATTCTGTTGCTATTAATTGTAGCTAAATCTACCTCAACTTTTCCATAATCTAATGGTATTCTTCCAAATGCAGAAGTTGCATCTGTATGGAATAAAATACTGTCATCTTTGTCTTTTACAATTTCCAACGCTTCTTTAACTGGTTGAATTGTACCTATTTCATGATTGATTGCTTGCAAACTTACTAAAAGAGTGTCATTATCAATCCTTTCTTGCAAAATATCAAGATTCATTGTTCCGTCATTGGAAACAGGAATTATCTCCACTTTGTACTGATCACTAAACATGGATTTTGCTGTATGAATAACACTCAAATGTTCTGCTTCTGAAACAATAATCTTCTTTCGTTTTTTATTCAATTTCGCAATTCCTTTAATTGCTAGATTATTAGATTCGGAAAAACTATGAGTTAATGCTAAGGCTTGAGGGTCTATGTTTAAAGGTTTAGCAATTTTTGTTTTTGCTTTCATATAAAAATCAAGAGTTTCCCAACCCATGTGATGTGTGATTGCAGGATTACCAAAAGTTCTTTCAAGATAAAAGGGACGCATTTCTGCATATACTTCTTTATCTACTACGGAACCGTTTTCCCAATCTAGATAAACTTCCTTCTCAGGTGTCCCGTGTTGTTTCAATAAGCCTTCTATGTTCGACATTAGATTTACTCCAATATTTCGGCAAGAAATTTTTCAACATGATCTACCTCAGAGAGCATTAACTTTCCTGTTCTGTAGAAAGATAAGCTAGTTTTATCAAATTGAAACTTTTCAACCATGTTACCAATCTTTTGTATCAGTTTTCCTTTTTTTGAAATCTTTTCATAGACTTCATCAATAGTACCCCATTTGAGCATAACGACATAACTATTGTCCTTTTTACAACTCTCAACTATCGAATCTATATACTTCTGATACAAAGAATTAGCTCCTTGCTACAGTTCTTACAAAAGTATAACACTTATTTAATCTTTGTTTTTATCAATTTTTTTCTCTATTTCCTTCATCAATATTTTACATTTCCAACAGAGATAAGTAGGCTTGAGAATTGCTTCTTCTAGATTCTTGGAATACTGCATAACACAAACTTCTTTGCAATGACCCAGCCCCAAAATATGTCCACATTCATGAACACTTTCCTTTATTTTCATATTTTCTGATTCAAGTCTAAAAAAAGATACAATACCACCATAAAATTGAGTAGCTAATCCAAATACAAAATTCCTCCCTGGAACGTATAAATCTTCATTGACTAGCCAAAGAAAATAAGTTATGTTTTCCTCATCAATCAACATGTTCAACAATTTTTGACCGTTATACTGGTTTCTAGCCTTATTGAAAGTAACAATCTCAAGCTCTCTTCTCTTAATTAATTTGATATCAATTTCATAAGTTATCTTCAATTCCTCGATAACTTTCTTAACTACATCGTTATCTATGGAAGGATCATGAAATAATGTTAAATCGGGAGGCATGTTTATTACCTAATTTATTCAGTTTGTTGTATTTTACTTTTGTGAGGAGTTACTAGTTCAAACTTATCTAATAATTGCTTAGGAATAGCATTTTCTTTTGCTATTTTACCATACATTCTTGCTGAATCTCTTACAAGGCGTTCTTTAGTTTTATAATCTATTCCAATCAAACCAAAACGAGGTTCGAATCCTTCTGCCCACTCCCAGTTGTCAAGAGAGGACCAATAAAAGAATCCTTTAACATCAGCCATATATTAGAAAGCTTTCTCTGTCTCTATATCTATTTTTCCTAACCTATGCTTACATATTTACTTTGTTTCTTCTCTATGTTAAAAAAAAGAGATTTTAGTTTATATTGATGATAAAGGAGATAGGAGATGGGTTGAAAAAAAGCAAGCAAAAAATCTAATTTATACTGTTCTACGCACGTTATGAAACTTGGTCAAACTTGCCAGAGGGCGTTTAACCGTCGTTTAAGTGGGTCCCCTCACGTGCGTTGAGGGG
>JAAFKI010000180.1 GCA_021399345.1 Candidatus Heimdallarchaeota archaeon
GTCCATGACTAGGAGCTATCAGTTGGATTTCCAGTTTATTTACTTTATCAATATTTTTTCGAATAATTTTGCTAAACGGCATCATTATCTCAGCAAAATATCTTTTAGCAGCTTCATAGACTAATCCTTCATCTCTAACATAGAGATCGGTTGTTGCAACATGTGAACCAAAGAAGTCACAAGAAAAGAGTATTTTATCTTCTACAAGGTAGGAAACCATTGTTTCTGGCCAATGAACCCAAGGAGTATGGATGAATTTTAATGTCTTATCACCTAAAGAAATTTCCTCTCCGTCTTCTACAATCTGTATTTGTTCTGGAGAAATCAATAAATGATCTATTAACATTTCTTTTCCTTTTTTAGTTGCGAGAACTAACGCAGAAGGATATTTTTTAAGAACAGCTGGTATTGCGCCTGAATGATCTTGTTCTGTATGACTAGATACGATGTAATCTATTTTTTCAACATCTTTCAATTGAGTCAAGAGTATATCAGTCATTTTTGGATCTACAGTGTCAATTAGAACATTCTTTTCACTACCTATAATTAAATATGAATTGTAACTGGTTCCATCAGGAAGAGGTATGAGAGAATCAAACAACCTTCTATCCCAATCAATAACACCTAACCAGAAAACATTATCTCTTATTTTTCGCTTTTTCATAGTTGTTTAAACATAGAATAAAGCTATTAAAAACCTTCTCTGAGTTTCCGATAGTTCTAGTTTAGATTTAGCATAAGAAAGAAAATATCATTTCCAATAGAATTGATATATGGATAGGTTTATTAAATACATGTAGATGACCTACATATCTTAAAGGTGAAAATCATGGTAAGTCCAATAATACTCACATTAATCAACTTCCTCCACGAGATATTTACAATCATTTGGATTGGAGGAATGCTACTGTTAGTTCTGGTCATAATGCCAGTTTTGAAAAAGCAATTTAAGCCAGAGGAATTTGAACTTCTTAATAAGAAAATTAGAAGTAGATTAAGCATATTTGTCTATATATCTATAGTTGTTCTTCTTATAACTGGATTAATACTCTCAAAACTACCTCCAGTATCAAATAGCTTTTTCTCATTTGAAAACACATATTCAATCATCTTGTCTATTAAACACATTCTATACTTCTTGATGATTGCAATAGCGGTTTTCAGAGGTACAATATTAGATAGACTAGAAGGGATGAATACAGATGTTAAGCACAAACTTAGTAAGGTTCTATTACTGTCAAATGTTATCTTTGCAATTGCAGTTTTATTCTTAAGTTCATATGCTGGAGTTCTCGTTTCTTTGCCAATTTAATAGAAAAAACTAATATTACTCCTTTCTTTCTTTTATCCATATTACCTGAGAGTGAATCAATGAGCAATTCAAGTAGAGAAAATATTCTCGAACCTGTACCTGTAGTTAGAACACTATTGTTATTCTTGCTAAAAAGAAACCCTAACTCTTCAGGATATAGATTAATCAACCTTGTAAAGGAGTTTACAGCTGATCAAATTAGTTTGAAGACAGGAACTCTTTACCCTGAACTGAAAAAAATGGTTGAAGAAAGGATATTAATTCAAGATGAACAAGTTACAGGTAAGAGAATAGCTTATCTCTACTGTCTGACTAACAAAGGTGA
>JAAFKI010000181.1 GCA_021399345.1 Candidatus Heimdallarchaeota archaeon
TATGGTTCCATACCAATTGTCATCAAATAACCGGATTGGAATTTATTGTGAATGAATCTTTGGACAAGGCTTGTTTTTCCAACAGCGCCATCTCCCAACAATAGAATCTTGAAAGTGTATTTGTAGCTAGTCATCTTGCTATCTAAAACTTCTTGCATTTTATTGTTTATAATTATTTTGATAAGTTTACCTTCATTTTAGCTATCAAAACTAATGTTTTGGTAATTTGAGGACTCTTCCCAGCCCATAAGCGTTCAAGGTAGCAGCGCTCTAAGCAGTTTAATTGTAGATTCAAGCTTTGGGATTTCTCTTTTTATACACTGTATAGTAAAAGAGAGGGGGTTCATCTCCTCTCCGGGACTTATTTCTGGAGAAATATTTTTGAGAATCTTAGATACTCACTCCAGCTCCGGATTTATGCGGAAACTTCTGCATTGTCTTCAGCCATTGGCCTAGGACTGGGAAAACACGAAAACAGCTAAGGGGAAAATACTTGTCTGTTAGTAAATCCTTAATGGTATTATACTTAGGTTGAAGTACATAAGAAATTAATCTCTTTGCAATATTCTTTGCTCCATTCAAGTCTGCATTAATCTCATACCCACAGTTTTTGCACATAAATGTGGATTGTCTAGGACGTATAGAATTATACGAACCACATGATGAGCATTTTGAGGATGTCCATGATTCTCCAATAGCCATTACTTTATGATCTTCCCATCCTTGGAAAGAGAGCTTGTATTTGAGTAATTGAATCACTCTTCTAAAGTTCCACTGATGAATTGTTTTTCTTGAGTTTGGTTTTTGGTTTCCTCTAAAATGACTCTTTCGAATATGTAATGGAAGACCCACAACCACAAACAAGTCATATCTTTTACCCAATGAAAGAATGTATTTTACTAGCATATTGACATAAGTATGATCAGTTAGTACCTGTATTTCTTTTACTTTCTTTCTGAGGTTAATTAGCTGTTTTTGGAGATCTTTTCTTTGATACTGAGTTGTGTTTGGATTAACTAATTTATTTTGCAGATTTGCTATTTTATTTTCATTTTTCCTAATTATCTTATTTCGTGTTTTATCTGACCAGAATCTGATTTCATGACGGTTGATTATACCTTTTGGTGTTAAGAGTGCACTTACAGCACGCTTGTTGATTCCTAAATCTATCCCAAGCACAGCTGGAGGACCAGATGAAGTATATAACTTTGGATTATGAGTAAGAGTAAAATGTATCCACCATTCTTTCTTTTTTGAGAAGTAAAGTAACTCTAAGGATTTAATCTTTCCCGAATTAAGTTTCTTTTCATGATATGGAGAACATGATAATGGTAACCACAATTTTTGATGATATCTTCTGTTGTTTTTTTGTGAATCGAAAGAATCTCTTACACCTACCCACCATCTTGCAATGGTGTTATTTGGGCAACAAGAGAGAATGAATCTATTATTGTGCGCGTGTTGCGTTCTAGGGATTTTATTTTGTGAGTATTTTTGGGCAGGATGTTTCATAGTTGTTTGTTGACAATGGTATATTGTAGCTGCTTTTTCTTTACATTCTTGGAATTCATTTTGTGAGCAACGGGAAAAACGTTTTTTGAAATCATGTCTTACAGTCGGACGTTGGGGAGACATTGTTTTCTTAAAAGTTGACAAAGTTAAGTGGTCTAACATGCCTTTATCTACTCTTCTCTTCTCATTGACTAATGACAGTTTGTCCTCATTGTGATAGATAATTCTTAGGTATTCTTTAATTATCCTTGTGTCTCTTCCCGATATTTGTTCCATTCGTTTTCTCTTTCGTGATGTAAGAACCTCTGTCTTAATCCTCAGTCTTACTGTTGTTCTCACATCATTTCTTCTCATAGGAATCGATATTTTAACTTCTATTGAATATAAAAAGGAAACAGAATTAACCTGGAATCGTTTTGCTGTTTCCCGTCAACAAGAATGATTGAATATCGGTTTATTTTGACTTCTATTCCAGAAAACCTTGCTTTAAATCGATTTTTTCTACAATATGATAGATTTCTCTTTCATGCAGATGAACGAAACCTTTTAACATTGTTGATTTTTTTTCATTTTAGTTCAAATGATTGATCCAAATAATCTAGATTTCAAGAAATTAGGATTTCATGCAGGCTTGGAAGTACATCACCATATACGTTCAAAACGGAAACTATTCTGCAATTGTCCACCAATACTTGAGGAAGATCCTGAAAATATGGAATATAGCTTCTATAGATACTTTAGACCAGTATTAGGAGAAATGGGTGATTTTGATCCAGGTATGTTAGTTGAATTTGAGAAAGGGTACAAAGTTATTTACTTAGCAAATGAACGAAATACTTGCACTTATGAGATGGATGA
>JAAFKI010000019.1 GCA_021399345.1 Candidatus Heimdallarchaeota archaeon
CAGGTTTCTGTTCTGATTCATCATCAAGATATAAATCAAATAAATCTGGATCATCTACTTCAGGAAGATAGAAAACATTTAGTCTCTTATCTATACTTTTTCTGACTAAAGCCATACCAAACCAAAAACCTAATTCTCTCTCAGTTTGACTACTCTTACGCTTTCCTTCTGTAGTTTCAACCTTCTCAATCATCTTGTCTTTCTCTTGTAAAAATGCTAAACCATCATTAGAGAGCCATTTACTCTCTTGGATGCTATCAAAAGCGTTCATCTCATCAGTTACAGAACCAAAAATAACTAAAGTTGTATCTCCACGAAGTAAAGGCTCTATATCCCACCAGCGATGAGTACCGATATATTGTATTAATACTCCTGCTTGATGACCAGTCTTTTTTTTACATAAATGCCTTCGTGCTTTACTTCTAGCTTTTTCAGCTTTTGTTCTATCTTTCAAAATAGCTGTTCCATCTTCAACACCAATGAAAACATATTTTGCTCCATCAGGAATGGAATCGTAAAGTTCTTCTAATTTTGTTTTGCTTCCACCACTCCAGAAAAGTTCTTCAGGATAAACTGATTTGAAGAAATCACAAACAGCTTTCATTCTTTCTGATTTGCCTTTCTTTTCCAAAGCGACATCAAAAATATAGATAGCAGTCCAATGATTTTTATCTTCTGTTTTATGTAGAATTTTATCTTTTCTTTCAACATAATCTTGGCTAATAGTAATAGAATCTAACAATCTTAAAGTTCGTTTGTAAGTTCTTTCCTTATCTATACTACTAAGAAAAGTATTACTATCAAATTCAACTAATCTTCGTGGAGATCCTAAACCCCAAGTCATGTTTATCACGCTATTTCTTTAAGTCGTTTTTTGAGATACCTTCGCCCTCTAAAACCTTTGAACAATTTCTTCTGAGTTAGTTCTTTCTCTATTTTAGTGGTGTTGGTTGTTAGATCCATTAAGGAATCATACTTGTGTTCTAATTCGTTCAGTTGTTTCTTTAGGACCAAGTCTATCTTTCCTTTTATGCTCTGTATCCTAGAATCTAAATCATCGCTAAACTCAACTAACATCTCATTTAGTGTCATTTTTGCTTCGCATATTTGTTGAGTTATGCTAGTTAAAGCTTTATTGCTTTTTTCTTCAAGTGCCTTTATATTACTATCAATACTATCTTGTGCTTCGTTCAATTTACATATCACCTTTCTTTTTATTTCATAACTAATTCCTCTCTCAAGCGTTTGAAGGTAAATCTTCAAAGCTGTAAGAGATATTGGACTAGAGTAGTCCTTTTCTGTTTTTATTTCATATCCCTTTGGATATCTTTCTGGATTTAACACAATATTTACTGCTAAAAGTTCAAACTGATTCTCCCAAGAACTAGGGCGAATATTCTTAGAGGGAGTAAAATCAATGTTAGGTTGATCTATCTTTTTAAAACTTATTTTTTCTATCTTTGTAGCAGTTTGGAGTAAGGCTTCAACATTTTCATTACCTTTTTGTGCCATGTGACCGATTCCTCCACGTAGAACGTATTTGTTAGTCAATCTGAACATAGCAGCCATAAAATAACAAACACTATCTTGCCCATTTAGATACCTGCGTTCAAGAAATGATCCCCACCATTGAGCTGTTAGTTGCATAGAATCGTAGTTGTATTTTCCCATCTGCATAGCTGAAATATATTCATCATGTAGAAAGGAAAGCCAGTTAGTAAATTCAATCGAGCTCTTCGATTGCGACAAATTTCGCCAACTCCTGATCTGTTAATGATTCTTCTCTCTCTTGTAGCATTTTCAAAATAGATGTTTTCTGCTCGATGCTTTCAGATAATTTATCATAAGGTTTAGTAGTTTCTCTAAGTATATTTTTGAATCTTCTAAGTTCGTCTGAAGAGTGAGGAATTAGAACTTCTGCGACTTTTTCTATGTGTTCAATATCCATCTCTTTTATTTCCCTCTTAAGCTGAATAACTTGTTGTTTTAGATCAGCAGTCCCTAGAATTTTATCGTATATGATGCCTTTTTCTGATTCTCTATCAGCAGGACTAAAACCTTTAACAACTAAAGAGTAATAATCTCTAATGGGTTCTGTAACAAGAATTTTATTATTAATGAATTTCTTTTTGGTTTCTTCATTTGTAATAAGTAAAGAATCCCCTCTCCAAGATAAAGGAACAATATCTACTTCGAGATAAGTATCGTCTTTCTTACCTTTCTCTTTAGAAATTCTTTCAGTTCCAAAGTCTTTAAAATATTGCAAAGTTACTTTATCAAGATAAACAGGTGTTTTTGATAAACCAAGAAATTTATCCTCGTGGAGAAGATAACCTTCAGATGTAGTAGTAATTTTGAAGAAATAAGTGTAACCTGAACCTAATTCTCTCAACCCTACTCGATCTACATGAATGAAGTATTTAATGATCAAATAGATTACGGGTGCAAAGAAATAAGCTATATAGGCTCTTACAGTAATAAACGCAATCCCTAGCCCTACCCATTTTACAATATAGAAAAGAAGGATAAATATACCTGCAAAACCATAATACCAGTTTTCTAACCCCATTATTGCCCAAGTAATAAAGAAACAGATAACGAAAGCAACACAAAAAACGGTAAAGTAAATTACAGTTTTCTTTAAATGTTTAACAAAAAGTTCATACTTCCATCTTTTCCAGACCGAATGAGTAGGAGTATCCTCTCTTTCTAATTTCATTCTAATTTCTCTTGGATCACTCACTTTTGTTCACCTTTGAGTTTATTTTTGAAGAAACTTTTAACCCCTGTTCCTTCTCGTTGAATAACAAAAGCACCAGTTAGAAGAACAGTAATAGCTATAGTAGCGATATAGCTCAAATTAGTTTGTAGAAGAAGCGTTTTAACTTCCTCTGGACTCATACCTTCTTCTCCATCCTCTTCACCAGGAGGAACGAACTCAGCACCCTCATCATAAAAGTAAAATAAAGATAACTGAGCATAAATTACAACTGCATCAAGATCTGTTATGTACGCAGTCCAGAGTAGAGAAGTTTGATCAGGATGAGTACTCACTGTAAATTTTCTGAATTTTTCACCTATACTTGCTTCATTATTAGGTTCAATAAACAAATCCTCATCGCTATCATAGATCCGCAATAGAAAGTTTCTATTTTCATCCATGCAAATAGCTGAAACAATTACATACGTGTGTTTCATACCAGAATCGTTAACGGCAGTAGTAGCTATACTAAGTGAACCAGATAGATCAGCAAACCTTTGGGAGTATGTAAAAAGTCCAGGACTATCAACACCAGTATTTTCTTCTACCGTAATAGCTGAAGCTGAAGGTATCAAATAAAATAGTAATGCTGCAATCATTACAGCTATGATAATTTTCTTTTCTTTCATCTTCTTTTCATCTCTATTTTCATTTTCTTTACTGCCCTGTAAACAATTACAATTACCA
>JAAFKI010000182.1 GCA_021399345.1 Candidatus Heimdallarchaeota archaeon
GATGTCTTTGATCTCTGGCATTCAACAGAAGATGTAGTAGAGAATTTGGATGAACAGCTGTTGCAACAAGCATTTGAGCTTACAATAAAAATCCTAGAAGAACTTGATAAATAAAATAGCTTAGAAAAATAGTGTTCAGTAGAAATAAAGATGGTAGCGCCGAATGGACTTGAACCATTGATCTTCGGGTTTTTCAGCTTAGAATTCACAAATTCTGAACTTATGAGCCCGACGGGTTTTCCACGCTACCCCACGGCGCTTTTCTTATGGCTTTCTTTTCCTCCTCTTCTTTTAAATCTTTGTTTTTACAACTAAAGCTAGTTAAGATGAAGAAGGGATTATTTTGTTAATCGTTTTACGGAAAAGTTCATAACTTTCCATGAGGGCTTCTAATTGCATGCTTACTGAGTCAGATGAATCTTGCTATGTACATAAGGTTCGACCAAGAATTTCTACTATCTTCTTACTACTGATAATAGATGCTCTTGCTTACTACGTCCCTTACAGAAATGATGTACATATTGGTGATTTGTTTGGTTTATCACTCTGGTTTTATTTTGGACTACTTAATGCCATTTTGATTGTTTTGGTTTATATCTTTGTCAAAGGTCAGGTGTCTATAGACTTTTCTTCAAAAAAAGTAATCTTTCACGAATTCACTAAAAGTAAGTCTTGGGATTTTAATGAATTATGGGGCGTTTATCTCCTTGCATATGATGGTGATTACCTTGTTAGAATCAGAACACATAGATTGAGATTATTGGACTTTCGATTAAATTTTGATGAAGCCTATGAGCTAATTGATAAATTCGAAGAGGCAGGAGTCCATCTTACAACAATTAGACAAGATCAAGGCAAGCGAATTTCTAATACTTTTCCACTTCTACTCTCTAAATTTGAGAAGAAAAAACCAAAAGGGTTCAATCCAGAAATTCCTGATTGGAGTCGTAATGTCACCTTGAAAACTAAACTGGTTTCAATTACTATGGCTCCATTTCTTTACATTTTAGGGGCTACATTAATAGTTCGTATTCCTGATTTATTAGCAGGTCTTACTGCAACTAAGGGGATTGTAACCTTTATTTACGGCTTTACTGCATTCTTGCTTTTTGATGGTGGGTTGTATTTACTTTTCGGAATGTCGGTGTTGGTTCTACTAGCTAAACGAATCATAAAAAGTAGTTCCTCTCCTCAATCAGCTGAAAATCCCGATCTACCCACTAATGAGTAAGTTTAATTTATTTCAGATTCATTTTACTCTATGACTGAATTTCTCGGCTTAATTGGATCTTGTGCAAGAACTCAAGAGAGAAATGCTTCTAGCGAACTCTATTATCTGCTTGCAGAATTACTAGGTTATCAGAATGTGGATATTTCACCTGATTCTGCTATTTCTGGTTTGTTTATAGCAAGATTTGAAGAGGATCCTATCAAGACTCTTCAAAGAATTGAAGAAGAGCTTGAAAAGGATAGATCTGTTTTACAATATACTCTCAAACTTGTTCCTACTCAATATCGAGTTGCTACTACCTTGGAAGACATGAGGGATATAACAAAAAAAATCTCCCTTAAGATTAAGGATGATGACTCTTGGAGAGTCACTCTTCGTAGAAGACATTCACAGCTCTCTCGCAATGAAATAATAACAGCTGTAGCTTCCGAAGTTAATGTTGGGAAGGTAATGCTAGATAATCCGCGTCATTACATAGTAGTAGAAATTCTTGGAAAATGGACCTATTTGTCTCTATCGCCACAAGCTGAATTATCAATTTCACTGGATGAAGATCTTCCACCTGAAAACGATTTTACATTTTAGAATAGAAAAAAATAAAAAAAATAAGAGAGTTTGAATGAATATTTCAAACTTAGAGGTCTCTGGCTATTTAAAGGTCTCTTGCGGAAACAGTTTTTCTTCCGTTTGCTTTGGCTCTGCCAGCTGCTAATTTAACTAGTTTAGCAACTTTTTCGTCTAAAGCTTTTAGAAGGTCACCGCCGACTTTATAATCTCCAAGTTCCTTGACGTAATCTCTGACTTTAGATTGTACGATCATCATTTTACTTGCACTTCTGTCGGTTTTGACTTGCCACGGGGGCAAGCACGTTTATAACTTCCGTACTCTTATTAAAAACCTTTTCGGTTATGTCGAAAAATTACGGTATTACACACGTTCTAATTGAAGAATTCGTTAAAAAAGTTTTTTTTAAGTCTTAAAACCGCTGTTTTCTCTGTTTACAGGCTATTTTGTCCTTAAATTGCAATGGAGTTAATTTTGGGCGTATTTCGTGGCTTTAAAAGTATATAGTAAACGGCAGTTATTTGTCTATATAAAATTGAAGAAAAAGATGGTTATGATCATAGATTTTCTTTGAGTAAATTCCCGAGTTTACGAACACCTACATCAATAAGTTCTTTTGACACAAATGAATACCCTATTCTCATTCCACCAGTGATCACTTTAAGTGGTTCAATCTCTCTAGCTTCAGGGTCATATGAATGTCCACTAGGTGGATAAAAAGCTGCTCCTGGAACCACCAGAACTTCGTTGGGCATTAAAACTTCTTGGTTAAACTTCCTTACATCAAATGTAAAGGCCTTTTCTCCTTTAGGTTGATACCAGATAAAGAATCCTCCTGATGGATTAGTGAAATCACCTTCTGGAAAAGTTTCTAGGAGTCCATTATATGCCGCATCTTTCTGTTCCTTGTACTTCTGGATAATTTTTGGTAATTCGGAGTCTATATGTTTATCGTAATAAATTTCAGCAACTCTTTGTGTAAGAGTTGGAGTACAGAGATCTAAATATCCCTTTGATTTCTCAGCTTCTGTGAATAAATAATCTGGCATAATAGTATACCCAATTCTAATTGGAGCTGCTTCTTTTGAAGAAGTTGAAGTGTATATTACACGCTCATTATCTTTATCAAGAGTTTTCATGGTTGGCTTTCTTTCTTCAAATTGCATCTCTTTGTAAGCTGCATCACAAATAACGATAACATCATGTCTCTCGGCAATGTCAAACAACTGTTCTCTTCTTTTTATTGGAAGAGTTGTCCCTTTTGGATTGTCACTATCTTCAACTACATAGAGGATTTTTACTTTTCTTCCAAATTTCTTTTCAGCTTTTATGATTGTATCTTCAACATATTCGGGAATTAATCCTTCATTGTCTGTTGGAGCTGTAACCACATGACCTCCAACTTTAACAACAGTTGTGACAAACCCTAGATACGCTGGCGATGGAGTTACTACAATATCTCCTGGATTGATTAGAATATCTAAAGCCAAATAAATCGCTTGTTGAGAGCCTGTAGAGATTAGAACCTTCTCCCAATCTTCTTCTCCACTTATACAATTCAATTTATCTTTTTTCACTAGTCTTTCGGCAAGAACTTTTCTAAGCCCAGGCCAACCAGCTGTCTGACCATATTGAAATTCATTTATCACTCTTTGTTCGTCAGCATCATAATATTCCGCTAGTTCTCGTAAGATCTGTGGGAATACTTTTGTTGGTAGATTTCCAGGTAAGCCTCCGGCAAGATAATATTTTGTTTTGTTTTTTAACAATCGTCTGATTTCGCTTTCAGGGACATCTTGTGTCCAATCTGCTAATAACTCTCTCATGGGATCCATATCTTTCACATCAACTTTACACGGTTTCTAGAACTGTAGTTGATAAAGGTAGTTCATCTAAAAGATTTTCTCTACAACCTCTTTGACTTGACGCGCTAAACTTTTGAAGTACCAATATCTTATACTTTTATGGAGAATATTAAAGCAGCTATTGTAGGTGGTGGTCCTGCAGGTTTACAGGCAGCCATTTCTTTGTCTAGAGCAGGTATAACTCCTACTGTTTTTGAAGAGCACCCCTCCATTGGCCAACCCATTCAGTGTGGGGAAGGTCTAAGTATCTATGCTTTTGATGATTTTTCAATACCTATTGAAGAAAATAAGTTGTGGATAAATCTCCATAAAAAATGTAAATTGGTTTTTCCAGAGAGTAGAACTACTTATGGAGATATTCAAGCATACATGATTCGAAGAGATAAATTTGATCAATACTTAGCGAAGAAAGCAATAAATCTTGGAGCAGAAATAATTACAGCGACTAAAGTTCATTCCATTCAACAGAATTCAGAGGGAGTAATACTAAACACAAAAGGAGAAGAAACAAAGAGAATTCAAAGCAATTTAGTTATTCTAGCAGAGGGAGCAAGAGCTAAACTTACTCAAAGGTTGAGTTTTGTACCTCCCTCTCCTCTGATTTATGGTTTTGAGTATAAAATAGAAGGTGAATGGGGGGAAGAGTTAGAATTTCATTTCGATTCAGAAAAATATCCTTATGGATATATCTGGATATTTCCAAGAAAAAACGAAACAAATATTGGGATTGTTACTAATGCAAAAGAGAGAAAAAAGAGATTGGATAATTTTTTGAAACAAAATAATATTTCAGGTAAGATTTTGAAGAAGATGGGTGGTCCAATTCCAATGAATGGTCCAATTCCTAAGCTCTATTGTGATAATGTGTTAGTTGTAGGAGATGCAGCTGGAATGGTTAACCCCATTTTCTATGGTGGAATTAGAATGGGAATGACGAGTGGGGAAATTGCAGGAAAGATAGGTGCTAAATTTTTAACCAGTAAAGAGGAAAACCAATTCTATTCTTTATCAAACTATCAATCAGAAATTCTGAAGTTCAAATTTATGGATGAAATCAATCTTAAATGTCATAACTTCTTTTACAGCCGATCTAATAAATTCCTCTCCAAACTAGGAAAAATCTTGAATAGCAAATATATCAATAGAATCTCAGGAAGGGAAAAAATCAAAGTTCTTTCCAGTTTATTAAAGGAACCAAGACTTTTAAGACACCCAAAAGGATTGCTCCAAATCTATAAAGGCTTCAAAATAGCTAGAGACTGGGGGTTCTAATTTATCAGCAAACATAATAGTTAAATGCGTGATATTATAGGGGAGATTGACTAAAATGATTATTCCAGTAAGATGTTTTACTTGTGGAGCTTTGATTGCTGATAAATGGGATGAATTTAAGATACAAATCCAAGAGGGAGAAGATTCTGAAAAAACTCTTGACAAGTTAAATGTCAAAAGATGGTGCTGTCGTAGAATGTTAGTTTCTCATATAGACTTAATTGAAGATTTTCTACCCTTCACCTAAAAATTGAATTTTTTTTCCTACTAAAAGAACAGAAGGTTTTTAATCAAAACATTAAAGTTCTTATTGCTTACACTTTGTGGAAATAGATGTTAAACACAAAACTGAGGATGCAAAATGTCAGAAGAATCAGAAGAAAAAAACACTGAAGAAGTACTATTAATTCCTAGAGATACCTATCTAGTTTCAGGTATTCATATTGGGACTAGTGTTTGCACTAAATTTATGGAGCCTTTCAAATACAGAGTAAGAAATGATGGCATATATGTATTGGATGTTAATACAACAGATGAAAGAATACGTATTGCAGCCAAATTCCTAAGTCGTTTTGAGCCATCAAAAGTAGCTGTATTCGCTACCAGGCAGTATGCTTCAGTTCCAAGTACAAAAATGGCTAGATTCGCAGGGTTTAAAGCTATTCCAGGAAGATTTATACCAGGAACTCTAACCAATCCTTCATATGAGGGCTATATTGAACCAGATGTGGTGGTCCTCACAGATCCAAGAGCCGATAAACAAGCATTAACAGAAGCTGCTTCAAGAGGTATCCCTGTTGTAGCTCTATGTGATACAGATAATGCTACAAATCACGTTGATCTAGTTATGCCAGTTAACAATAAAGGTCGTAAGTCCCTTGCACAAATATATTATTTGTTGACAAGAGAAATACTTCGTGCTAGAGGCGAATTGGGAGAAACTGAAGAATTACAAGAAACTGCTGATGATTTTGCTTTCAAGTTATTGAGAGAATAATCACACTCTTCTTCTTATTTTTGAAAAAGATTTTATTAGGTTAAGCACATCTTTGATTATGGATGTGAATACAGTGGAATTTTCAGCGCCAGGAAAAATAATTCTTTTTGGTGAGCATGCTGTTGTGTACAATCATCCTGCAATTGCTGTTGCAATAGATTTACGAGCAAAAAGTTCTATTTCAGCTTCATCAGAACAGAACTCCATTTTATCTGTTCCCGATTTATTTCCCAAGAAGCTCTTTAATTTAAATCTCGCTACCTTACCCGAAAATCTTGCAGCTTTAAAGTTCGTTATAGATTCACTCCTTGAAGTTACTGAATCAAGCAAACATCATACAATTGAAATTTCTTCTCAAATTCCGCCATCCGCTGGTTTAGGGTCAAGTGCTGCTGTTTCAGTATCACTTATTGCAAGTTTTTCTAAATTTCTTGGAATGGATATTGATTTGCATGAAATAAACAAATTAGCATATGAATCTGAGAAAATTATACATAGTTTTCCTTCAGGTATAGATAATACTATTTCTACATATGGGGGAGGAATACTGTATGAAAACGAAGTAATAAAAGAACTATCTTTTCTGCTTTCTTCTAACTATGTAGTCATTGTTAATAGTTTAATCCCAAGAAACACAAAAGATTTAGTTGAAAGTGTAAGGAAGAAATATGATAAAAATCCAAGCGCTATTCAAGGAATCTTTCATAACATCCATAATATTGTCATTGATGCAGAAAAAGCTTTGAAAGTCGGGGATTTAGCCCAAATTGGAGAATTAATGTCTTCAAATCATCAGTTGTTAAGGGATCTTGGTGTTAGTCATAGAACTTTAGATGAGATTGTAAAAACTCTTGACGAGAAAGGGGCATTGGGTAGCAAGCTTACTGGAGCTGGAGGTGGTGGTTGTGTGATATCTCTTTTTGATGATTACCATAGAGCAACAGAAGTAATAGAATTAATGAAGGAAAAGAACCTTCAAGCTTTTATTTCAAACTTTTCAAGTGATGGTGTAAGAAATGAATTGTATTAGTATTGATATAATAAAAATTGGTGGATCTGTTATTACTGACAAATCATCTTATCTTAAAGTTAGAAAGGAGAATTTGATTAAGATATGCAAACAACTTGAGAATTGGGATAAACCCCTCATTATTGTTCATGGTGCTGGATCTTTTGGACATATTGTAGCAGAAAAACATTCTATTCAAACTGGTTTCAAAGATATCAATCAACTTGATGGGATTGTAAAAATTAGACAAGATATGTCTTCTCTTACACAAGAAGTAGTATCTTGTTTAATGGAGAACGATGTAAAAGCAATGGGATTCCAAACTAGTGCGTTAGCTTATTCAGATGATAATGAAGTTTTATATTTTCTTAAACCCGTGGAAAAGGCTCTTTCATTGGGTATATGTCCGATTTTATCCGGAGATGTTTTATTTGTTGAAAAGGAAGGTTTTACCATTCATAGTGGAGATTCGATAATTAACACTCTTGTCAAAAATTTCAGTGTGAATCAAGTTATCTTTCTAACCGATGTTGATGGCTTATTTGAAAAGACAGAAGATGAAAAAGCAAGGAAGCTTGTTAGGAAACTAAGTTATCAAGATTTAGATAAATTTCAAGCAGAAGAGATTAAAACTGATTTTATTGATGTTACAGGATCTATGCAGGGTAAAATCGAAGAGATTAGCAAATTATTGAAACATGTTGATGAAGTTGTCATTTTGAATGGGCTTTTTCCTAAAAGACTAAAATTTATTCTAAATAATGAAGAAGTGGTAAGTACAATCATATTGGGTGAAAAATCTACTCAAAGATAAGTCTTTTAAACTAAATCCAATTTTTGTTTTCATACCTAATGAAGGCACAATTGTCTGTGTGCCCGAGGTGAAATAAAAATGTACAAAAAATTTGATATTCCCGCTGAAGTCGTTAAAGAATCTTTAAGCATCTTAGAAACTTCTTCTAAAACTGGTAAAATACGAAAAGGAACTAATGAAGTTACAAAAGCAATTGAAAGAAAGACTGCTTTAATCGTATATATTGCTGAAGATGTGAACCCTCCTGAAATTGTAATGCATTTACCTCTTCTGTGTGAAGAGAATAATATTGTCTATACCTATGTAGCCACAAAAGATGATTTAGGCAAAGCCGCTGGCTTAAAAGTAGGTTCAGCTTCAATTGCTGTTGTAGATGGTGGAGAAGCTAAACAATCTATTAAGGGGTTAAGCAACAAATTGAAGGAACTTAAGAAATAATCTAGGTGAAAAAAGTGAGCTCACGAGACGACGATAGGGCAACTCCTGCTGAAGTTATTCAAGTACTAGCAAGAACTGGAAGTGTTGGGGAAGTTACCCAAGCAAGAGTTAAGGTTCTTGATGGTAGAGATAAAAACAGAATCTTAACACGAAATCTCAAAGGTCCTGTTAGGAAAGGAGATGTCATCATGCTCCGAGAAACCGAAAGGGAAGCTAAAAAAATACGTAAAAGATAAGTGATTAACAATGCCACGAACACAAAAATGCTCATATTGTGGGAAAGAAATGGAACCTGGCTGTGGTATGCTCTTTGTTCAAAGAACAGGATCAGTACTCTATTTCTGTTCAAACAAATGCAAAAAATCACAACTAGTTCTAAAACGCGATCCTAAAAAGTTGAAATGGACAGAGAGATACGAAAGGAAATTTGTGTAATCCCTTTTTCTATTAACTCTTTTTTTAAACTCTAAATGTTTATTGATTCCAATTTTCAAGGAAAATATGGTTGAATCAATTAATTTTTATTATCACAGTAGAAATCTGTTACAAAATACAAGGTGTATAAATTGGAACGAGAGTTTATTATGATTAAACCTGATGGTGTTCAAAGAGGACTTGTTGGGCAAGTAATCCAAAGAATTGAAAATGTAGGGTTCAAAATAATCGGATTGAAAATGATTACTGTTACTATTGCTCAAGCAGAGGAGCACTATGCGATTCATAAAGAAAAACCATTTTACGAAGGTTTGTTAGAGTATATCACATGTGGACCAGTTGTTGCAATGGTAGTCGAGGGGAAGGATGCGGTTAAGATTACTAGAAAAATAGTAGGCGCGACAAATCCAGCGGATGCAGAACCGGGGTCAATTAGAGGCGATTATGCCCTAGAAATTGGGAGAAACATAATTCATGCTGGAGATACACCAGAGAATGCAATTGTAGAATACAAAATATATTTTGCTGAATCGGAATTTGCTAGTTACTCAAAAATAGATGAAGAATGGTTATACGAATAATCAACCAATCTCAACTTTTGTTTTTTGAAAAATTCTTTGACTTATTCAATTGTCTGTCATTAAGGGATTCTTCTACTAAAACTATGTTCAACCAATTTCTTTTTATTTGAAATAATCGAAAATTCCTTGAGATAAAACTATCATCAGATAAACTTCTGTGTGTGATAAAATGTCAAAGGTAATAGATGCAGCTAGTGGTAAGAGATTGAGAAGTCCTATTGCCGTTATTTTAGGGCACGTAGATTCAGGTAAAACAAGTTTGTTAGATATTGTGAGAGGGACAGCAGTTCAAGCGAGAGAAGCTTCAGGTATAACCCAACATGTTGGGGCATCTTTCTTTCCATCTCAAACAATAATTGATGTTTGTGGACCACTTCTCAAAAAAGCAACTATTAAATTAAATATTCCTGGAATGCTGATTGTTGATACACCTGGTCACGCAGCATTTATGAATCTCAGGAAAAGAGGTGCTTCTGTTGCAGACATTGCTATACTTGTGGTCGACTGCCTTAGGGGTTTTCAGGCTCAAACTTATGAATCTCTTGATATTTTACGTGCTCGTAAAACACCTTTCATTATTGCTGCAAATAAAATTGATAGAATCTCTTCTTGGAAATCTATTCCTGGAGCTACTTTTGCTGAAACTTATTCCAAGCAAATTCCAAAAGCAAAAGAGGATATGGATAATAGAATCTATGATATCATGGGTGAATTATCTGCATTGAGGATGGAAGGTTTCAGATATGATCAGGTTAAGGACTTCAAAAAAGCTATTGCTATTGTTCCAACTAGTGCTAAAACTGGTGAAGGAATACCAGATTTGTTCTTAGTGTTAGCTGGATTAACACAGCAATTTATGATGCAAAAACTAGAATATAGTGAAGGACCTGGAATAGGTACAGTTCTAGAAGTAAAAGATGAAGAAGGATTAGGAACAACAATTGATGTCATTCTTTATGATGGTGTGATAAAGAAGACGGATAAAATCGTTGTTGGGGGAAGAGAAAAACCTGCCTTGTTAAAGATTCGTGCTCTTCTTGAACCCAAAGAACTAGATGAAATGAGAGATCCAAAAGATAAATTCAAAGGAGTAGACAAGATTTATGCCTCAGCTGGTGTTAAAATTGCAGCACACGGTCTTGAGGATGCTTTAGCTGGAGCTCCATTACGAGTAGCACCTGTAGGCAAAGAAGATGAAGTATTCAAAGAAGTTGAAGCAGAATTAGAAAGCTTTAGAATAGAGACAAAAACCAATGGAGTTATTCTAAAAGTAGACACCTTGGGAAGTTTAGAAGCATTAGTAGATATGATAAAAGAGAAAAATATTCCTATTCAGAAAGCTGATATCGGTGATGTCACAAAGATTGACGTAATTGACGCATCAATAGTCGCAAACAAAACACCTGAATTTGCTGCAATTCTCTGTTTTAATGTAGATGTACTTCCAGATGCACAAGAGGAAGTAGAGGTTAATGGAATCCAAGTATTTAATGAAAGAGTCATTTACAATCTTATTGATAGTTTTGAAAGATGGATGATTGATACAAAAGATGCTATTAAATCTGAATCTCTTAAAGATTTAACAATGCCTGGTAAAATAACCATTTTGCCTAACCACACTTTCCGAGCAAACAAACCTGCTATTGTTGGTGTAAAGGTTGTGGGCGGTCGTATTCAAACTACTCAAATGCTTATACGTGAAGATGGACAGAGGGTAGGAAGAATTCGTCAAATACAAGATAATCAGGAAACAATTAGAGAAGCTTCTAAAGGGAAACAAGTCGCTATTTCTATTAGAGGTCCTACTGTTGGGAGACAGATCAAAGAAGAGGATTCATTATTTGTTGATGTTCCTGAGAAACATGCTGTTTTGCTTATGAAAAGATTTAGTGAAATGATTTCCCCAGACGATATAAAAGTGCTTGAGGAATTTGCAGAGATTAAGAGGAAAAATGTGAGTAAATTTTGGGGTTGGTAAATTTCCGTGTTAAATTTATTTGACTTAATAGAATTTTTCTTTTAACTGGGTAATCTATTTTTTAATAGTACTTAGTACATTCTTGAGCAACCTTTTGTGGTATTTTTACTCATTAGAGTATTTTTTCCACCAGTTTTCTACGAATTCTACACTCTCTTTTTTCTTCAAACCATATCTTCTATGTGGTTTTACTAGGTGTCTTTGAGCTTGTGCAGGAGGAATTAATAATTCTCTCTGAATTTCTCGTGCAATTTTAGTTTTTACCTTGGGAATATTTGAATCTTTAAAGCCACATTTCTTACATTTATGACCCTTATTTAGTCCAGCACTGGTCATTCTCTTGTTGCATTTAGGACACAAAGGTGAGGTTTCATAATAATGATCAGAGATAAAAATGATTTCACATTTTTCTAATTGAATTGTATGGGTTTCATGTTTTTGATTATATTTCACTCCCCCATATGCGGTAATTTTGTCTCCTGGTAGAAGTTCACTTATTTTTCGTTTGAAGCTTTTACTTGGTTCAAAGGCTGCAATATCAACTAATTTCTTGCTTTTCTCAATAATCCCTTGTAAAATTACGTGACCACCTAGAAGAACCCTAGGTTTACTGGTGATTTCAATATCTCCTTTAAATACTCGATAATTTTCTATACTTTCATCTGCATATTTGAAATGCTGATCAGTTCCTTGGTTTGTTCTGAAAATACAATAAGCATCTAAGGGTTCCAATGTTTTAACAATAGATAAAGCTTCTAGCATCTTTTCAGCTTCTTCTCCTCTAATACCATAAAAGACTGGATCTGGTCCAGCTGGACATATCAAAACCTTGTTTGTCTCTTCATCAATATTATTGAAGACTTCGGGGGTTAATTTCTTATCCATCTCATAAACAGATTCTTTGTTCAATCTTCTTTTTGTTCCAAGTAAATCAGATGATCTGTATGTTAATATCTCATAGGTAAAATCTTCATTTCTTGGATTCAGAGTATTACCAATAGCAGCAAGTCCTCCAATTAAACCTCTACCATTTCCGATAAAGTAATGATCGAAACAGTGACTGGTAGCAATATCTTTTGCTTCTTCAATCAGGAGTACTTCAATTAATGCTCTCTTTGAGAATTCTTTAATGATTTCAGGTATGTTTCCTTTTACTACTACTAATCCTGGGTTTGTATTTTCATCTGGTAGATAATAACTCTCAATAGATTTCTTGATGGTAACAATTACTTGATCAACCTCTTCCTCTGCTGTTTTTATTGTGAACCCTATTGCTCCATTTCCTCTAGTTTTCCATGGGACATTTGGATTATTCCTGATAAGTCTGGGGTAATCCAAAAAAGTGACTCGACCATCAATTTCTTCAATTATTATTGTTGCTAGATGAGTTGTACAGCTTCCTTGAAGAGAATCTGTGTCATCAAAGCCAATATGAAGAATAGTGTCCCTTTGTAAAGTCAACTTAATCCAAAGTAGAGATTAATTTGAGTAATATAAAAAATTAGATAGAATACCAAACTTCGCCTCTTCTATCTTTCTCATATTTAATGAATTCAGTTTCATTAGCTAAGTGGTCTAATCGGCTACCCAAATCTCCTCTCCACATTCTCATTAGACTAGCAAGCTCAGTTAATGAAACTTTATTTTCTGGCTTGTTTAGTAAAATCTTGAATATACTTCGAATTATATCTCTATCATGATAATCATAAACTGTTTTCTCAACTAAATCATTGAATCTAATGTAAGCCTTGTTTATCTCTTGAATAAAGACCTTTCTTTCTGAATCAAGCTTTTGGATATCTATAATGTTTTCTTTTACGCAATCTCTGATATCAGCGAGCTCTTTCGAAATCTGTATTTTAAGCTCTTGTTTCTTCTTAGATTCTTCTTTTGAGGAGTCTTGAGCAGCTTCACTTGTAGAAAAATAGTTTACATTAAAGGTATTTTGACCTACATCGATGATTAAAGAAAAGGCTTGATTCAACTTTGCATATTTTCTTGTAGGACCTTTATCACTCACCCTTTCCACCATTGATACAATGCCTATATTTTCAAGCTCAGCTAGATATTTTGCAATAATCCTTGGAGAAACACCTAACAATCGAGAAAGCTGAAAAGAATAAAGATCTTCTTCTGATAATAATTCGAGAATTTTTCTTCTAGTAGAATTTGATAAAAAGTCTAAAATCTCAAAAACATCTAACTCTTGGTCATCTTCTGTGTTCCCTAGCATTTTTTCACCTCAACAAAGCAGGAAAAGGGATTAAACAAATCCCATATCCTTTTTGATGGATTCTTTTCTGATATCTTTACTTATAGTGCCTACTCTTTCTTCTGTGGGTTTAGCTTGTTCTAATGCTTCCAGTAAAACTTCTTGGGTTATTGTGCAATCACATTTTTCTTCATCAAAACTTTCTCCACTAGCTGCATCTTCACCATGTTTCATGACATAATTTCGGATAGCAATCAATTTGCTTTCACTTGCAATGGCAGCAATGTCTGCTCCTGAAAAACCTTCTGTTTCTCTTGCTAGATGATCTAAATCAACACCTTTAGCTAGAGGTGCATCTTTAAGATGAATTTCAATTATTTGCTTTCTTCCTTCAAAGTTTGGTGATGAGACTTTCACTAAACGGTCAAATCGTCCTGGTCTTAATAAGGCAGGATCTATCATATCAGGTCTGTTTGATGCAGCAATAACTACAACATTTCTTAATTCTTCTAAGCCATCAAGTTCTGTCAGTATCTGACTAATAACTCTCTCAGTAACTCCCGAATCTGAACTTCTACCTCTTACAGGAGTAATTGAGTCAATCTCATCCAAGAAAATAACACAAGGCGCAGCTTGTCTTGCTTTTCGAAATATTTCTCTAATAGCTTTTTCACTTTCTCCTACCCATTTTGATAGGATTTCAGGACCTTTAACAGAGATGAAATTAGCTTCAGATTCATGTGCGACAGCTTTAGCGATTAATGTTTTTCCTGTTCCAGGAGGACCATAGAGTAAAATACCTTTAGGAGCTTGAGCTTTCATAGATTTATACAAACCTTTGAATTTCAAAGGCCATTCAACTGCTCTACGCATTTCCTTTTTAACTTCATCTAAACCACCTATGTCTTCCCAACTTACATCTGGTATCTCAACAAAAACTTCTCTTAATGCAGAAGGCTCTACTGTCCTTAGAGCATTAAGAAAATCTTCATTAGTAACATCTATGCTCTGCAGGATTTCTAGTGGGATTTCTTCTTCTAAGTTGATGTTTGGAAGAATTCTGCGAAGAGACTGCATAGCTGCTTCTTTTACAAGAGCTGATGTATCTGCTCCAACAAAACCATGTGTCATATCTGCTAATCTACTCAAGTCAACATCCTCAGTTAGTGGCATACCTCTAGTGTGAATAAGTAAAATTTCATATCTCCCACCTCTGTCTGGGATGCCTAGTTCTATTTCTCTATCAAATCTTCCAGGTCTCCGTAGTGCAGGATCTATGGCATTTACTCGGTTAGTAGCTCCAATAACAATGACCTGTCCTCTGGATTCAAGACCATCCATCAGAGCTAATAATTGTGCTACTATTCGTCTTTCGACTTCCCCTGTTACTTCTTCTCTCTTTGGTGCAATAGCATCTAACTCATCAATGAATAATATACTAGGGGCGTTATCACTAGCTTCTTTAAACAAATCTCTTAATCTTTGTTCAGATTCACCATAAAATTTAGACATTATTTCTGGTCCTGATAGCACGTAAAAACTGGCCTCTGTTTCATTAGCAACAGCTCGAGCTAATAATGTCTTTCCTGTTCCTGGAGGACCATGGAGTAAAACACCCTTTGGCGGTTCAATACCAACTCGCTTAAATAACTCAGGATGTCGAAGAGGTAATTCAATCATTTCTCGTATACGCGAAATTTCATCACCTAAACCCCCAATGTCTTCATAGGAAATACGTTTAACATCAGCAGCTTTTACATCTTCCCAGGGTTTTTCTGTAATTTGAATATTGGTTTCAGAAGTCATTATTACTGCATCAGTAGCAGGTGTTACTGAAACAACTCCTAAGAATATCTTCTTTGACATACCCAAGCCTATTGGGATGACATCACCTGGAGTCAATACTCTATCTTCAAGGGTTTGTTTTAACCAGGTTTCAAAACCCTGTATCTGAATTCTTTCTGTTGGAGCTAAAACTATCTTTCTTGCTTTAGAAGCAGATGCTTTGTCAATAGCTACTCTATCATCTAAACCAACGTTAGCATTCATTCTGATCATACGATCAAGTCTAATAACGTTCTTACCAAAATCCTCTGGTACACCTCTCCAAGCACGAGCATATGTTTTCTTAGTTCCTTCTATACCTACAATGTCACCTGTTCCAATGTTCAAAACATCAGCTACATCTTGTGATATTCTAACTATTCCTCTACCTACATCTCTCTGGAGAGCTTCCTTTACTCTCAAATGTTTTCTATTATCTTCTTCTGTTGCAGACATATTATCACCTAATAATCATAAATGTAAAATTAGTTAATGGGAATATCTGTACCATTCCCATTTTCGGTTTCCAGCAGTTTAAGCTTTACTTCTAGAATGCCGTTTTTCATAGTTGCGGAGATTTTTTTCTCCTTATCAATACTATATTGAATAGGGATTTTTGTGTCGATTTGTTTCTTACCATTATCTGCTTCTAGTTTTAATCCTTGTTTGACAAATTTTAACTTAACATGTTCCTTAGCAAAACCTGGAAGCTCAACAATTAGATATAACTCTTTGTTGTTTTTATCGACTTGAAGATCATAAGCTGTTTCATATTCGTTATCCTCTTTTTGAATAGGTGTGGCTATAGTTTCCTCAGTACCACTGACAAGTCTTGGACGACCAAAATTCCCAATCAAACGATCTAAACCTGGGAAAATATTGGCAAATCTCTCAAAAGAACGGGTGAAAAAATCATTATCCAAATTAAAAGATCTTTCAAGACTATGAATTTTATCGAAGAGTTCTTTACCATATTTGTCAGGAATCTCCCCTAATTCACTATATTCTTCTTTTCCTTCAGCGTCACGTTTGTAGTCATATCCATACTCTTTTTCAACTCCATTAACATTGGAGTAGAAACGAACAGTTCTGAATTCCTCATTAATACCTTCTGGGAATTCATCTTTATCTCTCTCTTTCTTGTCTTTCATTATAATCACTTTAAATTGAAAGTATTTTACTTTCGGTATTGGACTTTCTGTTCAATACTAAAAGTCTCATACTGATATATAAATCTTTCTCTTATACCTTTTGTCTTTATGGCTAATAATTCATATTTTTAATAGTCTATTGACTATACTTATAGTTTATATTCTGAAATCTTTTTGTTCATATTATACGAGGAATAAAGATGGAAGCTAAAAGGTGTTGGGGGGATAAAGATGATCTCTCTAGAGATTACCACGACAATGAATGGGGAACTCCAGTTTATGATGATACAATATTATTTGAGTTTATAATTTTAGAAGGAGCACAAGCTGGATTAAACTGGATGACTATACTAAGACGAAGAGAAGGTTATAGAAAAGCTTTCAATGGTTTCGATTTCAATAAAATAGCCAAATATAACGAGAAGGATGTTGAAAGGTTATTACAAGATGAAGGAATAATCAGAAATAAATTAAAGATTAACTCTACTATTCTCAACGCTCAAGTCTTTCTCAGGATACGTGAGGAATTTGGAACCTTTAGTAATTATATCTGGGAATTTGTGGATAACAAGCCCATAAACAACAACGTAAAATCATGGAAAGAAGTTCCTGTTACAACAGAAATTTCAGATAAAATATCAAAGGATCTGAAAAAAAGAGGAATGAAGTTTGTTGGAAGCACCATTATCTACGCTTTTATGCAAGCTGTTGGTATGGTAAACGATCACTTGGTGGATTGTTTTAAGCATAAAGAAATAACTACAAAACCTTATGAATTTAACTAGATTGATTCTAGAACTTTTTTTCTCTAGTTACTCTAAAGGTTCTTTGAGCTTTGAGTAAATAGCACTCAGTCTTTCATAGAACCCCTTTGTATGATAAGTATGAGTAAGTTTCAATTCATACTTATCATAATGATGTCCCCATTCGTGAATCAATGTTCTAAGAAATGTTTTTGGTGCTACATACTTCTTGGTTTTAGCCGTCCTACTGTAAACAGAGATTGAATGTCTTTGATTTTCCCCTCCCCGAGTCTTATAAACTCCATAATATTGCCCCCCTCGTCTTGTTAAGCGTCTTTTACCTCCTGTATACACATGTAAATGAGGTAATTTATAGGTTCTGTTTAACTCAGCAAGTGTCTCATTTGCATAGTTATTAATTGCTTCTTCATCTCCATTTTTCAAGGCTTCAGCAAGAAATTTTACTGCAACTTGCAGAACCTTAGCACTCCCTCTAGGTAAAGAATTAATAGTTGTTTCCAGAGATTTTTTGTAATCCTTGGCCTGGGAAGCAGACCAGTTTCTAGTTTTAGTCTTTGGTTTTGGAGGTTTCATTGTGGGAGTCAATAATGAATAGGGAACTCTAAATGTATGAGATTCTGTTTTTACTGTAACCGTTTTCTTGTTCTTCCTTACAATACTTCCATGAAGAATTTCGCCTTTATATGGAAAACTTACAATTTTGATCTCATTCATAAACTATCTCTCGTACAAGCCCTTCTATTATGTTTTTAGTTTCTGTAATTCTCAAATGATATTGTCATCTCACTCTATTAAAAGTGATTGAATTAATTCATTGAATCTGGGGATTGAAATGCCAGCAATATCTTTGACCAACTTAGCAACATATTCCAAATGGAAAGCTGTTTCTTTGATCTGTTGTTTTGTTTCATCCCTTATACCTGCTATTTCCGATTCTTGTTCTAGAAAAATGAACATATCCATAATTCTCCTTGTAGCAGCTAGAATCTCAAAGTATTCTATATCTTGTACTTCTGACCCCAATATTTCTTCATAAAACTTCAAAACCATATCTCGAATTTCCTTGGATGTGTACGCACCTGTTAACAGCAATGTCCAAGCAAGATCTTGACGAAAATCACCAACAAAACATGCTGGCCAATCAATTACGTATGCTTTGTCTTCTTCTGAAATAATGATATTATGAGGATGATAATCATTATGAAGTATTGAAATCCTCTCAAATTTTAAAGTGTGTTTTTTCTCTTTGAGCCATTGAAAAATGGGATTTAAATCCTGAAGTTGAAATTTTTCAACCCTTTTTCCAGAATTTTTTATTAATCTATCCAGTAAGTAACTAGGAGTTATTTCTATTTCTGATTCAAAATCTATTGGAAGTATTTTCCAATCCAAATTATGAAGTTCCACGAATAGTTTTGTTTGTATAGGAAGAATTTCATTTGTGATTTTTTCTAAATTTCCTTCTTGCAAGGCTTTGGTAAAATCATCCCCCATATCCTTACCACTAATTCTATCCATAATGATAAAGGGGTATTCGAAATATTCTAAATCCAACTCAAGAACATGAGTTTCTGGTACAGGGTATCCTGCCTTAAACAAAGATGTTAGGACCTCAAATTCCCATTTTGTTTTCTTTTCGACATTACTACCTGGATAAATTCTGAGAATTAGTTGCTTTTTCATAGAATCTCCCTCTTCTATGTATTTGTATTTAAAAGAAAATAGCTCTGTTTCCCAACCCTTTGCAAGTGATGTTATTTCTGATATTCTACTTTCTCTCCTTTCTGGGAATTTATTCTCAAAATATCTAGTAAGATTTTCTTCAATTGATAAAACTGATAAAGGCATGTAAGAATCTCCAAGTGGTATTTGTTTATATACTGAAACAATTAAAAAAAATTGTGATATGATGAAAATAGTAATTTCCAAAAATAAAGAAAATTGGGCAGGGATTCTGTTAAATGAAGAAAAACTATACTACTCCCATTCTTCGTTTAAAAACAAGAAAGATGCTATTTCCTATTTGTCAAAAATTGTTGATGAAGATGTAAGTGTTGAAGAAAATGAACATCCATATATCAAAGCTTTAATCGGAATTGAAAATGGAACCGATTATAATTTACCTAATATAGAATTTGATTTTACTGGTTTTACTGATAAAGAAACAAAAGTACTCCAAACACTCTTTGAGGTTCCTGTTGGAGAAACTATTTCTTATGGGGAACTTGCCAAAAAAGCAGGTTTTCCAGGGGCTGCTCAATTCGTTGGTAATGTAATGATGAAAAACAGATTTGGTCCAATTATTCCTTGTCATCGTGTTATTCTATCTAGCGGGAAACTTGGTAAATTTGCAGGTGAAGCAAACAATCCAAGGAAAAAACAGTTACTTAATCAAGAAAAAAGAACAAAGGGATTAGATAGTTTTCTCTAATCTACTTGAGTCCTTTATCTGAAAGAGGAAATTAACCCATTGAATGAACATATGTTGGTTTTATCCTTATTAGAATCCTAATTTCACCTTCAGGAAGTGGATACATATCTTTACCCATATACTTCATAGCAAGCTTGTTAATGTGATCTTCCGCTCCTTCCTGTGTCACCTCTATTATATCCCCTTGAACTCCAAGATATCTATAAGGATTAGAACTATCAAGAACACTCAAAGCAACCTTTGATCCCACTATCATATTTCTTGTTTTCTTTCGTCCCTTTGCAGTATTTACAAGAATTTCGTTTTTATTCAAATCGTAATCAATCCACATAGGAGTGACCTGGGGAGAGCCATCTGGATTTATAGTAGCGACATTAGCAATATTCTTTCCAAGAAGTAAATCTTGATTTTCTTTTGTAATGCTCATTTTCATCAATTCAACATTCTTAAATCAGATAATAAATCTAGTTTTTTCACAAAAAAAACTCAATTATCTAAAACGAAATTTGGTTTTGGAGGTTCAGCTGCGAATCTATAAACTTTAGTCAAAGCTGTAATGATGAAAGTTGTGATAAGAAGAAAGATTCCAGATCCTGTTATTGTAATAACCAAACCAATTGAATCTGCAGTTAAACCTGATAATGCCAAACATGCAACACTTAATACTTGTATATATGCATTCGTTGCACTATAAGCTCTTCCCCTTATTTCATTTGGAACATTTTCAGCAAATAAAGCATTGATAGCTAGACTAAACATTCCGTTGAAAAAGCCCATAGTTAAACCTGCAAAAAGCAAAATAATGAATCCTGGATTGAAGAAAAACACAAAATAATATCCAGCTATTGCCATTGACCCAAGCAACATTGCTCTTGGCCTCCCTATTTTTTTCTCAAATTTTCCAAAAATAAGATTTCCTAAAATTGACCCTAAGGCACTACTCGCTCCAAGATAACCATATTGTTTATCAGAGAGATTTCTCAAAATTTCCATAAATGAAAATTGATAATTTTCGAAAACCGCTCCGAAGTAATGTGTAGCTAAATATGCAGGATTAGCTCCTCTGAATACAGTTGATGGAACATTGAAATACTGAATTGCTACAGCGTTATGTTTTATTTCATAGAGATATGGGAGCAGAAGCGGTCCAGCAAATGCTGTTCCAATTATCAAGAAAGTAAATAAGAAAATTAACAGTCTAACAGTTGGATGTTTTATTAAAAACGCGAATCCATCCTTCAAATCACTGAAAACTAATTTGAAACTTATTTTTTCTTTCTTTTCTCTTGATGCTGAAGGTATAGTTGTAAAGTAAATAATCACAGCTGAAACGAAGAAACAACCACTTGTTATCCAGAATGTTTGTTCTCCTAATAAAACGTAAATTGGTGCAGCAAAAATTGGTCCAAGCACGGCTAATGTTTGAAAGACTAATTGGCTGAGGGATATAGCTTTGACATAAAGTCTCATTCCTGTTATCTCAGGTATTGCTGCAGAACGGGGAGCAACAAAGGTAGCGGATGCAGCACCGAGAATGAAAGTAATAACTACCACACCATAAATAATTGTGTTGGTTGAAAAGACATAAGGGAGGAGTGGAAGCATTATAATAGATACCCCTCTTACTATATCTGCTCCAATCATGATTGCTTTTCGACTTACTCTATCTGCAAAAACACCTGCAATGGGACCGATAATTATCCATGGAATGGTTTGAGCTGCTAGGACTAATGTCATAGCTGTAGCTGATCCTGTCATACGATAGACAAAAAACATGATAGATATTCTAAATATTGCATCACCAAAATTGCTAAAGAATTGACCGGTCAACAATTTCATGAAATCTTTATTTTTAAATACTTCCAAGTACGTAGGATCAGCTTCAGGAGAACTTATTACTTCAGTTGTTGGTTCAGAAGAAATCCCCTCTTCTAATGGAGATTTAGATTTATTTGGTGGGTCTGTTCCATCAGTATTCAAGATTTCCACGTTCCAAAAATATATTTAACGCACTTCTAAGGAACTATATAAATCTGATGAAATGAATAAATACAGATTATTAATTACAAGTTATTTGGGATGAGGGTCGCAAACTAAGTATTGCATAAATTATTTGAGATTATAGCTAAATATATTTGTGTCGTAATTTTCATTTTTCAAATTAGATTTGAAACGATACACCTTTCTCTTTATCTTTTCTTCCTCTTCATTTGTTATATTTTCAAGATACTTCCATAACAGAGTTTGTTCATCTTTTTTCTTAAAATAGTCCGCAATTAATGAACCTACAACTACAGCTGCTGACTGTGTTACTTCAATTTTAGGAATAGATTTTGAATGAACTAAATCATACCCTTTAATCTCCATGGCACTCAGTTTTTCCAGATGTTGAGGATATATTGACATCATATGATTAATTATCTGACAATATTGATCCTTTAGTCGTAGTGTATACCCTAACTTCCTTATTTTGGATATGTAACCCTTCTGTATTAATTCAATCTGAATTTTTTTCATTTCATTATAGCTAAATGATTTTCCTCCGCTTAAACCCTGCATATTTTCCCTAAGAATGTTAAAATGAGATTGAGATAATTTATCATAGGCAGATGCTAACAGGTTATCAAGAATTGCAAGAAAGTTAACTGTTATCTGATTTCTTGTGAAGTGTTTGCTATTATTTAATTTCTTAACAATCAATAATAATTGAAGGTTCTCAAATTGAGTTACGGCCTGAATAAGAAACTCTCTAGGAACATGTTCTTGGAGAACTTCAATCATCTCATCAATACATATTTGTACTTTCTCTTCCTGCTTTTCAAGTGATCGAAGAAACTTCTCTTTTGAATCTATTTCTACGTCAATTAGTGAAGATATCAAATCTTTTTTCAATTCTTTAGTATCTCCTCTAATGACTTCGGTCATATAATATAATCTGTACTTTCATTTATATACGCGGAAAAAAATAATAGTGATTTTTAGGAAAAGAGTAAATTGGTATAAAAAGTCGGTTAGATAGTTGTTTACAGATACTGATTAGAGAGGGAGTAATTTAGAAAAAAGAAAGAATACGAAAACTAAACCAAGTCTATAAAAAAGAATGAAAAAAGGGTGTGATGAAGGTCAATCACAAACCCTCAGATTTGTGCTCGAAAACTTCAAAGTTTCTCTACCTTTTCATTAAAAGATACAATTAACTCGTCTATTGGATTCACTGAATTTTGAATTGATTCCCAATAATTGGGTTCGTACCACTGAGCATTGAGCTCATCTAGATCTCTGGTTTGTTGTTCAATCCAGGTATAATACTTCAAATGATGAATTCTTTTTCTTTGTAAGTAATTAAGTTCAAGCATGTTATCTGTTCTTTGCCCTGCAAGATTTGAATGAAAGGTACGTAATGCATCATCGCTAGTAAAAACTCCTTGTCCCTTGTTCATTTCAAACAATCTTGATTGATAGAGCTCCATTGAATCAGTAAAAACTGTAACAACTACATCTTTGTCAGTTAGTTCGAAATATTTTGCGTATTTTATAGCCATTAACATGTTAGCTATACTTGATATCCCCAATAAATGCAATTGATCAATTATCTCATCTGATACTCCTTGTTCTCGCAGATACTTATGACCAGCAGGTTCGTTAAATAGTCTCATGATTTGTTGTGTATCTTTATCATCGATTGCAATTACTAAATCCGTGTTCCTCACATTATGAATCCAGGGGATATGTTTGTCACCTATACCTTCAATTGTGTGAGCTCCATACCCGTTCATTAACATTGTTGGGCACTGAAGAGCTTCGCCTGCTACAACCTTCATCTGAGGATAGATCTTTTTGAGAAAATCACCACATGCAAGGGTTCCTGCTGAACCTGTGGTTAAAACCAAACCATGTAGGTTATCGCCTTTTAATTCTGTGTCTAAGGTTTCTTTTATTGCATTTCCAGTAACATCATAATGCCACAGATAATTCCCAAACTCATCAAACTGGTTGAAAACAAAGATATTATCTCTAGTTCTCTTTAATTCCCAAACCTTATCGAAGATTTCCTTAACATTACTCTCACTCCCTGGTGTTTTAATTACTTCTCCTGCAACTGATTTAAGCCATTCAAATCTTTCTGTAGACATTTCTTCAGGGAGGATCGCTATAGATTCACAAGAAAGGAGAGTTGAATCATATGCACCACCTCTACAGTAATTTCCAGTACTTGGCCAAACTGCTTGATGTATTACAGGATTAAACTGACCAGTTACCAAACGAGGTACTAAGCATCCAAAAGTTGCACCAACTTTGTGTGCACCTGTTGGGAAGTATTTACCTACTAAGGCTATAATTCGCGCTTCTACTCCTGTTAATTCAGGAGGTAATTCAATATAATTGACACCATCGAAACCTCCTCCTTTAACTATGGGTTCATTTTTCCAGGTAATTCTAAATAAGTTCCTAGGATGTACATCCCATAGACCTATTTCTTTAAGTTCTTCTAACACTAATGAAGGTACAAGTTTTGGATTTTTTTGTTGAGCGAAAGTGGGTATTATAATATTTTTTTCTTTAGCTCTTTTGACTGATTCTTCCAAATGTTTGCTGTCAACAGATAAATCTATCATGAGTTTAAACAACAGATACAATCTTTTTAATTTTTGGGCATTGTACTCTTCTTCAAAATTTCCGAGAAAAAGAAGTTAGATTCTTAATTGTCTCGGTAAAGTTAACCTGGTAAATACTATACTTACAGGTAAGCTCAAGATAAGAGGTTTAAAATGTATTATCAAACTCACTAAATTCTTCGAATTATTAAGATAAAAACTTCCTCTTTCCCAATTCTTTATTTATAAGCTAAAAAAACCATACTCTATGGTCAGTCTTAGAGCTAAATTTTTCATAAAAATAATGAAATTGATGTCTCTGAAAGAAGAGGGTGTTTTAGATATTGAGAAACAGCGTAAAGATCTTGAGAATAATGTGTTTTTATTTAAGAAACCGAGAAAAATGAAGGTTCGAAGTCTGGAAATAAATGGAATTTCAGCTGAATGGTTACATCAGAAAGACCAAATCGAAGATAGAGCAATTTTATATTTGCATGGTGGATCATATAATGCTGGATCTCTGAATACCCATAGAAGTCTCGCTGCTAGAATTGGTAAAGTATCAAGTTCTCCTGTCTTGTCAATTGATTATCGTCTTGCTCCAGAAAATCCCTTTCCAGCAGCTTTGGAAGATGCGGTGTCAGCTTATATTTGGTTAATTGAGCATAAAAATATTAAACCAAATAAAATAGCTATTGCAGGAGACTCTGCAGGAGGGGGATTGACATTATCAACTTTGCTTAAACTGCGTGAAGAAGAAAAAACTCTACCAGCTTGTGCAATTGGTTTATCACCTTGGACTGACTTGGCGTTAACTGGAGATTCAATTAAAACTAAAGCAGATGTTGACATTATGCTTACTGAAAATGAAGGAGAACAATCTGCCGAACTATATTTGAAAGATATAGATCGGAAACATCCATTAGCCTCTTCTCTCTATGCAGATTTGAAAGGTTTACCTCCTCTGCTCATTCAAACTGGTACAGCTGAAATTATACTCGATGATTCAACTCGCTTTGCAGAAAAAGCTGAAAAAGATGGTGTTAAAGTTATACTAGATTTATGGCCTGGTATGTTTCATGTTTTTCAGATTTTCGGTAATCTAATGCCTGAGAGTAAAAAGGCTTTAGAAAAAATAGGGGATTTCATAAAAGAAACAATGCAATAAGAACTAATATGAGATTTCGAATTTCTTTTATTTGAATGAAATAATGATGCTTATGGAAAGGCAATCTATATCTGGTATAGATTTATCAGAAAGGTTCTATTATGAAGTAGTAAAGAGTATGGTGGAAACTGAATTTCCTGATTTAAAGTATGCTGCAGCTTTAGTTGGACAAGGATCTGAAGTTATAGGTTTGGATGACGAAATCTCTAAAGATCATGATTGGGGATTAAGATTATTTCTATTTATTGAGGAATCAAAATATAATTCTCTTAATGAAATCTTGATTGATATGTTCAGTGAAAGATTACCTTATTCTTTTCTTGGATATTCAACTAATTGGGTTTTTAATGAAGATAAAACCATGAGACCCGCCTTTATAGAAGAAGGGAAAGTACGACATCGAATTGAAATCTATTCCGTGACTTCATATCTCAAGAAAATCTTGGTTCTTGATTCTCTAGAACTCTCAGAAAAGGATTGGTTAGTTTTACCAGAACAGAAATTACTTGAGTTTACATCTGGAAAAATCTTTTTTGATAACCTAGGAGAATTAACGGTAGCTAGATCAAAACTTAGTTATTTCCCTGATAATGTCTGGAAATACAAAATTCTTTCACAATGGAATCGTATCTCACAAGAAATCGCTTTTGTTGGGAGAACAAGATTACTTGGTGATGAGCTAGGAACAAGAATTGAAGCTTCTAGATTGGTGAGATTGCTTATAGAAATGGCCTTTATTCTAAAGAGAAGATTTGTACCATACTCTAAATGGTTAACAACTGTCTTTCAACAGCTACCAATTGCGAAGAAATTGTATCCATTATTATTGGATATTATGAAGGAAACTGAAGGTGAAAACAGAGAACAAAAACTGTGTGAAGCCTATTTACTAATCTTAGAAGAACAAAACAAACTGAAAATTTCACCTGAGATTGAAGGTGAAATAAAACCGTTCCATACTAGACCCATAATGATAATCAATGTTGATGATATAATTACTGAGTTGGAGAAGATAATTGAAACTCCTTTGAAGGATCTGAAACAAATAGGTTCGATTGATCAATTTGTAGACTGTACAGATATACAAAGTAACTCTGAACTAGCAAAAAATACTAAGGGATTTTTTGATTGATTATTTCAGAATCCCTATACGTACATTTTCAAATCTGGTAGGTGCAATTCCATGACCTACATAAGCGGCTTGCCCAGGTTCCCCTTTACCACAATTTGGTGTACCAAATGTCTTCCAGTGCTTCTTACTACATATTCCACTGACGCCTCCCCAGAATTCTGGTGTAATTCCCTCGTAAGTTGGATTTTTAATCATCTCTGTCATTTCTCCGTTTTCTATTCTCCAACCTATTTCTGTTCCGAACTGGAAATTCATTCTTATATCATCAATACTCCAGCTTCTATTGGTATCTAAGAAATAACCATCTTTTGTATCTGCTATAAGTTCATCAAAGTCCCAATCTCCTGGTTCTAGATTGACATTAGTCATACGTACAAGAGGTATTCGATCATGTCCCATAGATCTGGCAGCTCCAGAACTTCTATCTTGACCAATTGCTTTAGCAGTTTCTCTTGAAGACATGAAGTCAACAAATATTCCTTTGTCAACCATAATTGTGCGTTGTGCCTTTACTCCCTCATGATCATAGTAGAAAGTACCTAAACTACCCGGAATAGTTGCATCAGCTACCATAGTCACTAATTCATTTCCATATTTGAAGTTGGTTCCGATGAGTTCTGGTACAAGAAAGCTTGTACCAGCATAAGCTGCCTCATACCCTATAGCTCTATCGAGTTCAGTTGGATGACCACAACTCTCATGCACTTGTAGTGCTAATTGTGAATGTCCCAGGATAATTGTTGATTCACCACTTGGCATTTTCTTTGCATTCAGCAATTGTATTGCTTCTTTTGCAGTTTGTTCTGAAACATCTACAAGATTTAATCCATCAAAATATTCATAACCTTCTGTATGGAAATCTCCTCTAAAACTTGCTGGAAGACTTCTTGTTTGAGATTCACTTCCTTCTACTGCAGTAGAAGCTACTCCTCCTCCGCACCAGATTATTGTTTGATCTATTTTTGATCCTTCTGTTGTGTGGAGTACCATATTGTCTTTTCTACCAACGTAATGACTTGATGCAACTTTGATTGTTTCAGAATAATCCTTGGCTCTAATTGAGCTTTCCTCAAGTATTTCTATCTTGTCTCTTAATTCTACATCAAAAGGATCTCGCTTTACTGGAGTTTTAACCTTATCTTCATAAACAGGTTCATCTGCAAGAACAATATCAAATTTCTTTACCAAGGATGAAGCCTTAGCAATTTTTACTGCTAATGCAACCAAATCAGTAACTTTTTCTCTAGTTAGTTCATTTGAACTAGCAAAACCCCAGCTTTTGTTTACAATGCAGCGGATACCAATGCCTTTCTTATCAATTCGATCCAATCTATCAAGCGTTTTATTCTTGAAGGTAATATTTTCCATCAGAGTATGCATATATTTAACATCAGCATATTCCACTCTCTTTTCGTTGCAGCATTTAATTCCGTATGCAACTAAATCGGCAATATTATCAGCAGAGTCTCGCATAATTTCAAATCTATACTCTTGTTAAAAATCTTTTTCTAAAAAATCAGTCAGAGTCCGCAGAATCAAGAGATTTTATGGTTCAATTTAGTTTTTCAAGAGAATCTATTACTTTTTTCCAAAGAAATGAAGAAGATGTGAAAGTTTTTTTACGCAAAATTTTCTATCAAAACCTCATATATTATATTTGCATAATCAATTACTTCTTGTTTCTCAGTGTATTCATCAGTTACATGTAATTGATCAAACTTCCCTGGCCCCATAATTACGAAAGGTGTATTATATTCAGGAACTAGCATCGCTCCGTCAGTTCCATAATTTACTCCAATAATATTCTTTTTACCTACTGATATAGCTTTTTTCCTCATGGCTTCAAAAAATTGATTTTTTTCTGTTAGTTCAATTGCAGGAATTTCATGCATAATTTCAATTTCAGCTTGTGCCTTATTACCTCTATTGAAAGCTTTCACTAAATTTTCTAATCCACTTTTTACACTCTCTCTTAAACTATCAGCTACTAATCTATAATCACATCTGAATTCACAGTATTCTGGAACCACATTGATTAGAGTTCCACCTGATATTTTTCCAATATTCAAAGTTGATTTTCCGAGAATTTCGTGTTCATATTCGGGAATAATTTCTTTCATTTTTTGGATTAATTGTGCTGCAGCCTCAATTGCATTAATTCCTAGATGAGGAGTAGAACCATGTGCAGATTCTCCCTTTACCTTAATTTTAACCCACAAAGTCCCTTTTTCAGCTATTCCGACCTGTAATTCTGTTGGCTCACCTATTATAAGGAAAGAACATCCCTCCATAATTCCACTATCTTTTGCTACTAGAGCACCGTCCATTCCTATTTCTTCGTCAGCAGTCCCAAGAAAGATGATTTTTTGATTTAGTTTTACTTGATTCTCTTTTAATTTCTTCATAACAGCAACGAAAGCAGCTACTGCACCCTTCATATCTGTAGATCCCCTGCCATAAATTCTTCCTTCATGTTCTTTTGCTTCAAAAGGAGGAAATCCCCATTTTTTTTCATCACCCGCAGGCACTGTATCTAAATGGCCTGACAAGATGATAGTATCTTTCCCTTCACCAAATTCTGTGATGATGTTAGCTTTTCCTTCAGAATATTCTTGGATTCGACTTTCAATCCCAACTTCTTGAAATTCTTTTACTAGATAATTAGCAGCTTCTATTGTTTTCCCTGGAGGATTTTCTGTTTTTATTTGTACTAATTTTTTTAAAATAGGTATAACGTCACTTTCTGATATGTTCATCTTACTCATGAAATCTATTTTAATACATGTTTTTAATTTTTCACCTTTGGTAACAAACAGCTGTATTTTCATAGATACTTTAGCAATGTTTAGATAGATTATTACAATATAATAATTGTATGGATGAACAAGAAGAAATTAGAGACTATCTATCTGAATCCTCCAGAAGAATGGTTTTATCACAGATTATTTCCTATTCAAAAGCAGTATCTGCATCAGAACTATTAGATAACTTACCTATAAAAAACAGGAGTACTTTGTATAACATCTTAGATAGATTAACCGAATTAAACCTAATAACAAGAAGAGAGGTTAAATTTGGGGGCTCAAACAGAGTATTCTATTCTCCAAACCATGAACTCATTTCAGGTGATTATTTTAGAAACCTGTTGCTAGAGTTTAAAGATCTTGAAAGACCATCAATATTGACTTTAGATTTTAAATATACATGGGAAGATTTTCCTGAATGCTTAATTACCGGAAATTCACTTCGATTAGCCATTGTTTTTGGATCTTGGATGACTGAAGCTGCAAATACTATTGATGCACTCAATGTTCCTGAAATATCTCAGACACTGTCTTATTGGGCTTACAGAAACAAGAAAATACCTCTTGATAATATTATAATTGATTCTTTACTAGACTATCAAACAGGACATGCAAAGAATGAGAATATGTTGGTAATAGGTTCGGGAGCTGTAAATAGAATTACTTCTGAAATTATGAAACTTTATGGAAACAGTTTACCTGTGAAATTTCTAACCCCCTCAAGTAAGAGTATCTATAGTAAATTAACAGATATTACTTACAGTGAAGAATCACCTGTAGGATTACTTTCAGGGTTACTTGCTCTTTTACCGAATCCCTGGGATAAATCTAAAGTGATAATTTTATGTGCGGGGTCAAAAAATGTGGGTACTCAAGCTGCATTAAAAGCCCTACTAGACGATATTAAAGCAGCAATATCAATGGACACTAAAGTTATATCAAACCATAGTAAGTTTCCTAAAATTCCTGTAAGAGTTATTAAAGCAGAAGGTGAAGACCTTCTAACAAAAATGATTCAACAAAAAAGTCCTAAAATTCAACAATATAGTTTTGTGGAATGAAGCTCTATTCCTCCCTTACTCTTCCTAAGAGTCTTATTACACTAAGATACATTGTTTTTGTCTATTGTCAGTGCTTTGAAATTTTTTGGTCTGAATATTGTATAAATAATCATCCCAATCGCAATCAATACAGATGCAATGTAAAAGGTTATTCTATATGCATATGAATCAGTATTTCCTGAACCTATCAAAATAGTGGTGATTGGTCTGGAAATGAAGGCCATTAAAACAGCTAAACCAACGGTAAATATACCAACAGATGAAAAGAAAATTGGTTTTCCTCTTTGCTTCAATTTCATCATTTTATCTACGAGCAAATAGAAAAGAATACCTAAAATAATTAGACTAATGATGGTATAGAACATGATAATAGCAAAGTTTGAATTAACTAAAGCGTCTGCAATGGGTCCTGTTAGCATTGTACCTCCCATACCCCACGAAAGATAGAAAGCAGCATTATAATATCCCATCATTCTTCCTCGCTTTTCAACTGGAACAACTCGGTTTACCATTGAGTATGCTGTTGTTTGTATCCAAACTCGTGAAGTACCTTTAAGAGCCATATAAACGAAGAATATTGTTATTGATGGAACAATAGGTAGAAGGATTGTGCCTATAAATGCAAATAGGAAACCAATGAGAAGCATATTCCCATCACCGAGTTTACGTGTTAGATAGCCAATTACTAAACCACTAATAATAATAGCAATACTACTCGTATTCCGTAAACCAGCAACAACAGAATCTGAAGCTCTGAAAGTATCTGGAAGTCTAACATGAATCTGTATCATTTGATTAACACTATTGCCACCAATATTCACAATTGCTAATACTACTATTAGCCAGATGAATAATTTCAAAGGCCAATTTGAATTGAGTTTTTTATTCGAATTTTTCTTATCACTAAGAGATAATTGTTCATCTTTTTTATCTATTTTTTGGAAATAATCTTCTTCCAAATCTGCATATGATTCTGGTATCATAAACAAAGCAGCGATACTAAAAATCATTATACCTGATGAAACATAAAATAAACTACCTGACCAGAAACCAAGGCCATCTTGATACAAGAATCCACTCGCTGTTACTCCTAAAACGTTTCCAATTCCACCTACAAATTGTAATAATCCCATTGTTCTACTTCTCTCAGATTCCCTTGTCAGATCGGCAATTAAAGTAGTCCAACCTAAATTACTACTACTCCAACCAGCTTCGATTATTGTGAAACCGAAAATAATTATGTAGGCTGAAAGCCGTAAAATTCTTGGTATAAGGTTTGCATCATAAGTAGCTGCAGTATCAATAATTCCTACTAGATCTGTTTGTGAGAATAAAACATCCCCTATATGGCCGATTCCAGCTTTCCCTTTGTTTACGCTATTGTGAATCCAGAATACAGCTAAATAACCAACAGCGGCAAACACTTCTCCAAAGACAATTAACAGTCTTCTTTTTTTGAATTTATCAGATATTCTACCCCAAATAGCTGATTGTGCAATTATATTCGCAATCATTGGTAGAGTAGCAAATAGAGTCATTTCTGTATTTGAGACACCTAGAAACTCCTTCAGGTAAATGCTAAGAAAGAAGTAAAATATGCCTCTTCTGAACATAGCCATTATCTGAAATATAGAAAGACTAGCGAAGTGTTTTTTCTTCATTTTGTGGTCCTCTATTATCGTAACAAAGGGTTAATGTCTTTGATTAAAGTCTGTGGAGCAATAATTGATTATTAATGTTGTGCTTGTTAAAATTACTCTTTGAACGAATTTTTGTACACCTTAAAAATAAATTTGAGTACGTAATAAATTTTTTAAATGCATTTATCTTATCTTCCTTGAGGACAATGTTAGGTGAATATGAAACAATTAAATAGCGGTTTTTTAATATCACTACTGTTAAGAAGAAAAATAGTCCTCTTGAGCAAAATTAGTAATATTTTACAGGTGATAATATGGTCAATATAGAGTTACCCGATGGTAGTATACTAGAAATTTCAAAAGGAAGAACTGTACTAGATGTTGCAAAGCAAATTGGACCACGATTAGCTGAAGCTGCTTTAGCTGGAAAAGTTGACGGAAATTTGGTTGATTTACAGTATGCAATATACTCGGATGTCAAACTTGAGATACTAACAGAAAAATCAGAAGAATCACTACATGTTCTTAATCACAGTGCAGCTCATGTTATGGCAGGAGCAGTTGTGGACCTATTTCCAAACGCTAAACCCACTATTGGACCTAGTATCGATCCTGTAGGATTTTACTATGATTTTTTTGTGGAAAATCCATTTACTCAGGAGGATATAGATAAAATCCAGAAGAGAGTCGAAGAAGTTATCCAGGAAAACTCTGAATTTGATAGAGAAGAAATGTCTCTTGCGGATGCAATAAACTACTATGAGAAAGTTGACAAAAACAAATTCAAAGTAGAAATTTTGAAAGAAACAGAAGCTGATAATGTGTCATTCTATTCTCATGGAGAAGGTAACTTCAAAGATTTATGTCGAGGACCACATGTTCCATATACTGGAAAAATAAAAGCGATAAAGATTCTTAGCGCTTCTTCAGCTTTTTGGAGAGCTGATGCTAACAAAGAATCACTCCAAAGAGTTTATGGTGTAGCTTTTAGTACTGAAAAAAAACTAAAAAAGCATCTGACCATGTTGGAAGAGGCGAAGAAGAGAGATCATAGGATAATTGGACCGCAATTAGACTTATTTGATACTGCTGATGAATGGGGACCAGGTATGCCATTAATCTATCCCAAGGGTGCCATTATTTTAGATGTTATGAAAGATTTCTGGAAGAAAGAACATCGAAAAGCAGGTTATGAAATAGTACAAACTCCTCATGTTTTCAAAGAAAATGTATGGCAAACCAGTGGGCATATTGAGTACTTTATGGAAAATATGTTTCCTGTAGATTTGAAAGGAGAGCAATGGTACATTAAACCTATGAACTGTCCTGGACATATGATGATTTACAATCGAAAAGCTTATTCGTATCGAGAACTACCTGTAAGAATTGGCGAGATGGGCACTGTATACAGATATGAGCTTTCTGGAACATTACATGGTCTTTTCCGAATTAGAGGTTTTACTCAGGATGATGCTCACATCTTCATGCTTCCTGATCAACTAGAGGATGAAATTGTCAAAGTTATTGAGATTGTTGAACATTTCTACAAAACCTTTGGTTTTCAAGAATGGGAGTATTTTATTAGCACTAAACCAGATAAAGCAATTGGAACTGATGAAGGATGGGAACATGCTACAAAAGCTCTAATGAAAGCGTTGGAAAGAGCAAATCTAACTTACAAAATAAAAGAAGGAGAAGGTGTCTTCTATGGACCCAAGATTGATGTTGACGTAAAAGATGCAATAGGTCGTAGATGGCAACTTGCAACTATTCAAGTTGATTTCAACCTTCCTGATAGGTTCAATATCAATTATCTTGGCGAAGATAGTCAGAAACATAAACCGTATGTAATTCATCGTGTTATCTATGGAGCAATAGAAAGATTCTTCGCAATTTTAGTAGAAAATTACGCAGGAAAAATGCCTATATGGTTAAGTCCAGTTCAAGTAATAGTTATACCTATTACTGACCAGCATATTGATTATGCAAAACAAGTTGTTGAAGATTTACTCAAGGCTGATATCAGAGCTGAAGCAGACCTTTCTGGAGAAAGAATGGAATATAAAATTCGACAAGCAACTTTGCACAAAATTCCATTTATATTGAATGTGGGTGACAAAGAGATTGAAGATAAGACTATTGCAGTTAGATCTCGTGGAAACAAAGTGGAATTTGGAGTGAAAATTTCAGAGTTCATAAAAAAGGTACGGAAGTTAATTGAAGCTTATGAATGATTTTAAGACAAATCATTCTTCTTATTTTATATACTTACAAAAATAAGACAAAATTGGGAACTAATTCCCGTTTTGAAGTTTTTCAGATTCTTCTTCAATGTGTGTGATCTTTATACCAAGACTGTCCATGAGTTGGAAGCACCAACCAAGCCAGACATTAACAAAACCCTTTGCACCTGCATCTACTACGCCTGCTTCTTTTAGGACGGGTAATAGGTTTGGAGTGTTTTCTAAAGATTTAACTGCAGTTAAATAGGTTTCAGTAATCATCTCAGTCCAATCTCCACCTTTTTCTGCAATGGATTTTGCAATGATTGCAGTATCCTTTATAACAGTAAGAATAGTTCCTTCAGTAGGGTGAAGAACAGCTTCATAAGCCCATTCACTCCCTTCTTCTAGAGCTTTTGCAAATACTTGTAAATCTACTGAATCATGTTCTTCAATTTCAGAACTGAAACCTTGGAAGAATTGAGAAATAATTACGCCAGAATTACCTTTGGCTCCTAAGAAACTACCTTTTGTAATGAGTTGTGCAGCTTCTTGGATAGATGTTGGTTCAACTTCATCAAATTGCTCAACAACAGTCCTTATTGTTAAAAACAAATTTACTCCTGTATCTCCATCAGGAATTGGAAAAACATTAATAGCGTTTATTTCTTCTTTTGTTTGCTCAAGATTATGAGCGGCAGTAATCATCATTTTTTTGAGGGTTATGCCATCGATTTTAGTATTTGGTATCATCATTTTTTAGCCCCACTTAGCTAAGTTTTTTACCTACCGCAGTTCTATGTGTTTGAAAGAGTATTTAATACTTCCTTGCTTTTATGAGCATAAAATATTGCGATTATGTAATTGTATTTACGCTCGTTTGTAAATGCTATTAATTCTTTTAAAAACCTATGCATTAAGCGATATTATATGGCCATAGAACATTAGAATTCTGGAGAAATAGACGAAATTAGAAAAAATGGAGATAATGAAAAAAAGGAAAAAAAAGTGCTTAATCTAACAATAACGCTGGCTTCATTGGTCTTGCTTTGTTAGCTTTATTTTGAGGGTCATGAATCTCTTCATCATCAGCAATTTGAATTATAATTTCGGCATTGTTGAATCTTTTACTAATATATTCTTCATATCCTTGAATTGCTTTTTTCTGATCTTCAGGAGCTAGCATTTTTATTCTGAATATAGTAGGATCTTTTAACATTTGCTTTGCATCGTTTGCTATTTCTTTCATGTATTTGTTAAGCTTACTATTCTCTTCTGCTGATGACATAATTCTTCCAATTTGAACAGCTTCATCTTTGAACAAATCGGTTGCTAAGTCATATAAGTCATTCTTCCATTCTGCATTAATATAGATATAAATTTTATTTGGTTTTGTCTTTACTAGTTTCACTATTTGATTTATATCTTCTAGCAGATTGGTCATGAACTTTGCTTGTAAGGCGTAAAGGGTATCTTCTTTATCTATTATGATTTTAGGCATTCTTTTCAATGAGATGTAATCTTTGTTGCCCATTCTCTCGTTTAATTCTTCACAAATGTGTGGAATAACCGGTGCTATTAAAACAACTATCATTTCAATTACTTCCCTAAGAACTGCCATCTTTTCTTCTTCAGGTAGATTTACAGCTAATTTCTGGTATTCATCTAGAATTCTTATGTTTGAATAATATCCATCCAAGATGTAATCTCTAGCATTAAATTTCTCAATTTCTTCCAATGCTTTTTTTAGATTGGTTTTTACTGATGAAAGCAAAACCTTTGATGGAAACGAGTATTCTATGTTTACATCTCTAGCTACATCTACAACACTTAATGCATATTCCCAGAATTTTTTCAATCTTTGTTGGGCAAATTTCACTTCAGTGTCTTTCCATTCCAAAACTGTTTCTGGTGTAGCATTTGATGCTAAATGTAATCTTGTCAAGTCAACACTGAATTTACCTGATACTTCTGCTATTTGAATCACGTTAGGCTTGCTTTTACTCATTGCTTCACCAAAGCGATTTAATGTATCATTCAAAGAGAAGGCAGGTAGCCAATACTTTTCAGGAAATATAGCAGCATGGTGAAAGATTGCAAATGATAGATGGTTTGAAATATGCTGAATTGCTGTGTGTCGTAAGTCATTTGGATACCAATATTCAAATTCCGCTTTTATTTTTTCAATTATGTCTTCTGATATGGAAGTGATCTTGCTTACTTCTTTTATATCTCCTTCATTTAGAAATACATAATCAAAGAACTCCGGTTTCAGTTGACTAGGTTCAATGTTGTTTTGACGCATTTGTCTAACAATTGTATAGAAGGACATGTAAATAACTGAATCACTCAATGATTCAATAATCCACCCTTCTCCTTTGGTAAATGGAAATTCTGTTCCTAATCCTCTTCTTCGAACACAAGGTCTTTTGTCTAACCAGTGGAAGGTGTTTTCAAAGCTTTGTCGATATTTTTCTGGAGTTATGAGCATTTTGTTTAATGCTTTGAATGCATCTCTTTTCCAATCTTCATTTCCATAATGCAAGAAATATTGATCTTGTATAATAGCTGCAATTATCTGTCCTCCACATCTACAAACAGCCTTAGTTGATGTTTCATAAATCGGAGACGCTAGATTAATATCAAATAAAGTATCTGCAACTCTATCTTTAGCAACTTCGACTTTCAGTCCTTTATAGTCACCTGTGTTTTCTTTCATAATTCCAGAGTAAAATTCGTCTCTGTAAATTGTTTGAGTAGCTTCTTCTAATTCAGCAATGTCATTTTGTGATTTAATATCCAATTTTTTGCAAATTTCAACTGCAGGGAATTCACCATAACCCTTTACCTCAATTAAAGAAATTGGCTCAATTTGCTTCAAAAATTCAGAATTTAATCCATATTTTTCAATGGTTTTCTCATCTTTTTGCAAATCAGCTAACGCTGCATAGTCATAGGGAGCATGTCCAGGAACACTGTATACTACACCTGTTGCATGATCAGTATCCACGAAAGATGCTGGATAGATTGGTATTTTTTTCTCAGTAATAGGAACTTCAACGCTATTGTTTGTTAGCTCTTTTCCTTTTAATTCTCTAATAATCTCGATTTCATGATTTTGCTCAATTAACTTCTTTGTTGCTTCTTTGGAGACAATCCATTTCTCTCCATCTATTGAGATTTCTTCGTAAATTGCGTCAGGATGGATCCATACATTGGTTGCACCGAAAATCGTTTCAGGTCTTAAGGTGGCAGCAACTAGAAAGATATTTGAATCAAGCATGAATTTAATACCAACAAATTCAGTTACTTCAACCTTTAACTCATCTCCAGCTTGAATGTCATCCTCACCAACAGCATTTTTATCGTTGACACACCATAGGATGGGATGATTTCCTTGTGTAATTAAGTTCTTTTTGTCCAATTTAATATATTGCCATTCTATGAATTTATTATAGTCGGGATCTCCAGTTGAGAACTGCCTTGTAGTATCAAGCGAGTATCCCATTCCAAGGAAATCTTGGATTATTTTTTCTGAAAAATAGTTTGCTACATTTTCTGGCTCTACAAACGAAGCTATTAATTCCTCAACTCTTTCCTTGCTGTCCTCATATATTGAGATATACTTTCGGTATCTGTCCCATTCGACTTTATCATTATTCTTTAGTTTCCAAGATACTGCAAGAACAGGAGTTCCAGTTATATGAAAGCCCATGGGCCATAATACATTGAATCCTTGTTGTCTCTTGAACCTAGCAAAAATATCACCTAATCCATAAGTACGAGCATGGCCTATATGAAGAGGAGCAGTTGCATAAGGATAAGACACTGTCAAGAACCATTTTGGTTTTGAGCTATCTACATTTCCAATAAATATCTGGTCTTCTTCCCATTTTTTTTGCCATTTTTTTTCAATATTACGTATCTCTTCTAGAAATGTTTTCAATAATTTCACCATTATTTGCTATGTTTATTCGAATCTTACTTGAACAGCTAGAATATCCTTCTTCTTCCAAAATCGGAATTTGATAATTAAAAGCGTTATCTTTAGGCATAATAAAACTGTTAAAGAAACGAATAACCTGGAAACCATTAAAACAGATATCTTTCCTATTTGTTGAGAAGAACACGATACCCCATTTTGGTTTCCTCACTATAACAAAATATATTTTACTCATTAAACTTTTGAATAAGAAGAAACGGATATCATTCAATTTGTTTTGAGATTATTGGTTTGAATGCTAAATATTTCTCCACCAAAGTAGATATTTCATTTTCCGACATATTCTGTGATAAATCTGTAAGAAGATTTTTTATTGCTTGTCGTAAATAACTTGTAGGAACTCTACTACACAAGAAGCAAACAAACGTTCCTTCAGTTTCGATCATTAATGAAGAATCACCTAAATCAATTTCTTTTGGATAAACTTCTTTTCCTATTAGTTCTCCTGCAAATTCAGAAAAAGCTGTAGTTACACTAAGAATAATATGACCTCTAACATTCAGTTTTTTCTTTGCTGAAGCTGAATAGATTGAAGAACCAGCTTTATCAAAGATGTATATTGAATGAATTTCTGTAGAATAATAAAATGCTTCAATTCCGCCCATATAAATTGAAATGCCTATGATCAAGGCTCCCACCGCAACAGAAACCCATTCCATATGGAGCATCATTATTTCACCTGTCACAGCATAGATGAATTTTCTAGCCGCAAATAGAAGAGCACTTATGAAGTAAGCTATTACAACTCCAACCATCATAATTTCTACAACTCTTTGATATTTCTTCTCTACGAAACCTCTTTGTTTAATCAAGTGTGTGAGAAAAACTATTCCTGCAAAAATAGCCAGGCCTGCATCAAATATTACCCAAATTATACTAGTTTGTGCAATATAAAAATCGTAATTGCTTCCTTTAACAGGCAAGAGAGCTAAAGTATAGTCTCCAGAAACTGTTAAACCTACTACACCTCCAAAAAGGAAAAGAGCAAACGCTAGAACTATGGGATTATAGATTTGTCTGGGGCTTAATGATACAACGAAGAAGATAGTTGCTACCATTCCAACCATACTAATTATTGTTGAAAACTGAGATACAAATAGAGCATCGGTTTCTTTGGTTATCTGACTAAGATAAACAACAAAAATACCGCTAATTATCCATCCCATAATGCAAAAAATCATTGACAGAAAATAATACACTGAGAAAGATGATGTTCGTATTTGTTTTCCTATCACAAGAATTGCTCCAAGGAGTAGAAAGAAAATAGATACAATTCCTATCCCATAAGAGATCCAGACCATGAGCAGTAAGGATTTTAGAGTTTTATATAGTTTTGGCTTTATTTTGCTCTAAACTCTATTACTAAATTACAAAGTCCTCTTTGTCAACATTTCTGTTCTCTAATCCTAATCTAGATACTTTAAATTTAATCCCCCCGTATAGTTCGGCATGTTCCTGGTCGTTATACAAAGCTGCAGCAATTCTTCCTATTGCATCTGCCTTCATGATTCCACTTCCAGAACCTGAAGATACGACTTGTAACCCCTTGATTTCCTTAGCTTTGAAAACAACTGGATTCTTGTCAATTGTATTTATTGCATAGAATCCTGCCCATGAATTTGTTAACTGAAGATCTTTTAAAATAGGAAGATATTCAGCTAAGATTAAGTATCTATCAAATTCATAATCTCTATCGTTCGCTTGGGTATCATTCAAAGGATTATCTCCTGTTGTGATCTCTTCAGGATTAGTAATGATATATGGTTTCCCAATCAATGATCCTCCCCCGATCCATATACTATGATTATATTTTACTGGTTTCAAATGAATTCCATGCATTGGGAAAATGAGAAATGGTGTTGTTTTTTCGCCATTAAAATGCTCATTGTCAAGAAAATTTGCTAGTTGAGGATGTTGTACTCTGAATATATACTTCTTGACAGGCATTGTATGACTATTTACTCCTAACGGTAATAGAAGTTCATTAGCCCAAGCACCAGTTGCAATAATGAATTTTTCTGATTTAATTGTAATTCCGACATTTGTTAAAGCTCCACCAATTCTTTTTTTCTGCCATCCAACCGGTTCTCCTGGAATACCAAGTTTCCCGCCAATTGGCTCCAAAATAAGTTTTGTAACTGTGGTATTGTAAAGAGTTTCTCCACCCAGCTTTTTAAATTCATTTTCATAGAAATCTCTTGTAATCTTGTCTGCATCTAGTTCTCCACAGTCATAGCCAAGAAGACCAAAGTCAATATTTCTCAAATTGAGCATTTGAGCATCCTCATTTCCATCAAAATCAGTTACAAGTTCAGGTATTTTTTGTTTAATATCTTCTTTTTCAAGTATCTCTACGCGAACCTTGTTGTCTAGCATAGTCTCAATTGCTATTTTGTTTCCTTCAAATTGCTCTTTATCCATTAACCATAGATAAGTAACATCTCTTAGAGATAAATCTATACCCAGCTCGTGTTGAACATGCTTATAAAAGTCTCTAGTAGAACTGCTTAGATGTAAATTCACTTCGGAGGAGAAGGTATCTCGATACATTGCAGCTGATTGTGCTGTATTTCCTGCTCCTGCTTGAGCTAGTTTGTCAACAACCAATATTTCTAGATTTTTATTTTCTTTTTTTATATAGTAAGCTGTTGCCATACCAAATAATCCAGCTCCAATTACTACTACATCATAGTGTTTTTCACTCATTATCTTACCTCTTGAGAAAAAATTTACATTAATTCAGATATATTGAACAAGTACTCTTTAAAAATTTTATACCAACAATATAGAAATCTATAGTCAAAACAACGAATTTTTAAGTTCAACAATAGTTATACACATGAAGATTGTGATGATATGCATTTGAATGCGAAAACAGAAGAAGATAAAAAAATCGAAGAAACACTATTGAAGATCAAACACAAAATTGCTGTTTTAAGTGGGAAAGGTGGAACTGGTAAAACAACAGTTACTGTAAACTTGGCTCAAACTCTTTCTGATATGGGCTATAAAGTAGGTATACTTGATGCTGATATTACGGGTCCAAATGTTCCTCTGATGCTTGGAGTAGAGGATCTACAAATGACTACAGAGGACAATAAGATTGTCCCAGTAGAAGCAGGAAAGATAAAAATTGTATCAATTGAGTTTTTACTTCAAGATAAAACAAAAGCTGTTATCTGGAGGGGACCAATGAAAATTAAGGCCCTTAAACAGCTCCTTGCAGATGTAAACTGGGGTGAATTAGATTTTCTTATTGTGGATTTACCTCCTGGTAGTAGTGATGAGCCCTTGAGCATAGTTCAAACAATCAAAGATTTAGATGGTATGGTCATTGTTACTACTCCTCAAGCTGTTTCACTTCTTGATGTAACCAAATCGATAAATTTTGCACAAGAAACAAAAGTACCAATATTAGGAATTATCGAAAATATGTCTGGTTTTGTGTGTCCTCATTGTGATGAGATTACTTACATTTTCAAAAAAGATGGTGGAAAAAACAAAGCTGAACAACTTGATTTGGATTTTCTCGGAACTATTCCTCTAATATCTCAAATTTGTGAGGCTGGAGATTCAGGAAGAGCCGCAGTTAGAGTGAATGATAAAGCAAAAGATGTCTTTTCTAAGGTTGTTGAAAAAATACTTTCTAAACTTGGTAAGGAGTAATTTCTAATAAGGACTATAGTGTTATATCCAATTCTTTTTGACAAAAAACTTTCGCAATGTTTTTTTACTCAAAAGTGGATATTTTCTTTTGATTAACATGATTAATCATAAAAAGAAAAGAATAGTTCTATTTTATATTATCTCTTCACTTATTCTTTCATTAGCATTCATTTCCATAAATTCACTAGCTTATGATTTGAATGAAACTGAAACAATTACATTAAATGAATATGACAATGTAGGATATGGAGTTCTTGATGGTAATCGTATAAGAGAAAATCAACTATTAGAAACCCAATATGCTACAGATGTGAGATATGTAAAAGAAACTATAGGCTCAACAACACATTCTATGGCTAATGATTCATCTGTATTTAGAACAAATTTAGATTCTACATACTATGATGATAATTTTCGATATGACATAGAACAATCAACCTGGAGATATAATCCAATTTATATCCAAGCTTTCAATCTTACTGGCACAGATCCTAATTTGAGTTTTACAACAGGTGTAAACAACCAAGGAATTCTCACATTAAGTTCACAAACTGCCATTGAAATGGAAGCAGATACCTATTATGTCTTCAAAGTTCGTTTACAAGCTGGAGAGATGTATGATTTGAATATGAAATCAATTAGTAGTGTTTCATATTATATTTACTTCAATGATTATTTATCTAGATCTGGTAGTGTAAATGGAGAAACTAGGAACATACAACCACTAGCAGCTAGAGGTTCTGGAGATTACTACATATATCTGTTTTCTGGCAATGATAACTATGTCGTTTTCGATCCAGTGAAAATAGATGTATCATCAATATCTGCTGGGGTCTTCGTAGCAGGGGACTTTGTTAATGAACCCAATAACATCTGGGATGAAGAAAGACAAGTTTTTGTAGATAATGACAATTCTGAGCACGTTGATGCTTATTTTGTAACAATTCCAAAAGGTGTCTATGAATTCAAATACATTCGATTTGATGGTGGTATCAATACTAATGCATATGGAATGATTCCTAGCTTATATTATGAAGCAGGACTTCAGAATACTTATTTCAATATCGAGATAGGATCATCATTTGACGATAAATTCGTGTTCAGCTTCGAATATGATACAAAAGTTCTTGTTTATATCACTGCAGAAAGAGACGGTACTGATTATATTGAATTTGATTACATATTCTCAGTTGATAAACTGGACTGTCCAACTTTGAAAGCGGGAGAAATTCTTGAATATGAAGATAATTTCTTATGTTTTGGAATCGATGTTAAAGAAACTCAACTTGCCTATTTCAATATTTCAACAGTTGGTTCTGTAATGGTATGGTTTGTAGATTATGAAAATAAGAATCTAGGATATGGAAGTTATTACTTGCTCGATGACAATACACTTACGGTTGCAAAGCTTCTGCTTCAACCTGGTTATTATTACTTCTTTAATCCAATTGAAGGCTTATATGATTTTGATATTGAGTATAATGCAGTATTAGCCGAAGAATTCACAGATTCATTTGATTTTGAACTCAGTCAGCGAGATGGTGGTCCATCAAATTATATGCTTTTCAAAATTGAAAATGAAGATTTTGATTTTCATAACTACAACATCAGCTTACTTCCTGCGTTAAACCGTACAGTAGAATTTGGTTGCTACACTTATTTAGAAAACAACCCAATGGTTTTCTGGGGCACATCTGACTTAATTGGTTATCAACAAGTGGCTGGAATAAACCAAGGATATCCAGTTAACAATACGCAAATGCTGAATTTCCTTTCAACAGGAGAACCCACCATTCGTTATGTCCTCTTTGAAATACATGACATTTTCAATAATACAGGATACTCTTGGCCAAGTTATGGAAGTGCTTTTAGCGAACCAGAAACTGTAACTCTTAGATTTAGTACAGATACCGATAATCCAGATGTTTTTGCTAATGTGAATCTTAATTTTGAAGAACTAGATTTCATTGATAATGGTAGTTATTTGGTAAATTATGATTTCGATACAACTTATAGTGACTTCGACATATATATGATTCGTGCAACAGTTCCTGAACATACTTGGTACAAGGTTGAAATTGTAATTATTGATGGACTCAGAGATAATACCATCTACAATTTGCAGAATCCTGATGGTTACTTCCCAGGTTACTTATATAGGGATGCTGTTTGGAACAAATATTACAACTTAGATACTTTCACTCCGACTCACTTCATTAATTATGATGGTTCAAACGTTTCATACGTAACTTTTGACATTGAATTTGGTGTATTTGATCCTAATCTAATTTTCATGTTTGGTGTTGACCACACTGCACTGAATGGTTCAATTGAATTCAAATTCATCCCAATCGACTGTACACCTATCTCTTCAATTGCATCAGTAATTGTGAAAGGATTAGGATTAGGCGGAATAATTGCTCTCGCAGCAATTGGAGGGGTTGCTGGTTTTGGTATACTCGTTTTTGTTGTATTTAGAGTAGTTATACCCAAAATAAAGTCTAAAACTCCTGCAAGTCCACCAAGTCAATACTAATCTTTTTTCTTTTTTTCCTTTTTTTAAAACTGTATAATCTTCAGATGATTTTTTTTCTAATAAGGCAAAAGAAATCCGTTAAATCAACATTTCCTCCAGATATAATTATTCCCACCTTTTGGTTTTCAAGATTGACTTTTCCTGATAAAACTCCAGCTAAAGAAACTGCACCAGATGGTTCTACAACAAGTTTCATTCTTGACCAGAGAAACTCCATCGCATTAACAATCTCTTCCTCGGTAACTGTAATAATGTCATTAACATGTTCAAGAATAATTTTGAATGTATTTGTTCCAAGTGAAACTCGTAAACCATCAGCAATCGTATTGGGGTTTACCACTGGGTAAAATTTTTTATCTTTAAATGATTTATATGCATCATCTGCGTTCTTTGGTTCAACCCCAATTACTTTTGTATTTGCACATAAACCCTTTGTAGTTATGGCGGTTCCTGATAATAAACCTCCTCCTCCACATGGAGTAAAAATGAAGTCTAATTCACCCGTTTCTTTGATTAATTCATATGAAGCTGTTCCTTGTCCATGAATAACATCTAGGTTATTACTAGAATGAATCAAGGTATATCCGTGTTTGTTAATTAATGCTTGAGCTGTTTCCTCTCTATCCTCTGGCTTGGTTCCACAAAAAACCACTTTGGCACCATAACCTTTTGTTGCTGCAATTTTAATTTTTGGGGCATTCTCTGGCATAACAATAATTGCATTTACCCCCGCCATTTTAGCAGCCAAAGATAAGGCTTGAGCATGATTCCCAGAAGAATGAGTTATAACTCCTTTAGTTTTTAATTTTGGGGATAAGCTAGAAATGGCATTGAATGCTCCTCTAAACTTAAATGAGCCTGTTCTTTGAAAACTTTCCATTTTCAAGAAACAGTTAGCCTTCACTAGTTTATCCAACTTAGAAGATGTCATAATTGGGGTTTTGTTAATTGTGTTCTCGATTCGACTATAAGCTTCCTCAATCTTTTCTAACATTTATATCACTTGCATATCCTGAGATCTTCTAGGATTTGTTTCACTCTAATGCTTACTTTTTCCTGTGAAGTTGAAAGACTTCAGTTTAATCGCAGGACAATTCATGGTAACTCCTGTTTCCACTTTGCTACCAATTAGTGGAATATTTTTTAGACAAGATGTGAGCTTATCTGTAAACCTGAAGTTCTTGGCTGCTGAAACAATCTCTCCATTTTCAATATACATAATACCATCTCTTGTTAGGCCTGTAATTGCACCTAATTTCCGATTAACAAAATTTGTATAATGTAACCTATTGATAAAGAAACCTTGTTTGGTTTCCTCAATCATCTCAGGAATTGCTGAATCTCCTGGATAAAGTGTTAAGTTGATTGGCATCACCATACCAAATATATAATCACTGAAAGGAATTACTTGATGACCTGTACTAAGCCTCTTATCGTTTAAGTATCTTGATGCAATAAAATTATTATATATTATTGATTTAGGAATACCTTCTTCAACCAGAAAGAGTGGCTTTTTTCTTACACCTTCTCCATCTGTTGGTGAGGCTAGAAGAGTTTCAGAATTTAAGGGATCATCATGAAGTGTTAATTTTGTATCAAACATTTGAGAACCTATTTGATCAGTTACAAAACTTTGGGATTCATGATATCCCAGACCATTAAAGCCAAAGGACAAGAATCTCATTAAAGTACTTGTTGCAGCTGGTGAAAGAATGACCTCATATTCTCCAAGTGAGTAATCTTTCGCAGAGCATGTACTTACAGATAATTCTGTTGCTTTTCGGGATAGTTCTGCAGGTTTTAGTAAAGACGGATCTCTTTCAAATTGTTCTTCTTTTGCATATCCCTTGCTTTCCTTTTCAGTTAATGAATTAATGATTAAACCATTATATGTGATCTGGTGGGAGATATCTATACCATTAGAATTTAAAATCCTATATCGAAGATCAGTAATTGAAATGGCCCCTGCCAATTTAGCACTTTTATCTACAGTTTCAGCCTCACCAATCGCTGTTTCGACGATATCAGCACGTTGATATTCATCTAGTAAACTTCCAGTAGCATTTATAGAAGGAATCACTTCTTCAGTATCTTCAGAAAAACCTTGAAAAAAGGGAATTTCAGGAATAAAAGAGAGCATCGTTTCTAGCTGAGAAACAGCTGAATCTATAGCTGTTTTAGTTAGAGATGTTAAAGATAATGTACATATCTTCTTTCCTTTTGATGCCTTGAAGAGAAAACGGCATGTATGATCAGATACATTTTGATGAATTGTAGAATTTGCAAACCTAGTAAGTGCATGTAATCTATCAACACAACTTATTTCATATGAATCAAATGAACTCGATTCAAAGACTTTTACAGCATAATCAGTTAAGGAAATGAATTTTTCTGAGAACATGATATCACTCATATTTTTGAAGTAAGATTTCGTTCTGTGGTATTTTAAACGGCAATAGTATTAATAAAAACATTTCTCTGAATCTCGCTAAGAGTTTTTATTTTCACACTTTGTTCGTTTTTGATATCCCATTCTTTCTGTATGTCACCAAAATTGTTTTATTCTAATTCTTCACAATGGATGTTATGTTAGAATCTCCTTCTTCTGGTGTGTTCATTTGTGTGGAAGGAATAGATGGTTCAGGAAAGACCACACATTCTCGATTATTGGTTGGATATCTTTGCTCTCTTGGTTTTGATGCAGTTTATACTACCGAACCTACAAGATATTCATTACCTGGTCGAAGGCTAAGAGAAAGTTTCTTTGCACCTGAACGATTACCTGTTGAAGAAGAATTTAAACTATTTTTAGAAGACAGAATTATTCATCTTAGGGATGAAGTGATTCCTCTATTAAAAGATGGTAAGATAGTTATCACGGATAGATACTACTTTTCATCGGTAGCATATCAAGGGTCAAGAGGATTGGATTGGAATTATATCTTGGAAGAAAATCAAAAAGTATCAATTATTCCAACACTTGTTTTGCTTCTAGATTTATCTGTTGACGAAGCATTGGCTAGAATCTCTGCTGATAGAGAAGAAGGAGTAAATACTTTTGAGAAAAAAGAAAACCTTCAAAAAGTCAGCGAAATATACTTGAAACTAGCTGATAAATTTCCTGAACTTATTCATATTATTGATGTACATGACTCAATACAAGCTGTTCAAGAAGAACTTCAAACTTTCATTAGTAATTTCTTAGAGATAAGATGATTATTTATTTCAGATATAAAATAACTAAAACTAATGCTGCAATTGACAAAAGTATTGCGATAACGTCCAATAATCTGATTCTTACATCAAGATAAAGATTCCTTCTTCTTTTAGGAACAAAACCCTTAATTGTCATAGATTCAGCAAGATCAATACCTCTATTTATTGAATCTGTTATTAATGGTTTCAGAGTTTTTCTAAAAATATAGATTTGTTTCCGAATTTCCCATTTTTTAGCAGTTAAACCTTTAATTTTTCTAATATCGTTTATTTCTTGAGCTTCCCTAGCAGTAATTGGAACGAACTGGTAGATTGTAATGATAAACCAGACTAACATTGCAGGAATATACATTTTTTCTAATGAAATCGCTAGTTCATAAGGTTCAACTGAGTAGAAGAACCAAGAAATTATCAAAAAAGATGTTGTAAATCGGCATACAATAATTGCATAAAGAAAGTATACATTTTCAACTGTAAGAGTAATATTTGCCAGAAGAGTAGCTATAAGAGAAAACAATGATAGGAAGAATAAAGAAATAATGATAAATTTAACTCTGGCTCTAACAATTATTGCTAAGAAAAGAGAGAATACTGCCAAGCTTCCTAGTAAATATATGTTACTAGAATAGAGAACACTTGTTAAGAAGATAAGAACGATTACTGATTTGGTTCTTGGGTCAAAACGAAACCGTTTCTTCGAAAGATGTACTTCAATTTCATTTTTAACAGTTATTCCCACGATTTTCACCCCTTTATGGATTTTGTAAAATTCTTCTTGCTTAATTTAGTTTCAAATTGATTTTTTGGACCTCTAAAGCTGATTTGACCATTTTCTAATCCAATAAATTCATCTGCTATTTCTCCAATCCATCTCCAATCATGAGATATTATGATTACAGTTGTTCCATTCTTTTTCATGTTTACAATTTGATTTTTTACCCATGATTTATTTTTATCATCTAATCCATTTGTAATTTCATCTAAAATTATTACTTCTGGTTGATGTTGGATTGCAGTAAGAAACGATAATCTTCTTTTTTCACCATGTGATAATGAATGAGGATTAAATTGCATTAAATCTCTCAAACCACTGTTTTTCACCATTGTATCGGTGTCCTCAGAAATAATTTCCTTTCGGATATTATTTGATATTAATAGGATTTCATCTATTGATGTTTCCTCAAAAAACTGTTTATCTGGATCTTGAAATACAACCCCAATCCTTTTGGTTTTTTCTGTCCAAGAAAGTGATTGTAGATCTATATTATCTAACTTGATTGAGCCTTGTTTCGGTTTAAGTAGTCCAATTAGAAGCTTTAGAAGAGTAGTTTTTCCCGACCCATTATCTCCTACAAGAGCCACAATTTTTCCCTTACTAATTTTTAATGAAATGTTTGATAACTGAAATTTTTCTGAAAAATCAAAACTTAGATTCTCTATGCTCACTTTAGCTTGCTTATCTGTTTTTTTTTCTTCATCTTCAGTTCTGCTAATTTTATTAGGTTTTTTCCTTTCAATCGCTGAAACTTTTGCGATTAAGTTTTCTTCAGCAATCTTTCCCCTTTCAATTCTTATTATTTTTGAAGCGAACTCTAAATATTCTTCATATTCGTGAGTTGCAATTATTATGGTTTTCCCTTTTCTATTTAGTTGGATAAATGTGTCGAGTATCAGTTTCTTGTTATTTTGATCCAAGTTTGCTAAAGGCTCATCAGCAACAATTATTTCCGGATTATCAGCTATAGCTGTTCCAATTGCTACTAATTGTTTTTCTCCTTCCGACAATTCATTTAATTTTCTTTCTATAATTTTTCCTATATTCAAATCTCCTACTACTGAATGAACCTTTTCTACTATTTCTTCTCTAGTATAATCCTTATATTCAAGTGGAAATGCAATCTCTGAAAATACGTAAGGGGTTGTGAAAGAGTTTTCGAGTCGCTGTGGAATATATCCTATAATTTTTGAAAGCTTAGTGTATTGAACATTTGATATTTCGGTACCTTTTAACAGCATTTCCCCCAGTTTACCCCCCTCATAAAAATTCTCTAGCAAACCTAGAATTGAATAACAAATTGTGCTTTTACCAGATCCACTTACGCCTGTTATGACTATGAATTCACCTTTTGAGATTGAGAAGTTAAGATTAGATACAGCTGGCTTTTCTCTTGAAAAATAACGAAAACTGAAATTATTAAATGAAATAGTAGCATCTTTCACAGTTTTTCCTCCAAAATACTACTTTTTCTTTATTTCGCTTAGAACTAATTTAAGTATGAATTCTAGCAACTTTTCATTATCCTTTGGAATTTTATTACTTGGTCTAATATTCATGCCTGCAGCTGTTAAATGACCCCCACCCGACCCATTAAACTGATTTGCAATACTATTTGCTAAATCACCCAAATTAACATCATTTCTCTTTGCAAATTGAACAGTGCTTCTAAAACTAATTCGTATTTCATCATCTTGATGTGGTGTCATAACGGCTGCAAAATCAGTTCCAAGCCCAATTAGCGCTCGTGCTACAGAAGCTTCATAACTGCTAATATACGATATTGTGTAAATATCCTCTCCCTCTTTATGGTGTAATAATCTCTTGGTCCCTTTTATTCTTGCCATTTTTTCAGATACACTCATAGGTGATTGCAATGTGTTAATTGCTTTTTCATAATCTCCACCACTCTGGATAAGAAATTCTACTATTGAAAATATAGACGCAGATATATATCTAAATCTTCTTGAATCAAAAATCATTCCGATTAGAAACAAGGTAGCAATTTTAGGTGGAGGTATAACTTTTAATTCCATATAAATTTGTGATAAAATTTCTGCTGTTGATGACAATTTTTTGACAATTGCATAGTCAACCTTATCAGTATATTCGTGATGTGAATGGTGGTCAATCACAAAGGATAAAGTTCCCCTCCCAGTGATGCTTTTTAATGGGAACTCCCCGATTTGGTCTAAATTATTCGTGTCGCAAAGAAAAATGGCATCTAGATTGATATCATCTAGATTGTCAAGGAATTTTTCTTTTTTAATATCTAACATTCCCTTTGATAGATTACTCATTGTGTGTGAAAACAAGTATATTGATGAAGAAGGGACATATTTTTCAAGAAGGTATTTCAAACCTATGGCACTTGAAACCGAGTCAGGATCGGCATTTCGATGAGTAAAAATTCCTATATTCTTAACTTTTTCTTGATTAAGTAAATCTACAATTTTTATGAATTCTTGAGACATTTAAGCTCCTCCTTGAGAGCTTTTTGCCCGTATTCGAAAAGCTCTTTTTGCAAATTCTCCAATTGTGAGGAAGTTAAGCCACCAACAATGTCGAAATCTAATGCTAGAGTCAGTATGCTATCTGAGTTTTGAGATAGACTTACCATTATACTGTAATCTGTAAGGAGTTGTCCAAAATCATGATTTTGAATATATGCGATTATTTTCTCTTCCACATTAGAAGCTGTTTCTTCCAAATCCTCATTAGACAAGGTTCCTATTCCTATTTCCTCTATTTCAGATGACATTTTATTTACTCTTAAGATAATTAAAGAAGAGCTAAGTTGGAAATTATTTCTTTCCCATGAGCTTCTCTTGCAATTCTTTCACAGACGACATTAGTTTTTTTTCTCTATTTGTTAAAGAGGAAAGTCTAACATCAATTTTTTCTTGTTCTTCTGTAAGGTGATTTTTAACATCATCAACATTTGATTGGAACAACAATCTTCCTGCAGAACGATAAATTACTGCAGAAGGATCCATATCTTTCGTTTCTTTCAATGCTATATCTACATCACGTTTTTCCAACTCTTGTTGTTGTAAATTCATTCGAATAGCTTCCAATTGCTGAACAAGTTGATTAAAACGTTGAACATCTTCCTGTTGCTCTGGTGTAATTTGTGGGGCTGCCATTTGTTTACTCTCACTTATATTCTAAAACTATGCAACAACACAAATAAGATAAATCTTTTGATAAAAGGGAAACGTTACACATACAAATATTGAGAGAATCTGATTTTTCTATTCTCGTTTACAAGAAATTACAAATCACAAAAAAAATAAAAAATAAAAGAAAAAAGAAAAAAATCTTAGATACAGCGATAAACTGAGGTAGGACCAATTTCTCTATATTCTTTGCGGGTAACCCACAATTTAGCGAATGTTTTTAGAGAACTTAAAATACTACCACCAATCCAGACTGAATATCTTCTTTCAGGAGGTGCAATGATTTTAACTTCCATTGTCTCTGGGACAAGTTCAGTTAATTCCTTGTGCAAACGTTCCTTAAGACCTGGGAACATTGTTGAACCACCGGATAGAACAATATTGGCATAAAGATCTCTTCGGAGATCGACATCACAATTCTGGATGGATCTATAGATTAATTCATCTAATGGGTTTTCTTCTGAACCTATAGCACCTGGATTAAAGCACAACTCGGGAGCCATGAAACGCTCGGCACCAATGGTTAATGTTTCACCATCGGGTAATGTGTAAGTTTTTTCCATTCCAGATACCTTTTCTGCTAGTTTTAGTTCTTTTTCAGGATCTAAAGCTACGTAACAAAGGCGCTCTTTAATATCACGGACAATTTCTCTTTCAGCACTGCTGGATAGAGAATAACCTCTTTGACGTAGAAGTCTTCTGAGGTAATCTGTAATATCTCGACCACCAATATCGGATCTATGAATGGCATGGCTTATAGCGAAACCCTCGTAGACAGGGACAATGTGAGTAACCCCATCTCCAGAATCTACAACTATACCAGTTGTACGACCAGAAGCATAAAGTGATAGAATAGCCTGCATTGAGATATACATAGCAGGAACATTGAATGTATCAAACATTAATTCTGCCATTTTTTCTTTGTTTTGATTTTTGTTTAATGGAGGTTCAGTTAATAGAACAGGATGTTCGTTAGGATTGACTCTTAAATCATTGTAAAATGTATAATGCCAAATTCTCTCCATTGCATCCCAGTCTTGAACTTGTCCATGTTCGACAGGATAAACAAGTTTCAAAACACCACGGAGGTTAATTGCTTCCTCGCCTATGTAATACTCGCGGACATAGTGTTCAACATCAGTCATAATGATCTGATATTTTGGATAACCAATAATTGTTGGAAAAACACTTCTTGGTTGATCTTCGCCTGCAAAACCGTTCTTTGTAAAACCAGTACCGTTATCTATAACCAGCGGTTTATTTTGAATCATCTCTTCCATAGATATCACTTTTACTTGTTTTTATTGAATCCAAATTTCGTCTTGGTCTTATGGATTCATAACCTTGAAGTATATATTAAATGTTTTGATAGTATTAGCCTAAATGACATGAACACTATAGTAGCTTTTATATACAAAATTCAAAGTTCCACGTCGTTACAACTGCTAACTACATCTAGAAAAATTACTGTTCTTCTGAAAACCTTTATAATATCTGTTTTTGGATTACAAACTACCATAGTAAAGCAGATTTTCCCTAATCTCTTTTTCGCTAAAACCTGCACTAATTCCGACAATAATTCTGATTATATCCATTGTCTCTGCGAGCTTCAGTTCAAAGAAACCAATTAATGCATCCAGTTGCAGAACTGTTCCAAAACGAAATGTCCTTTTCCAGTAATCTAATAAGTATCTCTCAACTGCAAATTCCAAATCATGTAATGGCACTTCTTTAACCCCAATATATTTAGAAAAGACTGTTCGATAAGGAGCATAGTTGTATATTTCCAGAACTTCTTGAATACTTGTTGCCTTCAATCCCTTTACAGTGAATTTATTGGGTTGGATGAATCTATATGCAGGTATATTTAGAGCTATACAGCGACATAAAGCTAAGATATTTTTCATATTAACATATGTTTCATAATGTTTTGATACTTTAGGCAGCATACTATAGATATGTTGATCTATTGCAGATTCTAGGGGTGTAAAACTTCCAGTTGTTTTAAATTCTTCATTTGCCAATTTAAGGTCTTCTCGCAAAGTCTGATTATTTTGATTAACAATTATCTCTTCAATTGACCTATTAAGTAATTTCGAATAATAATCGACTGAATAATCAGTAACTGGAACCAGACGGGATAAAATCTCTTCATGCTTCATTTCTCTATTTATGCCTTGAAATATTATACGAAGATTTTCAGCGTGATATCGCTCACTATAATTTCTGATCTTCTTCTTAACTGTGGATCCTGATTGTTTGTAGAATTTAGTCAGTAATTCAGAATAAGAATTTTTAAGATTTCTAGCTACATCAGAAATTTGTGTTTCAAAATTAAGGTCTCCAATAATGCTGTCATAAGATGTTTGAGTAAAGGCCGCCCTCAATTCTTTAAGATTCTTTGAAGATAAGAGCAAACTTATTTGTGATTTTGTTAAGAAGTTACTAACAGCTCCATGGGCTCTACCTAGTAAATAACTTATATTTCCAAGTGACATTTAACCACCCTTTTGCTTGATAAAATTGATTGAAACAAGTTTCTCTTTTAGGGGAAGGAACTCTTTACCGTCTCCTGTATAGAATTTAGAGAACCATTCAACCCAGTGAAGCCTCAAAGTATTAAGGAATGATAATAGTCCTTCTAATGGTAATATTATGAATACTGCCAATAGAATTCCCACTACCCACCACACCCAAGAGATGCTAAGAGCTGAAGCATAATGACCATGTATCAATCCTCCTGCAAAGTGTGACAAATCAATATGTGCTACGTCTAGGAATGCTCCTGAAAATGTTGATACTCTTGCAACTAAATCCACTCCAGTTAAAGTGAATGGCAATCCACTTAAGATTGCATGAACAAGTAAGAGTGCCATAATTCGGCTGAATGAAAGTGTGTTTGATATGAGTGCGATAATGTGATCAATTGCATCCATAATTCCATCAGATTTGGCATGAATATACTCTAATACAAACAATACAGGGACTAGCCCTATCAGATATACAAATGCAGATGGTAACTGTTTAAGCGTAAAATGAAATGCATGCCAATATATTCCATTCACTCCTACAATTATATTATAAAGTATAGCAAAGACCCCTACATAAACTACAGATAATGAAAGAGGAGCGCCCCAAGATGCGAATCCGTGACCATATCTCATGTTTTGATATACTTTCAATAATATTCCTAACTGAATCATTAGAAATCCTATTATTAGAGCAACAATTAGGAATAGTTTTGTCTCATGTAATGGATTGATTATTGGTATCCAATTAATTCCTATCTTGCGCATCAATTCTGGTATGAGATGTTCGTCTCCTAGTAATGATCCAAAGAAGAACCCAAATATCGTTGAAGAAAAACCGCAGAAAAGAAGTAGTTCCGCACCAGAATAAAGATATCCTGTCATTGATTCATCTGGTTCAATTTTATTCTTCTTTTTCCTATATAACAAGAATCCAGCTATCAGTGACAATAAAATTCCGTGTCCAATATCTGCAAACATGATGCCGAATAAAAATGGAAATGTAAACCTAACGATTGAATAAGGATCAACTTGGTTAGTGTTTGGATGTCCAATACCACCTACAATCCCTCTTACTGCCCCAAATACTTTTCCTCTTTTTGTTATGGCAGGGTTAACTAATGGAACATCAGGATTTTCAGTAATTTCCATCTTGAAAGATAAATTTTTCTTGCTTTCATTCAGTTGCTTTAAAACTGTTTTAGATATCCACCCCCATAGAACTATTCTTCCTTCAGATATTTGACATAGTTCAATGGTGTTTAAGCGGTTGCTTTCAACATTAATTAGCTCTTCACAAGCAGTTAATCTATTTATAGCCTGATTCTTAATTTCTAGAAGTTTTTCTTCGCTTTCCTTCAATTCTATTTCAATTTCTTTTAAAGTGTCTTTCAATGAAACCTTTCTTTCAACCAGAGATAAATCATAGTCTATTGCTTGGAAAGAATATTCATTTAAAACACGCAAGATTGAGTTTTCATACTCCTTTAAAGATAGAATTAAGATGTTCCTTTCATTAGAACCTGAATCTGTAGGCTCGGAATCCCAGAATACAAGATTATTATCGGTGACTTCATTCAAAAAGAATCTCACAGATTTAAGGTTGGATTTAGGAACAACTCCCAAGTAAGTTACAGTTTGGAAACCACTTTGAAGTAAAACTGCATCAATACCTCTTTCTTTGAGACCTTCTTCAAAAGGTAGAGATAATTTTACTTGGCTCTGTTTCTTCTGAATTTCTTTATAAGACTCAAAAGCTTTTGTGATTTTCTCCTCATTTTCGCGCAAGAAATTTTCTATGAATGCTTTTGAGTGATCATAATCATCAATAATTTCATATTTCTCAGTATTTTGTTCTTCTGTATCTTTTAATTTGAGCATATTTGACAATCGCTTAACTCTTGACAGATACTGACTCAGTTCTTGTCTCAAACTATTAACTTTCTCTAGAGTACTTGCATCTAATGATCCAATTTTCACTGGATGAACTGAGTTAAGAGAGTACAAATGAGAAATGAATTGACGAGATGATTCCTCTGGACTCTCTAATCTCACAAATAGTGCTTTTTTTGCAAAAAGAAATCCTTCTCCACCTTCTCCAGTTTGTGGGAGGTGAGGTATATAGCTGTCTATTTTGCTTTCTTCCTTATCAAATTGCTCTTTAACTAGTAATTCTTGCTCAACATCTCTTTCTTTTTTACGAGATAACGGAACATCTTCCAATATCACTATGTTACTATCTAATTGTAAAGAATTAATATTTTCAAAAAAAATGCTGTAGTTTTTTGATGTAACCCAACCCCATAAAGTAAAGTTTTTTGATGTAGTACGACCTCTTTCTTCCAGTGTTAGAGTTTTGTGAGTTGCTTTTATGAGCGTTAGATGGTACCTAATTTTTTCTGATAGTTCAGTAGAGAATTGTCTAATATCATCTTCAATTTTTTCTATATCTTGATTTACTTCAGAATAAAGTTCTTCTATTCTTGTTGTTTCTCTTATCTTTTCTATGGATTTTAGAAGTTCAAGTTCAAATTCTGTTTCATCGAAATAATTATTACTGAGAATCTCTCCTATACGTTCTTTATAGTCATCTAAAGAAATACACAGCATTACATTTTTTTCACTATTGTCTGTAGAAGAACTCCAGAAAAACATTTGACCAGCTGTAACTTCATTTAAGTAAAAGCGTATGATTTCTTCATATCCACTAGGAATTTCTCCTAAAACAGTGAAAGTTCTTGAGCTTGAAGATAATAGGTCGATTGAAAATTCGTCATCCATATTGTTTTGGAATTGTTTCAAAGATGAAAGAATTCTGTTCTCTTTTTTCAACTTTTGTAATTCACTGGATTTTTTTATTATCTGATTTTCGTATTTTTCAAGAAAAACGTCTAAACTCTTCACTACTTCATTATGATTATTAATAGCAACTAAATCCTCTTCTTTTAATGATGAAAGGTCTTCCAATTGAATATTTAGAGCTTTGCTCAATCCCACTATTCTTTCCCATCTGTCCTCCAAAATGTCTTTAGTTGCTTGTATTCTTGCTTGCTCTTTAGGACTTTGAGGGTCAACGATTATTTGTTCAAAGATATTTAGAGAAGATATCTTTGTCAATAGTGTATTTGTATTTTTGACAGGTATCTGAACTTTTACTAGTTTAAACTTTGCCATTCATAAGCCACCGATACTCTAACTAATCACGATAGGGGATTTTGGGAAGATTTTAAAATCTTCCTCTCTGGCAGAATGGCCTATTAAAAAAATAGAATCAAACTTATTATCTAACAAGAGAACAAATAAACCAAGTTACCTTTCCTTGCCTGAAATGGCAAAAACTTCTTTCATTTATTAAAGCCTAGTAAAATAAAAAAAAGGAAAAAGAAATGGTTTATTTCTTTCTAAATCTTCGCAATGCTTCCAATGCTGCCAACCCTAGGGAGGATAGAAACACTAATGCTGTAATGCCTGTTTCGGTTGGGAAATGAGTCACTAATACTGTATACCCTGCATCCTCGACATAACTAATAGCTAAATCTAAATCGTAGTAGTATAGTTCAAGTGAATCATCGTAACCAACTACAGAATCAGGAATTGCTGTTGTAGCTGGAGCACCGAGTCCATCTAGAATTTGATCAACAATGACTTCACGTGGGCACGCATGACTTATAGCTTTGCGTAGATATTTGGCTGCTAAAGGAGTACCAAGCGGAGTCAAGGGAAAATTATTGATCAATTTCCAACTTCTGAAAAAGAAGAGAAAAAGCTGTTAAGATAAGATTTTCTGAAGAAATTTGATAAGTAGTAGATTGAAATTTCGGATATTTCCTCCCTAAATGAAAAGTTAAGATCCTGCTAACACTTCTATTGCTTCTGAAACATATCTTTTGATTACTTGCATAGCTAAACCAACATTATGCAAATCTCTACTAGCACCAATCAAAATATATTCATCAGCACTTGCTAGTATTGTAAATCCTTCTTCACCACGAATTAAAACTTGCTCTAAATCTCCGTGTGCCAGATTTCCACTTACCATTTTTCCAGTTGATAATATTGCAGATGAGACCGCACTCAAGAGATCTGGATCTGTCCCCTTTTCAGAGAAGAAAGCAACTTTTATTCCTTCTGCATTAACAACTGCTAATGCTTCCAAATCACACCCTAACGAGATTTGTTTTAATATTCTTACTAATTGTTTTTTTTGTGATGCTGATAAATCAATAGACATTTTTTGACACCAATTTCCTCTATTTACTCTGTACTCTACTATTGCTATTAAAGTTATCCAAAGTGCGCAGAGAGAAGATTTCGAATAACAATATAATACTTACATTATGATTTATTTAAAAGAATCACCTATGGGAAAAGTTGGTTTGGGATAAACATTTTTATTATGGAAGAAAATCAACTTTAACATGAAGTTATTGTTTGTTGTAATGGATGGTCTGGGTGATCGTCCTATTTCAGAGTTTGGAGGACAAACTCCTCTTGAATATGCGAAAACTCCAAATATGGATAAACTGGCATCACTTGGGATGAATGGACTATTACATGTTATAGCCCCAGGAGTTACTCCAGGAAGTGATACGGCCCATCTGGCATTGTTTGGTGTAGATCCTTATGAATACTATACAGGGCGAGGGCCGTTTGAGGCTTCTGGAATTGGATTAGTTGTAAAGGAGGGCGATATAGCTTTCAGAACAAACTTTGCAACGATAAACTCAGAAGGTATAATCACTGATAGACGAGCTGGAAGAATTAGAGAAGGGACTGATCAACTAGCTAAACTCTTTGAAGGTTTGGAAATTGATGGCATCAAAATTCTATTGGAAGCAGGAACAGAACACAGGGCTGCTTTGATTTTAAGAGGTGATGGATTGTCCGACAAAGTCTCAGAAAATGATCCTCATGTTGAAAGAAAAGAACCTTTAGAATTCAAACCCCTAGATGAGTCACCCGAAGCAGAAAAAACTGCTAGGGTTCTAACTTCCTTAGTTATGAAGGCAAGAACAATTCTAAATGATGCAGAACTCAATAAAAAGAGGGTAGAAGAAAGTTTACTTCCTGCAAATTATTTACTAATTCGAGGAGCAGGTAAAGTACCAAAATTACCCAACTTTGAGGAGGAGTACTGCTTAGAAACCGCTTGCATAGCCGGTGGAGGGCTATACAAAGGCGTTTGTAGAATGTTAGGTATGCATATAATTGAAGATTCTAGATTGTCTGGGGGAACAACTACTGATTTGTCAGCAAAGTTTGAGATTACTCAAAACGCTCTAAATGATTATGATTTTGTTTTTACTCATGTTAAAGGAACTGATAATTATTCGCATGATGGGAAGTATAAAGAAAAATCTGAATTCATTGAAAGAGTTGATAAGGAGTTGTATAGGTTTTTACCAGAGAATTACGAAGGAGATCTTGTTGTAATGATTACTGGTGATCACAGTACTCCTTGTAGTTTTAAAGATCATTCTGCAGATCCAGTACCAATTTTAATCTATTCACCAGATTGCAGAAGAGATAAGGTAGAGAAGTTTGGCGAAAGCTATGCAGTAGATGGAAGCTTAGGTCATATATTAGGAAAGCACATTATGGGTATTGCATTAAATGAGATGAGATTGGTGCGCAAATTTGGGGCTTGAAACAGAAACACAAACGACTTTTTATCAAAGGTCTTTACCGTATTTGCAGTTATTTATTGCTATTATCTCTGTTTCATTCTCTGCAATCATTGTCGTATACCTAATTAAACTAGGAGTTCCTCCTGCTGTTACAGCTATGTATAGAACATTCTTTGCAGGGATTGGCGCCTTAATACTCTCTCTTTACAAGAAAAGAATAAAATGGATTGGTAAAAAAACTACCATTAAAAGATATCATTGGATTGTTCTTTCTGGATTACTACTTGCAGTACACTTTGCTACTTGGTTTATTTCTTTAGAATACGTTAACGTTGCTATATCTACAACTTTAGTAGACGCAGTTCCGATTTTCCTTGCCATTTTTGGTTTTATATTTTTCAAGGAAAAAATAAATGTGATAGGGATCGTAGGTATTGGTATTGCTTTTACAGGTGGTGCACTCCTTGCATTTTCTTCTCCAGTAGCTGAAAATAGAAATTTACTTTTAGGAATTATGTTCTCTCTTATTGGAGCTTTAACCGTAACATTTTATTTTCTAATAGGTAAGAAAATTCTCAAGGATTCACCTTTGTGGCCATATTTTGCTTTAGTAAACCTTGCATCTGCAATCTTTCTCTTATTTTATAATTTACTTGTAGGATATGAATTATTTAGATATTCTGCGATTGTGTATATCCTCTTTATTGTGTCTGCACTGGGGCCCTCTTTAATTGGTCACGCTACTTACAATTATACTTTAAAAAGACTACCTGCTTTTGTTGTAGGCGTAGCAATTTTGGGAGAGCCAATTGGTGCCACTATACTTGGTGTTTTAATTTTCCCCCTAACTCAAACACCGGAATTAATAACTATACTATTTGCAATAATAATTCTTGCAGGAATCGTATTAACATCGGTTTCTCAATATATAAGGATTAAAAAATTCAGAAGAAAAGATAAAGAAGAAGATGAATCAGATTCTATTCTCTCTTAGTAACTCTTCTAATCTATTCATTGCAATGTCTATTTCTTCAAGAGTTGGTAAATAGACCATTCTGAAACCATCATTTCCAAAAGGACCAAATCCCGATCCAAATACTGTTAGAATGTGTTTCTTTCTAAGATAGTCAAAGACAAACTCTTTATCATTTTTCCATTTGAACTGGTCCATTGATAACATCGAAAAGATATAAAATGCTGCTTCTGGTTTGTTTACAACAATTCCATCCATTTCTGAAAGTCTATTGTAAATTAAATCTCTTCTTTCTTTTAGCATTTTAATGGTTTCTGGAAGATAAGAGCTCTGATCTTGTCTTAGAGCTTCAGCTCCTGCTTTTTGTAAAGGTGTTGAAGCACATAATCTAAGTCTAGTTAATTTGTTTAACCCATCCCATGGTTCTTCTATTTTTCCCAAGGGATCATGAATATATGCATACGCTAAACGCCATCCTGGTGCAAGGAAAACTTTACTGAAACCATTATATGCTATCACTGGAACGTCTTTTGCTACTTCAGCTGTTGCAGTATGTTTCAAACCTTCATCCAGAACAAGTAAGTCATATGTTTCATCTGAAACAATACATGCATCGTATTCTCCAACAATGTCTACTATCTCTTTCAGTACTTTTTCAGGATATACTGAACCTGTGGGATTATTTGGTGTATTAAGAAATACTAGTTTTGTTCTGTCGTTCATTAGAGATCGTATGTGATCGGGATCTGGATAATAATTATCTTCAACTGCTGTCTTGTAATATTGCATATCATTTCCAAATATAGTACCGTTACCAGAGTAACTGGGATAGTGAATTCCGGGAATTAGTATTCTATCTCCAGGATTAGTGAATGACATAAGAGTCATTTGAATGCCTTCAGATACTCCAGCTGTTGCTATTACTTCATCAGCAGTCACACCAACGTCATATTTTCTGTTTTCATAGTCAGCAATCGCTTCTCTAAATTCTAGAATTCCCCTAGAATCTGCATAATAGTTATAATTTTCCTCTTCAACATAACGAAGTGGTTCTGTCAAAATTTTAGGAGTTTTAAAACCATATTTTATCGGATCCCCAATATTAAGCTTAATAATCTTATGCCCTTTAGCTTCAACTTCATTTGCTGCAGCAATTACATCTCTAATTGCATAACTAAAGCCTGCTGTGCGGTCTGATATTTTCATTTTTGATATCCTCTATGATTTTAAGAAATCTTTGAAAAAATAAGATTATTGGTTTGAACTTATCAAATAGACACATTCGAAATGATTCAATCTAGTTATGCACTATTTCCCAGATATTACATCTATAAATAAAACAGAAGTATCAATTTCTACTAAATTACTGGGTGTTATGTTTGCCGGCAATATCTAGTTGTAGTTTTTGTAGTGGTCCAGCACAATACTATTGTAAATCATGCAAGAGAAAACTTTGTACTGAACATATTCATATATCAAATACAGTATACTTCTGCTCAACTTGTGAAACTGAGAGCCTTGACTCAAAATGTCAAAAGTGTGGTTCAGCTACAGAATTTTCCAGAAATGAGCCTACTAATAGCTGTGAATGGTGTAAATCAATAGATGTTGAAGACGGACTTCTTTATCATCAACAGCTTCCACATTTGATATTTTCTTCATTTACTCTGTTGAACAAGAAGCTTGCTCAAGTGTGGGATCTTACTCAGAAATATCTTGAAATTGTTAAGAATGTCTTTGAAATTAGAAAAGCGAAAATTATGCTTTTTGGAGATGTGGAAGATGAAATTACTTTACTTAGAAGTAAAATTTCGATATTCATTGATCAACTTGTTAAATTTGAAAATGATACTTTTGCAATGGTTGATGAGAAACTACGTGCAATCGGTTATATGAGATTTACAAATGTGGATAACATAGAAAGAGGAGAAGAAATCCTTAATTTACTTCAAGGTCGATTAGACTTACTTGATACCACAATAAAGTCAAAGTTTAATGAAATGAATGAAGATTTTCAAACTCTTAATCAAAAAGTAGATTTTCTTGGTTTTCAATTTCGTTTGTTAAGTAAGATTCATCATCTCCTACCTGAAGACAAGGAAGAACATTTAATTTCCATTCTTCCACGGATTTGGCTAAGGAAGAACAGTAAATTACCAAAGAAATATCTTGTTGTTCTGACTAGTAAGAATTTATACTTGCTCCGAGAAAAAGGTTTGTTTAATGTTAGGTTAAAAACAAAAGAAACTATCAGCTTATCGTATATTATAAACAAACAATATATTTCCAGATTATTATCTCACAACATGTTTTGCTTCAAAACTAGATTAGATTCATATTCATTTCTTGGAAGAAAGGAGAGTCTTGATCAATTTATGATTTATTTTGAAATCATCGAAAATTACATCGATTATTCAATTCATAAATCCTCAATAATTGAAGATCTCAAGTACTATTCACTAACCATTAATGAACTAAAAACAAACATACAAAGAAATGTAAGTCACCTCCGTGCTTATTTGCTTAATAAACGTGAATTGAAACGCGAATTATACTGGAGAGAAGGACAAGATGCAAGATTCAAGAAACTGTTTGAGCAACTACTAGCTGTAGAACGAAAAATACATCGATTAAATGAAACCAGAAGGCATGGTTCTCGGGGTACCAAAGGTATAGATGGATTATTAAGAAAACTAACCAGCGAACATCATAGGCTCAAACGACATTTAGATGACATTCAAAGAAAAAGTGAAGAATTTGATGACATGTGGGAACTTTGAGAGTTTTATATGTTTTTTATTCGCTTAATTTTTCCATACTTTAAGAAACTCAGGCATTATCTCAAATTTTACAATAGGGATGTTTAACCATTTAGGATCTGTAGCATCATTAGAAAATTCAATTGTTTCTTCTGTTGCTGTTTTATACCTTAAGAATGACTTTGTAGGCATTTCTTCTTCATCAGTCCACACAATTATTGGAAGTGCTTTAAGTTCGTAATATCCTAAGCTTGTGTTAAAAACAAAGTATATTGTCCTATCAGCTTCCTCAAAATGACCAATGTATCCTGCTATTCGGTCAGGGCCAATACTGGATATAACCATTCTAACCAAATCTTTCAAAGATGCTAGTTTGATTCCAGCTGGTGATTTTAGATTTTTAGTATTCTCTGCCATAGTAATCACTGAAAAAAGAGAAGTAAAGAGAGGGAATTAGAATACAAGTAGGATAGCTACTAGTAGACCATAAATAGCCACAGCTTCAATCAACACTATGAAGAGAAAAGCTTTTCCGAAAACTTCAGGTTTTTCCACAATGGCACCTATAGCTGCACTTCCTGCCATCCCCATTCCTATAGCGGCTGCGCTTCCTGCTATACCAACTGCTAGAGCTGCACCGATTGGTGTTAAATCTGGAGTTTGAGCTAAAGCTGTTTCTGAAGCAAGAATCACTAAACTTGTTATTATTGCCAATATTGTAAAATTTCTTTTAGATTTCTTTTGAAAACGCATGCAATTTCACCTTTTTTACAAGACCAGTTACCGTAGGTTAATTTAAAAATTTCGGAAAGACAGCAAATCATTTTTTGAGTTAAAATAAATTCTGAAACAATACATATAATAACCACGAAAGCTTAAATATGAATATACTATAATTGGAAGCAGTGATTTAGATGTTCCGTGACTTTATGGGTTGGCTTTTGGGTACAAAGAAGAGTCCTCGTGATCATATAATTAATCTTCGATTAACTGTAAGAAGATTAGAACGGGCACAAAGGAAACTTTCTCGTGATGAATCGAAGATGCAATTGAAAATGAAACAAAACATCCAACGAGGAGATTTAGAATCTGCAAGATTATTCGCTACCGACATTGTACGCAATAGAAGATGGGAATTTGGATATCAGAAGTTAGTTTCGCGTATGAATGGACTAATCTTTAAATTAGAACGAGCCGATACTGCAGCAAGTATGGCTGAAGAAATGCATGGTATTGCTTCTGCTTTACGAACCGCAAATGCTCAATTACAGATCCCAGATTTAGATAGAGTTATTCAAGATATGGAAAGTTCCATTGATGGAATCGAAGAGTCAACCGGAACTATTGAAGATGGTATTGACGATTTACTGGTTGCTGATACCGATCCAGCTGAAGTAGATAGATTAATTGAACAAACAGCTGCTGAATTAGGTGTTTCCACTCAAGCTGGATTGCCAACAGTTGGAGTAGTGCAAACAGATGATTTGGAGGACGAAATCCAGAAATTAAGAAGAAAAGAAGAGGATTAAAAGGTGAATAAAAATGGTTAAGAATTGGCTTTTTGGAAAAAAAAGAAAAGAAGATGCTGATGCATTATCTACACTCAAAGGACAACAAAACAGATTACAAGCAGAAGCTAGAAATCTTGAAAGACAATCAGATGAACAGAAAATCTTAGCCTCAAAAATGCTCAAAGCTGGTAACAAAGCTGGGGCAAGACAAGCTCTAAAAAGAAGAGCCGTTTTCATGAAAAGGCTGAACACAGTTCATAATACAGGAATGAATTTACAAGCTCAGATAGATAGTATACAAACTGCTACTTCAACAGCAGAGACTGTAAAAGCTATGGAACTTGGTACTAAAGTTGTTGGTGAGAAAATCAAAAGTGTTTCTCCTGAAAGGACAGAACGTGTTATGGATTCCGTAATGGAACAGAGAGATCAAATTGAAATGATGACTGAAGCTCTATCTGATCCAAGCTTATCTGAAGGCATTCTAGATTTTGAAGATGATGCAGCTATTGATGAGCAGTTAGCTCAATTAGAAGCTGAGATGGATTTAGGTACAACAACAAGCTTACCAGATGTTAGTGGTCTTCCTTCCACTCCTGTTGGAACAGGTGACAAAGAAGAAGATACATCAGAGCTTGAAGCTGAGCTTGAGGGATTAAAGAAGAAAATGAGTGAAGATAATTAGCTCTTCCTCTTTTTGTATTTTTATCTTTGTTAGTTCTTACAATCCGTACTATAAAATTTGTCAATTTAGTATGAAACAAAATGAAACATTTTATATTAGATAAATGGAATAAATAGATAGAGGTTGTGAATCACGTGTCTGCTCAAGGATTAATAGATCATGCAAGAGATTTTGCAGTCAAAGCCTATTCCTTTGATAAAGAAAAAAACTACAGTGAAGCTATTCCACACTATTTAGATGCTGCTGAAGCTTTAATGAAAGCCATAAAATTTGAAAGAAACCCTCAAGTTGCTCGTTCTCTTAAGAAGAAAGCCAATATGTACATTAGTAGAGCAAGGGAACTAAGGGAACTTCTAGAGAAGAGAAAAGAAAGGAAATCTAAGGCAGGAAGTGATGACGAGGAAGAAAAACTAGAAAATGCTATTTCTGATATAATCGTTACAGAGAAACCAAATATTTCTTTATCTGATATAGCAGGTCTAGAAACCGCAAAGCAAACCTTGAGAGAAGCTATTGTTTTACCTCTGATGCGACCTGATTTATTCTCTGGAGCAAGAAAACCATGGAAAGGTATTTTGCTTTTTGGTCCTCCTGGTTGTGGTAAAACTCTTTTAGCAAAAGCAACAGCAGCTGAAGTAGAAGCAACTTTCTTTAATGTCAGTGCATCCTCAATCATTTCAAAATGGCTTGGTGAATCAGAGAAATTGGTTAAACAGCTTTTCGAATTAGCAGATGAAAAACAACCCAGTATTATTTTTATTGATGAAGTTGATGCTTTAGCTGGCGCCAGAGGTGGAGAACATGATGCAATGCGTAGAGTTAAAACAGAGCTCTTAACATCAATGGACGGACTATCGAGTTCCGAAACTGACAGAATAGTTACTGTTGGTGCTACTAATATGCCTGAATCTATAGACGGAGCATTCAGAAGAAGATTCGAGAGAAGAATTTACATTCCTTTACCAGATTTACCAGCTCGTGAAGCTATTTTTCTTTTCAATACCAAAGGTGTTGAACTAGCTGAAGATGCTGATTTCGAAGTTCTAGCAGAAATCACAGAAGGTTATTCAGGTTCTGATATTGCGATGGTATGTAGAGAAGCGATCATGACTCCAATCAGAGAACTTGACATGGCAGGAGCTATAGAAGATACTTCAGTAGCTGCCCGGGCAGTAACTCAAGATGATTTTCTTGAAGCAATTGAATCAATCAGTCCCTCTGTAAGTGATGATGAAATAGAAAAATACGATAACTGGAATGAAGAATTCGGCAGCGCATGATTTTAGAGGTTAAATCCATGTCCACCACTGAGAAGAAGAAGCCTAAGAAGGAGAAATCATCTGAAATAGATTTAAAAAAATTAAAAGATGAAAAAGAGATTTCAGATGAGAAATTAAAACTAATTGAAGCTAGTATTAAAGGTTTGGAGGTTACAGCTGAAGAATTAAAAGTTACTCTGCCTGTTGATGCCATTTTTGTAAAAGAAGATCTCTCTAAAGATCAAAGGGCTATGCTTGAATTAGAATTTGAGGAAGAACTTCCAGAATGGGTAAAAAGGCCATGGATGTATATCAAACCTAAGAAATCTGATCAAATTGAATCATGGCTTCAGAGTTGGTCTGCTATTGTATTAGATTACTCCCGTGTTTTTGTTATTCATGTATTTAACATTAATGACTTGAGAATTGTTCACCCCTTCAATAACAAAAAATTAGGTAAAAGATTAACACTTGGACAAGTAAGAAGTATCATTGATCATTTGGTTCATCAGAATATTGCTCGTTGGCTAGATGAAGAAACAAAAACAAGAGCTCGTATTTATTGGAAATCAAATGAAGAATGGGCGGATTCATTATTAGACTTCATGATAGATACTGGAAGAGTGATTGAAGTACACTCGCTTTACGATTTAACTCAAATGGACCAAAAATGGGGGGATTTACCAGCCGATGATCTTATTATTGTATGTGAAATGCTAATAGAACGTAAAGTTGCTCGTTGGTTAAATAAAGAAAAAACAATAATTCAGTTTGAAGCTGATAAAGTGTTTTAGTTGACTTTTTCTAGAACTATAAACCCATCAATCCAGGGAACCAGAATTTCACTCCTTCTGAATAACTCCTGTCAACTCGAGCTATGCTATTTTCTTCAAAGAATTTTAAACATCTATCTATTCTCTCTTCAGTCCAACTTGTTCTCATGAGTAAATCTTCCTTTGTAACAAAACCAACTCTGGATGCATAATTTAGGATAACATCGTGGTCTGGACTAAACTCAACAGGAACAAATTCAACAATCTTCAATCCTGAATCTAACACTCTATATGGTGGGATTAATTGAGTATTGATTAATTTCTCCAAGGATCGATACATGTCATCAATTGAAACCATCCTCCCAGGACGAGTTTTATTTAGCTGAGTGAATAGTTCTCCGATGGCCATAATTCCACCGTTTTCTGATATCATTTGTTGCCCTATTTCAAGAATTTCATTAGCTAATACATCAAAGAAGCCCCTTCCAGTAAGTTTATCTTTGAGAGTTGGAGTTTCTTTCCAGTCAAAACGTCCAATTTCGGTGGGTAATCCTAATTCTTCTCTCAGATTTGCTAATTTATCATAATAATCTTTATTTTCAGAGATCTTATCACCGTATTTTTTCTCAAACTTTTTCAGTTGTTTTTTGACTTCGCTAATATTATTTACCATCTGTTCTAATTCTTTAATCATTAGCTCTGCCGCTTTTACTTTAAAAGCTGACTTAATTTTGATCTTTTTCTCTATATCTCTTAAACCCACTTCTATCTCCAGCTTTGTTATTGTCTAGGACTTATTTATATCTTCTCAAATTAATTGATTAAATGATTATTATATAGTGTTTGATAATTCTAAAAGCCATTTCTTTATCTTTTCAGTTAAAGAGCTACTCTCCCTTGGTGAAAGAAAAGCTGCAAGTTTGTTTTTATATTTGTTAAAATATGAATTATAGATATTCATCATTTCTTTATGAATTTGCTTCCCTTCTTCTCCTAAATTCTTAATTTCGTATGAAATATCTTCTAATTCCTCAAGAATATAGCCCACATCTATCTTAATCTCTATCATGTTGATTAATTCAAACATTTCTTTTCGAATGTTAACAAATATCTCGTTAATAGAGCTGGTTCTTTCCAAGTAATTCACCTAGTAACTTATCTTAAAGAATGGAAAGAAAGGAAACTAGAAATTTTCAAGTCTTTTATTGACATTAAAGTTCTTTCAATACTCTTCGAAAGTCATTTAACCAACGAGCTGCTTGAAATTCTAATTTTTCGCAATCTTCTTCTTTAATGATCTCCTGAGGCTTATATTTTCCTATAATTTCACGCCAATTATTCATATCTCCAATAGCCCAATGGTCTTTTGGTATTGAAGGAAATGTTGTCAGAATGTGAATCATTTCTTCGATGTCTGCAAGTAAGAGATCTGCTCTAGCTACTGATCTTAATCTAGTTAAATCAATAAGTTCAATCGCAGATGAAACGAAATCAGCTGTTTTAGATGGGATTTTTTTGAGGGTATCAAATGGAATTGAGCTGGTATCAGCGGTTTCTTCCCCTTCAACAACCATGAGTTGTTTGATTCCCTTTTGATATCTATTATTTAGATTCTCTCGTTTCACAAAATCATCTAAATCAAAGCCTATTTTTTCTAATTCTAATCTTGTTTTGAAAATTCCTCTAATGAGAGCACGAAGTTGTTTTCTATAAGCAATTTGCTCAATTTCACTTTTTTCGTAACTTCTGACTAAATTGTCTAAAGTTGCTATTGAAGCAAATAAATCAGCTTCCAAATTCAGTATTTTTTCTTCTGCTTTTGTCATGTCACCACTTGAGCTACTTTTAACTTGAGTGAGTTGTTTCTCAGCTATAAAACCTTTTTTAGTATATCTTTTATGTAATTTGAGGTAATCAATATTAGTCATATCGCCATCATCAAATTTTTCCTGTACTATTTCTAGAGTATCTTGGACAGCTAATGATTCAGCTCTCAAATCCTCTTCTAATGATATAGAAATCTCTTTAGTTCTACTTTGTACAGCTATTCCGCCTTCTTTCAATAGAGCTTCTCTTTCTTTTTCTATATCTCTGGAAACATGCTCTATTTTATCTTGATAATTGACAATTGTTTTATCAATGGAGCGTCTTTCTTCCTCAATTCTTGGATCTATACTTGAAAAAGAAGCTTGAGGTATTGTTTTTACAGGAATTGTTACTCTAGGTAATGTAGAAAATCTATGTTCCCCTTTTGGTTTCTTAGTCTTTGTCTTGTATGTTTTAGCAGGAACATTGATGAAAAGTTGTTTTAAATCAATCATAACCTGATAAATATGATACCTAGGTTCCCATTCTGCAAGAAGACGCATACTTAATGTGCCATCTTCATCAACATTAGGGTGATTTACTTTAGGAGTAATATCAACAAATGGGGGTATTTCAGGGAAACCATCCTGAATGTAAATGTTAGCAAAAATTGGTATTTCAGTACCTTCTATTGTTCCAACATAGCCCTTCCATTGTTTCAAATTACCTCTAACTGGTTCGAAATTTATTTGTTTATCGAATACTAATTGCATTTCATTTGCAAGATGGAAATCGTCTGTGGAAATTTTGTTCACCTTTCTAATTATCTCTCTAAATAATTTGATACCAATCAAAGTTTAAAAAATGTTGCATTTGAAAAGTGAAAAAGATCTGATTATTCAGATAATTGCAAAACTATTTTGATTGGTTGAGCTAAATTCTTGTCTAGAACGAATACAATAGCCTTTTTCGAATCCAGTGCATCTTCAAGTAATAATTCAACCTCTAACAGTTTTCCTTGCACCATTAAGTCTGGTTTTTCTAACCCATAAGTCAACATTAGTCTCATTCTGAGTTCTTTTACAGTTTCAGTTGGAAGCGCCACAAACTCGATTTGTTCTAATTTGTACATCTCGCCACAAGCTGGACATTCCTTGGATTTTTCTAGTTCTAGAATTGTAGTAGCATTATGAAGACCATCATAGAAAAGATAATTTTCCAATTTTTCACCTAGTTCCAGAATTATTTTTAGTGTTTCCTGAGCCATTATTCCCCCAATAATTGATGATAATGTGGCAACAGCTGGCAATGGAGGCTCTGCATCAATTTCTTTTCTCTCTTTTTTCCTTTCATCCCCAAATGGAGAGCATGCTTGAGCTAACTCTTCGTCTGGTACCAAAGGCTGGCATTCAAAACACGCTGTTTCATATGGAATAATTACTTGTGCATTACCTAAGAAAGCAAACATACCCCCCATAACAAGTGGTTTTTTTACTCGAATAGCCATCGAATTGATCCATCTTCTTCCAATAAATGTATCTAAACAAGCCACTATAACATTTGCTTGCTCATAAACTGAAGCTGAAATATTCTCCATCTTTTTATGATAAAAATCAATTTCAATATTGGGATTTATTTCTTTCAATCTTTGTACAGCTGTTTCTGATTTTGATTTACCAACATCCTCGTCTTTAAACAATAATTGTCGATTTAGATTAGAAACCTCAATTGTATCAAAATCAATAATCGTAAGTTTCCCTATTCCTGAAGAGACAAGTACAGTTGCCACATAGCTCCCTATTGCTCCAACCCCCACTAGAACAACAGAACTATTGTCAAGTTTTAGTTGGTCCCATCCTGGGATAAGTTGTTGTCTTGAGTAGCGCTCATCTCCATCCATTTAATGAACTCCTTGAATGACTCACATAGAAAGAACTGATATAAGTTTCTTTTTACTATCACACTGAAAACAACGATAAAAACTATAAAAAGAGCTTTTTATGAAAGAAAATTAAATCAAAAGAAGTGTTTAGATAAAACTAAAGTCCACCTTTAGTTCTAGCAATCAGATAGCATTTATCGCCATCCATCATTCCTGTTTGTTTCAGTATTTCACTGTCATCAAGTTGCTTACCATGGAAAACTATAATGACGGTGTTAGCAGGAATTTTCTTCTTTTTAGCAACTTCTCTCTTTAATTGAGCAACTGTTGAATGTGGATCAACATCTAAATCTATTTTTCCTCCACCAATTGCTGTTACTACGGTTATTCTCACTTTTGTTCACACCTAAATCTTTCTAAATTTCTATTAACATATTCATTCTTAAAGCTTACCAAATCATTCTGCGTTTTTGAATTTGCAAAAGCTTAAAATTTTGGAAATTAATAAGTCGTTTTCTTTTCCTTCTCTCCCTTTCTTTTTATTGTTATAGAGGAAGGAATCCCTTCTATCTCTCTTTCTAGCTTTTTGACACCTAATCTCGATATCTGTTTTCCTTCGAGAAAACCAATCTTAATCATATATAACACGTTTTTGAAGATTGTTTCTGCAGTTGGTTTTTTAGATAGATTCTCATATAGATTAATCCAATAATCATAAGCATCTGGAGACAAAAAATATTGCATTAACGCCAATTTATCTTTCTCTTCTATACTTGCTGGAGATTCTTCTGCCTCTTTCAACTCTTCCATTCGTTGTTTTCTTAGTTCAGCAATTTGCATTAATTCTTCTGCTTTTCTTTGCTTAATTTTCTCCAGTTCATCATCAGTTGTCATTGCTGTCTTCATCACAAAGCAAGGAATCAAGTTATTAAACTTATTTTTTTATCACTTAAAGCAGTTCTAAGATTTGTTTATAGGTAAATGTTTCTCAACAGGTAGGAATCTAGATAAAACATTAAATTTTTCTGCATATTTTACTCCACACTTCATTCCATTGGATCGTCGATTAACATCTAACCAATCATCAACTTGTTGCCAATTATAGAAATCTCCATAAAGTTTGGCTACTTCCTTAACTTTCTCAAAAGAGGGAGTTACATCTATGTAGATCGTTGGCAAAGGTGATATTTCCTCATGATACATGAAGATTGGAATATGAAGTGGAGGTCTGTAAGGATCTAGCGGCTCTGTTATTTTAGGAATACGCGCATATGTGATTGCATCATAGAGTATTTGAGCGGTTCCTCTGTGATCTGGATGTCTTGTGTTCATTGACCATGTTACTACCGCATCTGGTTTGACCTCAGCTATCACTTTAGCCATTTTCAGTGCATTTTCTCTTGTATCTCTTACTGATGTATCATCATATCCAAGAAAAAGTGTATCACACCCTATTATTTTTCCAACTTCTTCTCCTTGGTTTTCTCTAATCTCTTTAATTTCTGAAAAGCTCATACTATTGAAATGAGAAGCCATCTCTCCACTTGTAGTCCATGATAAAACGACTTTATCCCCCCTATTAACATGATTTACAAGTGTTCCTATGCATCCTATTTCGTCATCTGGATGTGCAACACAAGCAAAGATTGTTTTGTTTTTATTTATCATTACTACAAAATAAGTATAGATGTTTTTAAATTTCATCTCTAAATGGGAATATAACAATAAGGATACTTATAGAATCCAATAGAAAACAACCATCTTAAATGAACTAATGTCATAATCAATATAATTGGCTTTAAGAATGAATTTCTAATAGATGTACAAGAAGATAAAATTCTAGGTCTGGTTAAATGTCAAAAAATGGAACTAAACCCAAATTTGTAGTTGATTTTCCTGAACTAACAAAACAATGGCATCCTACAAAAAATGGAGATTTTAAACCAGAAAATGCTTCTATATGGTCAAGAAAAAAAACATGGTGGAAATGTGATAAGGGTCCAGATCATGAATGGGAGACTACAATACATGCAAGAACTTATAGGAGAACTGGGTGCCCGTTTTGCAAAGGATTAAGAGTTTCTGTAACTAATTCCTTAGTATCACTCCATCCCGACCTAGCTAAAGAATGGCACAAAATAAAGAATGAAGAGCTAAAACTAAATATGATTGTTGCTGGTTCACATAAGAGTGTATGGTGGAAATGTGACAAGGGTCCAGACCATGTGTGGAAAACACGTGTAGCACATAGAACAGGAAATGCTAAATCAGGTTGTCCTTTCTGCAGAGGTCTTAAGCCATCAGAAACTAATTCTTTGGCTTCATGCTATCCAGAATTATCTAAAGAATGGTACCAGGAAAAGAATGGAGATATTACACCAGATAAGGTCGTTGCAGGTTCGGGAAAACCGTACTGGTGGAAATGTGACAAAGGACCAGATCATTTGTGGAAAGCAGCTCCAAATACAAGAACAAATCAAAAAAGAGGTTGTCCTTTTTGTGCTGGACAAAAGGTTTCTGTAACTAATTCCTTAGCTTCATGCTATCCAGAATTAGCTGAAGAATGGTA
>JAAFKI010000183.1 GCA_021399345.1 Candidatus Heimdallarchaeota archaeon
AGAAGAAAAAATCCTAGTTAATTTATATTTTTTATTTTAACTTCTATTATCTTCTGGTTGTTACAGTAATTCTTCAAAAGTAGATTCTTCCTCTTCATTTGAGTTTTACTCCTTGAATCATTTGCATCATTCTTGATTACGTTCTGAATAGTATCTTTGGATTTTGGATACTTCAGCGAAAAAAATACCGAAGGTGAATCTTACCACACAAAAATAATTTTACGTGGTAAGATTTTCCAGTTTTAAATATTTTTTGTTTCACTCTTCTACAGGTTTTTACTATTACTCTAAAGTTGCAGAAGATTTGTTTGATAATGTAGCTTCAAGTACAATCTTTGTAACTGTTGTAGAACCTGAAAAGACTAACTATGGTTGGATATCTCTTGTATCGATTCTCCTAATACCTACAACAATAAGAATGAGGAGGAAAGTGAGAAATATTGGATTATTTATATTAGTGGTTCAATCTGTGAATTTTCTAGTAATGCTTTTATATCGAGATAATTTTCACTCTATATGAAAAATAAGAAAAACAAAAAAACGAGAGGGATTAAAGAAAAGGTTTGTTTATCATGCCGGGTTCGATTCCAACATAAGAAATTACCTAATGGAGCACCATTAGATTGTCCTTATTGCAATCAGACTTTCTTAATAAAAGATGGTCAACTTACTTATAGATCTCTACCGATATATTCACAACATACAGCTGATTTCTTTGCAGAAGGAGCAAGAAAAAAAATAGAAGAAGAAGGAGAAGTAGCACCACCTCGAACATACTCTAAAAGTGAGTTAGCAGAACTGAATAAAAAAGGACCTTCTGATTTCAAATGTGTCTTCTGTGGATCTGAAGGAGGAAAAATTGCAGAAATGAAACAATTTGGTATGGATGACGTAAGTGGGTTATTACCAGAGGATACAAGAATTGTTAGTTGTCCAAAATGTGAGAAAAGCCATATAACAAATGGAAAAAGAATCTATGTTAATCAAACTAAAGAAAATGGATATGTGGTTGATAATTTTGTTGCTAGGATGAAGGAACATGGAGTAGAATTCTAAAGTAAAATTCAGAGGTTAGAATATCTGTAAATTGAAAGGGATTAAAATGGCTAAAAAACAAACAATTGAGAAATTAGTAAAAACAATGAACAATGAGAAAAAAGACTGGGATAAAAGAAATGAAGCTGCAGTAAACCTTGGGGAATCGGGAAATGCTGATGCTATAGAACCACTAGTAAATGCTCTTGAGGAACTTAATATTTTCTTCAAAATGAAAGTAATAGATGCATTGGTAAAACTAGAAGAAACACACGAAATGGTTTGGACACCACTTACAATGGTACTTTGGGATGCAGGTAAATCAGCTGATTGGAGATCAGGAGCAGCAATGGCTTTAGGGAAACTTAAAAATGAAAATGCAGTTGATGGGTTACTCAGAGCACTTAGCTCTCAAGAAGATCCTTCTTCAAATTTCTTAAATCAATTAGCTATGCAATCAGTTGCAGCGAAAGCTTTCAGTGGTAAAGGTGATAAAAAAGCTATGGATCAGCTGATTAACTTAAGAAGGGATTCAGTTGCACCTCTAGAAGTAAAATCTTGGGTAGCTCGTTCTTTAGGAGATCAAGGAAATCCAAAAGCTGTAGATCCTCTTATCCAATCTTTAAAAACAGAACACCTGTTAATTAAGAAAGCAGCAGCTAGTGCTTTAGGGAAAATAGGAGATAAAAAAGCTATAGAACCGATAGCAGCATTCCTTAATACTGATGAAGAATCCTTAAGAGAAGATGTAGTACTTGCTCTAGGAAAATTAGGAGATAAAAGAGCTTTGAAACCCCTAATTGAGATGTTAGATCCAGAGAGTTGGAAAGTGGGTGAATTAGCAACAATATTAGGAAATATTGGAGATAAGGAAGCAAAAAAACCTTTAGAGAAAATTCAGAATAAAGTAGATGACGAAGAAACAAAAGAAAAAATCAAGGAAGCTTTGGAGAAATTAGGTTAAACCATTTTTCCAATCCTATAAGTTTTTCTTGTTTGAGATGTTTTTTATGAATTAGGAAACTAATGATGAAAGTAGGGGATAGTCTCCTAAATCCACTTTCATGAAATATCTTTTTGCTTTCTTAAAATTCTCATTCTTACTCACTCTATCTAAATATTCGGGTAGAGTTATCGTCCCTGAACCTAGTGGACCGTCAGTTTCGGCAATTCCTTTAAGATGAATGTTTTCAATTTTTTGCATTTTCATCTTTCTAGGAACTCCTTCTCTCTGTCCTCCTGGATAATAGATAGTTGTGTGAGATTCTATCTCTTCTGAACCTATTTCTAGGATGAATAACAAGCCATCAACTTTATTCTCATCATCTACAGTCAAAAGGGCAAATATTGAACCTCCTCCTCTAAAAAATATCTGATCCTCCATATTATAAATTATAGAACCTGCTTCCTTTGTAGTATAGGGGAGATTATTCAAAAGTTTAGATAACGCTCCTTCTTTGATGGAAAGTGTTTGGGAATCAGTATTTGATTTGATACTGGAAAAAACAATATTCGAATCTGAAGTAATTTCTTGATCTCCAAGAATTGTATAAGTTTTTTCAGTATATTCCTCTAAGGTAAAATTACCATCTTGAAATTCAAACTGTGATAAATTTTCTAGTTTAACAATCATGTTATCACCTATAGGATTCAATGGACGAATCACACTATGAATCGAGTCAGCAACATGACGAAGGTCTGGTTTTTCGAAAGCTTCACTAGCTTTAGCTACTGCATTTCTCATCAAAATAGTTATTTTTGTGTGCATTCCAATCCTGTCGTAGTAATTAACAATACATGGTTTTACAAGTTCAACCAGCTCATCGTTATTTTCTCTAAATTGATAAGCTAAGAAGGTAAACACCATCGCTACTTCCACATAACGATTTTGTAACTCTGAAAAAATCTCGAACAAATTAGTTGAAATTATATCCTTAAACAAAATGACGGTTTTCTCATATATTTGGTCAGTAATTTGTTTGTATCTGTCATCTTCGAAGATTTTGTACCCAGCGAGGGATATTAGAACAACGAATGGTTTAACAGCCATCGAATAATCAAGATTTGAGGGAGAAGGAGTGTTTTTAATTGAAGAAATTGTATCTTCAATCCATCTCAGTAACAATTGAAGATGCCTACGTGTGAACATCTTCTGAGTCTGGAATAGTTCTATCAGTGATTGAATACATGATTTCAATTCTGTTTCATATACTCGTCCAGTTTTAACTTTGATATTGTTCAAATCAACGAGAAGATCCAACAAAGTCTCTGCAGCCTTCACATATTCAGCAATTGTGATGATATCATTTGGTTTAAACATTACAATACTCATGTCAAGCTTTGTTCGATTAACCTGATATCGATAGAGATTGAAAGCATGTCTGAGAAAGGTACCGGTTTGCTCTTCAGTATAACTTGTTTTATCATTGGGTAGTTTTAGACTTATACTCATCAAAAATTTCTGAATATTGTAAATGATGTATTTCTCAAATTCAGGCATGGGTTCATTTTCGCAGTTTATATCTTTGTTAAATCTGTAAATTATACTATCGAGAATAGAAGCCAAAGATCTGAGATTCTTCTGTTTGCTAGTTGATAATGTTTCAAAAGCTTCTTGATCAATAAGTTTTGGGTATTTCTGGATGAAGTAGATGATCACACTAACAAATTTATTGTGAGAATCTCCGCTTCCTAAGTTAACAGAATCTCTTGCGTATGAACTTCTCATAGTTTCTTGTATTAAAGTCATCGAATATTGGTTCCAGAAACTCTCTAGATTCTTGATCTCTTCAGCAGTATTGGAAGATTTCATCATCTTCTCTACTTCAGGATAGTGTTGCATCTGATTATCTAGAAAATCAGTAAATTGAGATTCAATGGTGAAGAATTCTCCTAAAGCTGCAGCTGGAAAACCCTTTTCTCCGAGCTCTTCATTATAGAATCTGGTGTA
>JAAFKI010000184.1 GCA_021399345.1 Candidatus Heimdallarchaeota archaeon
GATACCAATTTATACTTTTGTGCATCGCTTCTCATTGTATTGCAAACTATAAGTCTAATATCCTACCTTATTAGATATGAGACAATATTGTAAGGGATAGACTTCGTTTCCACTGGAGCAAGTTTTATTTCGAGTGGAAAAAAAGAAGAAGAAGAAGTCTAGTTTTCCTTCATTTATCTTTTCAAAACAAAAAGATAGCGAACAGTTGGATAAGTATCATCATACCGTACCTGTTGCATATTTCATAAATATGTAAATTAAATTCTACCCATCTAAATGTTTCATAACATTTCTTTCAACATTTTTTATAGTTGCTATAATCAAGAATATTGCTGCAATTACAGCAACTGCTATTGCTTGCATTGTGAAGTTTGCAATCATAATAAAACTAGCAAGCAGACATAAGAAACCAAAAAATGAAAAGACTATAATCATTAGCTTGGATAAATCATCAGCATATTCCCCTTTTGTATTTTGTGACATAATTTCTATAGTGTTAAAAGCATCTTAAATACTTTAGGAAGGGTAATCGAAAGAAATTCTAAGCTAAGTTCATTTAATTATTTTTAGAAATATAGTAAATTCTATAATTCACTGTTATAATTGCAACTATATTGAGAGTTGAAAATCACGAAATAGTCTGTTCTTGCCATTCTAGACTTTGATGAACATAATACTGATTGTAGAGCGAAGCATATTTTCCTTTTTGAGCTAGAAGTTCCTCGTGTGTTCCTTCTTCAACTATATCTCCATTTTCCATTACAATAATTCGATCAACATTTACAATAGTTGTTAATCGATGTGCAATGATAATAGCGGTTCTGTCGGCAAGTATATTTACTAAAGCTTCTTGAATCATAGCTTCTGTATAAGCATCAACACTCGAAGTAGCTTCATCTAAAATGAGGACCTTGGGATCTAATAGAATTGCACGTGCAAAGCTGATTAGCTGCCTTTGCCCCACTGAAAGGTCACCTCCACGATCACCAATTTTTGTTTCTAATCCATCAGGTAGTCTATGTACAAAATCACTAGCTTGTACTATATCTAATACGCGCCAGATGTCTTCATCAGTAGCTTCTTCTCTTCCATATTGGATATTTTCTTTAATAGAGCCAGGAAATAAGTAAACGTTCTGCTCTACCTTGCCAAGTTGTTTTCTGTACGATTCTAAGGTATAATCGCGAATACTCTGCCCATCGATTAGGATGTCACCACCTTGATATTCATAGTAACGAGAGAGTAAGGAAACTAAAGAAGTCTTACCTGCGCCCGTGTGACCAACTATAGCTAGTTTTTCTCCTTTATGAATAGTTAAATTTAGATTTTCAAAGATCACATTATCTTTATCATACCAGAAATTAATATTATCAAATTGAATACTGCCCTTGATATCTAGAAGATGTTGAGCATCTGGTTTCTGTTGAACCTTTGGTTTACTGTCAACTATACTCAAACATCGCTCAAAAGCAGCCATTCCAGCACTCAGTTCAGGGAAGAATCTCGCTAGCTGCATCACAGGATTGAAGAAATTTTAGAGATACAGAACAAACATAAGGATTGTTTGCTTTTGATTTTTTGTTCGACATAATTCACTTTCCTCGATTAAAGATAAATTGAAATGAATGAAATCATTTTAAAAGTTTATCACTTGTTCTTCACTTCAAATGAAAAGTGTTTACTCTAAGTGAAAAAAAGTAAAAAAGAAGATAACCACTTAATCTATTACTTCTTCTTTCTTCTTCTTTGTATAACAGTCATTGAAGTAAATAAGGTAAACAGAGATATCCAGAGAACTGAGCTTGTTCTGGAGGTTCCATTAGTATAAGGTGTAGGAAAGGTATGACTGGACAATTGAAATTCTATCTTTCCACCAACCATTGTTAGAAGAACGTTAATATCCTTAAGGTTATCAGGATTCATAGTCATAGGATCATCGTCTATAACTATCAAATCAGCATACTTTCCAACTTCTAAAGAACCAATATAATCCTCTTGTTTTACAGCATAGGCACCTTCAATGGTCATCATTCTTAGAGCCATTTCAACCGATATTTCATGTTCAGCTACCCAAGGATCAGGTGTATGTATCGTTCCATTTTCATCAATAGCTTTTCTAGTAACTAAACCCCACAAGTGTAGGAAAGGTCTAATATTTCTTGAGCTACTCCAGTCATCTTCATCATAATTATTCCAAGTGAAATCAGTTTCCAAGTAAGAATGAATCCCCAAACCTGGAAGAGAGTATCTGTTTACATACCATTCTGCCCTCTCATCACTGTAGTGATCTGCGTAATATTCTTGCCAATAAGTTGGGAAATATCCTCTGACTGAGTGAATTGAATTGATTGAAATAGCGTGACTAATTAAATCTTCTCTGATAAAACTACTGTGCTCTATTTGATGTCTAGCATCATCATTTGTCGAACCATTAAGTGCATATTCTATAGCATTTAGAACAGTTTCAGTTGATCTATCGCCCATAGAGTGGAGTGCTACGCAAAAACCTCTATCATGAATCGAATCAACAATTGAATTTAATTCTGTTTGATTGAAATAGAGATCACCATAAGGGTTGATAATCCCCCATGTATCTATCATTTCTTGTGTATATGGAATGCTCATTGCTGGAAAGCCTCTGTTTCCAAAAGCACCATCAGAATAGATTTTAAAACCAGGAATCCGCAGTTTTAGTTCATTATCTATAATCGGTATTAGATCTGGTTGCCAATGTCCAACAAGAACAGATTCATTATTCTCAAGCCAAGCGTAATTGTATATTAGAAAAGCGTTCACACGAAGACGAAGCTGATCATTTTGTTCTGCTTCTTGAATCCATGCTAGCTCTCCAGCGTCGATGCTTTTTTCATTCAGTGTTGTATAACCGTTAGCTAGAGCAAGTGTTTGAGCATCATAAATATTACTTGTATCGCCCAACCAAAACAAAGATGCCATATAGTGTGTATGACCATCGATTATACCAGGCATAATAGTTCGACCATCTAAATCATAGGTAGTGTCGTTTTCAGTTGCGAAGTCTTGTAGAATTGTTTCAGTACTTCCTAAGCCTATAATTAAACCATCTTCAATTGCAATAGCTTGAACCAAAGGATTAGTTTCATCAATGGTGATTATATTTCCGTTACAGAAGATATAGTCAACAAGAGTGGGACTAGCATCAGCTTGAGAAATTGCAGGAAGGATAAAAGGAAACACTAACAACATAAAAACAGGAAGAAAAGAGAGAGATTTCTTCATAGTTATTAGTCTAATCCAAAAAATAAAAAGGTTTAGGAGAATTGAATGCTTAAAGCGGATTAGTTAGTAAAGGATAAAGGTCCAATGAACCAGCAGGATATGACGATCCAAAATTGGAAGAAATGAGAAAATTAATTCGTTAAAATCTCTCTCAAATCACCTATTTCTTTTTCTACTGGGAATCCATTCCTTTCTTAAAAGCTATAAATCTGTATGTAAGGTATTCAAGGAACAGCTTTGGATCAGTTCTACGTGGTCCAACTTCAAACAACATTTCTTTTGCCATCTCAAACTCCTGGTTGAAAAAAGCTGAAACTATTTTGGAAATAATCCAATACTTTTTCCTAAAAGATTTTTTGTAAAAATCAATTAGTACCTCTGTAATTGGTGGGATATATTTGTAAATATTATGATACAATTCCATTGTTTGAATCACTTGACTGGTTACATCAATGTCTTCCACTAGAATCAAACCTCTTTTTTTTGCACTATCTAAGTAAGATTCATGAACATGCATTTCCTTGAAATCTCTTCGACTGTCCTTTCGAAAATGAGATCCCATGACTAAGTAACCACCTCTTTTCAAATACCTAATTGTTTGGCCAAGACCATTCTCTATGGGGAAGTAGTTGCTTGATTCACTCAGTAATACTACATCAAATTTCTCGTTGATCTCAAGATCCTCATATTTACATCGGATAAAAGATACATTTTCGTATTCTGGTAGAATATTCTCTGCAAAGTAATTCTCTTGGCTCGGAGAAGGGGATATACATGTAACTTTCATACCTTTATCTGCCATATAAATAGCATTATCTCCAACACCTGCCCCGACATCTAGAACAGTTTCAACTTCTTCCGGAAACATGTCAATTAACTTCATGGTGTAGTTCTTTTGGGCTTTTGGCAGCTCATCAAGAGTCACAGGTTGCCCCTTTTGCCAAAGTCCTTGATGAAGAGATTTTAAACCAAGTCCTTTTACATAAATTTCAAGATCCAAACTGTCTTCGTCTCTTCTATTTTTTGAATATTCTGTAAAATCACTGTATCCCAACAACCACCCTTTTTTTCTAAGTTTTGATTTCTTCATAATTTCACTGTATCCCAATAACTAGCTTTACTTGCTAGATTTTCATATCTTTAGAGTTCGCGCAATATTTTCAGATGTCTCTTTTGGATCAAATGTATCGATTTAGGTGATGTCTCACTAATTATTGAGGGAAACAATTGATTTCGAGCGCGCGATTATCACTTCATTTTCCTTGTATAATGTTTTAAACATTTTAATATTTTTAAAGTATCTGCTGAAAAGAAGATGAGGATTACTACACTAAAAGAGATAGAAGCTATGAATCAGTGTAATGTTTTGAAACTTATTGGTGATGACCCTAAATTGGAGGATATGATAAGATCTATCTTTGGCGCGTTTATGGCACTACCTATTTGTTCTGTAGTATTTATAATATTTTCATACAGATTAATAAAAACAATTAGAAAGAGGACAAAGATTCAAAGTTAAATTTTACATATTTTCTCATAACAGAGTTATTAAAGAACATGTAAGAATTAGACTTTCTATCTTTCAATTTCTTCTTCTTTTGATCTGTTCAATGTTGGCATGTATCAGCCTTTTCATGTTTGGAGTAATTGCTGAGATATCTACATCAAATACCAAGAAAGGTGTATTATGCTCCATGTAAATTGGTTTCAAGACAGCTTGAGCTATTTTATAAGGTAAACATTGCATAGGACCTGTTAATATTAAGGAATCAAAGTGAGAGTTTTCTAAAGTTTCCATTCCCTTACCGATTGTTGGAATAGCTTCACCGAAAATTAAAGGACTTATAAGATCCTTAGATTTAACGAAAATTTCTTTCAGATTGTTTCGCTCAGCAAACAGTAATCCAGTTTTATCAAACTTCTTTCGCATCTTCTTTTCTACTCTAAGCATGACTATAGGAGCAATTTTACTTATGAGATATATGCGAGAATATCTTGTCCACAATGTTGTATATGCTCTCAGTGGAGTTGTTCTTGCAAAAGGATCCATCTGCCAGAGCTGAGCTATGATGTGACGCAAACTATGGTTGGTATATAAAATGAGCTCATAAACATCTGTAGATTTGACTAAAATATCATGTTCAGCATAAATTTCCTTTAACTCCTTCAAAAAGAATGGACTGAAACGGACAAAGAAATCACCACTTACCAGAACTTTAGGAAGGTCCATTGGTGTGCTTTTTCTTGGAATGGTTGCTATATTATCTATTAGTTTATCGATATTTTGCGTATACTCCTTAAATGTTGTTGAGCTATTCAGGAATTCAGAATAGTATTTGTGCAAGAGTTCCAAACTATCATTCTTTCCGACAACTTGCAGAGCATTCTCAATTTCAGACATTAAATCCCCGATGAGAATAGATCTGGTAGCATATTTAGCAACTGTTAATCTGCTAGTTCCTAAGAAATCTGTGAGTTGATCAAAACGGTAAATAAAGAAATTTTCCAATTTATTATCTTTGATAAACTGTTCTATAAAATGGAAATAGCTATATACAGCACAAGGGCTTCCTCCTCTAAACATGTACAAACCTAATACTTCACCAGGTTTTCTGTTTTCAATCAAATGCATAATTTGACCCAAGATAATGGGTAATGGGAGACATTCTTTTCCTGAACAATGTCTTAATCCTCTAACAGGATAATCAATATTGATTTCAGTCGTTTGTCCAACATTATATCCTAAGAGCTTGAATAAAAGTTCAAATGAATCAGTATGGATTTTTGAAAAACTTGGGAAGAAGAGTTTAACTCTGGGATCTTTAATTCCTAGTTTCTTATCATCTGAAGTAAGAACAACAACTTTTCCTCCTCTGAGTTTCACCTGAGTTACTTTGAATGGTTTGTCCTCCTTTGCTTTCTTACTTGCTTGAAAATTATTAATAATTTCTAGATAAGCTTCTAATCTTGTTTGTGTCCCTGCATCTGCAGTGTGAGCATCAAGTTCTAGAAACAAGTAAGGTTTGTTTTTCATTTCACTTCGTACATAATTCTGAATAAAAGCATCTATAGTACAGCTGAAACTGTTTATGTATAATAGAAATAGATTATCATTTTTCGCAGCCATATCAATAGCCATTTTGACATAGTTGGAGAAATACCATGGAATATCATCAACATGCTTCTTCTCTAGAAAATCAAATGGGATGACGGTTACTCCCATACTTGAGAGTTTCTTTGGTATAAGCTGGGATGTTTCTGGAGGGAATGCATTATAGCTTCTACCTAGAAGTAAAATACCTATTTCATTACTTTCTTTTAGTTTCTCTAGATGTTCTTTACCCCAATCTAAAAATTGTTGTTCAACAGCTTTCTGTTTTGAGACTGCCTTTTGAAATGCCTTTTCAGCAAGATTCTTAGGTTGTTTCAACTCTTTTACAGCCATCTTCACTAAGGATTTGTCTGATTCGTACCCTTTAGCAAAACTTAGCACAGGATTCAAGAATTTTGCATCTTTGAATGCTTGTCTGATGAAATATGGACTTCCTTGAGTAATAGGACAAAAGGTTGAGTCCATCCATTTTCCTTCAGTGGGCATACCATGCATGTGTGGAACAAATATCAAATCTACTTTTTTCTTAATTAAGTCTAAAACAGCTCCATGTAAAATTTGAATAGGAAAACAGAAAGGAGCATTGGTTTGAAGTTCCTTATCTTCATCTATTTCTGAGAGAATTACTTCATAACCCAATTCCTCAAAAAAGATAGAGAAAAATGGATAAAGAGTATGGGTAAGTAGAGCCCTAGGAATACCAATTGTTCCTTTAGAACCCGCTTTCATAGATTTCTTTTGGGTGTTCTTAGCAAACATCAACTCATTTCTTAAATCTACTAAGTTTTCTTTTTCATCAATCTTATCTGAACCTCTCCATTGGTGTTCAAAACGGCTGCATCTTCCACCAAATGGAAACTTCCTTCCTCCCACTTCATAACGTTCAATCTGACAATAATTCTTACAAGCTTTACAAGTGAAACTCCCTAAATGCTTTAATTCTTCCTTGATTAAGGATTCAAGATTTGTTTCTTTAGGCATTCCATCAATTTCATGTTTTTCATATTTTGATTGTGCAATAAGTGCTATTCCAAAAGCACCAATCAGTTCGGGGCTGGGCGGGATAATAATCTGTTTTCCAGTTGTTTGAGCAAATGCATACCCTACAGAATTATTCTTAGCAACTCCTCCTTGGAAGAAAATCTTCTTACCAACCTGTCTAGAACCTTTAACTTTATTGAGGTAGTTTTCAGCAATTGAATAAACCAAACCACCTACAATATTTTCACTTCCATATCCTTCTTGCATAGCTGTTCTAACATCTGTATTAATGAAAGCAGCACAATCAGCTTTGAATCTGACGGGTTCTTCTGCTGTCATAGCAATATTTGAAATATCAAATACATGAACACCCATATCACCTTTAGAACTCTCTTCTAGAAATGAACCTGTTCCTGCAGAACAAGAAGCATTCATTGCATAATCTACAGGTACTCCATTTTGCAGATACATATATTTTGAATCTTGTCCTCCTATTTCGAAAATCGTATCAACTTCTGAATCATAATATACTGCTCCCTCAGAATGAGCTGAAATCTCATTAAATACAGCTGATGTCCCTAGATAAGCTCCAACTAGTTGTCTTCCAGAACCAGTCACCCCAACTAAATTCACTTTAATATTTCCTACTTGAGAAATAATTTCTTCAATACAATTTCTTGCAGCTTGAATAGGGTTTCCGCTTGTTCTACCATAAAATGAAGCTAAAACGGATTTATCTTCAGGGTCAATAAGAACAGCTTTTGTGGTTGTGGAACCAACATCAACACCTAATAGGTAAGTTGAGTCTTTATCGAAATCAGTTTTATTTTCAACTGGATCGATAATAGTAACTTGACTACTAAAATCTTTAAGTGAGGGGAAAGTAGTAAAACTTTTACTTGTTTTGAGATTTATTTCAGTATGCTCTGGGTTCTCTTTTACTAATAGTGCAGTTCCAAAGGCTTCAAAAACTGAACTTTCTGGTTTGATAACTACATCTACATCTGAAATTTGCTCTCTTAAGATTTGTACAAACGCATCATTAAGAGAAACTCCTCCAACTAGCAACAATCTTTTAACATCAACTCTTGATTGAATTATCAATCCCATTACTTTATTAGCCATACTTGCTAGAACTGATGTTAGGATGTCTTCTAATGAAGCTTCACCTCGATTTAATTTGTGAGTTACATCTGATTTGCAATGAACAGAACATCTTGATGCTAATTCCATTTTCTTTCCTTTCTTTGCTAATTCTATAGCTTCCGGAAGAGTAACATCTAAACGGTCAATTTGTTGAACAAAAAATTCACCGCTCCCAGCAGCACATTTGTCATGAGAAAGAACATTAAGAATATGGCCTTCCTTACTCAGAACATACAGAACAAACGCTTCCCCACCAAGAGATACAACAACATCAAATTTCTCATCGTACGAGTTTATTGCTCTTTCAGCAACTACTATTTCAGAAATTTCCCCAAAAGAGCCACTAACATTGAAGTAGCAGTCTTTCCCATTAATGTTCTTTTTAATAATTTTATCAAGGACTTCTTTAGGTTTTCCTAAATGAGGTTGTTTGTATGTTTGAACATTCATACTCTCGTCTACAGATACTACATTAACAGATACAGAACCAATATTTACACCCACATACTTACTAATGCTAAACACCCTATAGATTGAATAAATGAGATATATTTCATGAAACAATGAATATCTTATAAAATTTGTCTACGAACAACTACATAAAATGGGAATTACACTTAATTTCATCAAGAATTTAGTAGTAATTAAGAAAAAAAATCTCATGGTTTCATGGAAATATTTAAAAAACATTTACAAGAGATGGATTTCGAGTCTATTCTTCAATTTTTCAGCCATATCACAAAAGAATCAGGAATTAAAAGAGAAAAATTAGTGATTATTCTTCCTTTTAATAAGAGGAATAACCCAAATTAAGAGAAGTATAAAACCAAAATAGAATGATGTTTCAGTTGGTGGTGGTTCTATCAGATACATTGTAACTGTATCTTCGATAGTTGTGGTTTCCAGAGTTGAATCATAGACAAGAGCCTCAATTGTTAGAGTATCTTCAGTTATTGTAATATTACAATAATGATATTCTGAAATGTAAACATCACCTGCTATAGCTTGATCTGTTGCTAGAGGTGTATATAGAGGTGCTCCTCCTCCAGATGTGCCTATATGTTGAATTCCTTTTCTTATTGTATTGTAATAGTTATGATCATGCCCTGAAAAAACAAGATCAACCCCGTACTCTATAAATATTGGCTCAAGAACAGCTCTGATATTCGCAGCATGAGTAACCCTAGATGCATCTTTAATAGAATACATGGGGCGATGTATCGAAGCAATTGTAAAATTCATTGTATTGCTTTGTAAATCATCAATTATCCATTCTTCTTGTTCTGTTGTAATTTCAAATTCAGATGTATAGAATTCTTCTGTATTAATAATTATGAAGTGAATTCCTTTATTATCAAAACTATAAAATCTTTCATTTCCAGGCATTTCTACATTACTCATATAAGTTGAGAAATTTAGCTCCTTAGGACCATAAGAACCATCTGGTAATCTAAAAGTATATATTTCGTGATTTCCAACAGAATACTTAAACGTAACATTATTTTGAACAAGTAAATCTATATCTTCAAAATATCTATCCCAATCATCTTGTTCTCCACCAGAATTAACAATATCTCCTGTATGAAGTATGAACTCCAGATTGGGATTACTTAACATAACATCCTCATAAATTGTCTTTCTAATATCATTAGTAGTATTTTCTTCCCAGTTTCTGGTATCACCTAAAGCGATGAAATTCCAAGGATCATATGTTGTTTCCGCTGAGCTATTCAAGAGATTACTTTGACTATTCATAGATAATGATGATATAAAAATTAAACAAAAAATTAAGAGAGGTATAAGTCTTCTTTTCATTTCTTTTTCTCCTTTTTCTTACAGATATAATACTAGTTCAGATATTAGAAAAACTGGTCTATATTAAAATGTGACTAAACTACTATAAAATGAAACATTAAGGTTTAAAAAAAGAATAATGATTAAACAAGCACATCCCAGGAGATCTGGTTTTCCATGGGTAAGAATATAGGGTAAAACTTAGTTTTTTGGGAGAAGCTTTTCATACCCATATTTTTCTCTATATTCATCCCAGTGTTCATTTACTCTTCTAATGACATCATCATCAGTAGTATGAGTGTTTGGTACATAATCTCTTCTCTGAGATTCAGCATATGCCAATATGTCATCTTTATGCTCTTCCCAGCCATCTAGTTTCAAATGTCTATACATCTCTTCCATTTTTTCAGAAGGATTTTTAATGAAATCTTCATATTTCGAATGGTAAATTCTATCTTCAGGAATAAGGTGCAAATCTCTATCTTGACATTCATATAGAAGTTTGTAGTTTTGCAAAATGTCTGATTTCATCTTTTCCTCATCCCATTTTTGAAGAGTATAAATTCCAAACACTTCATCAAAGAATTTAACTGTACTTGAATAGACTTTGTAGGGATTTCTATAAGTGTGTATGAATTTGGCGTTTGGAAACAGCTCAAGTATCTCTCTAATACGATAACTATTAGAGGGATTTTTCAAGAAAAGCTGTTTGCCTTTATGACCTAAAGTCAGCATCTGAACTAGATAATAGTATTTCTTTTTCCATCGCTTTAGATGTTTAGGCATTCCCTCAAATGTTAGATATTTTGTATAAAGATCAAAATTACGAGGAAAGATAAAACCAGTATAATATCCATATTTTGAGAAAGTACCTATACAATATTCTTCTTCTGTTGGTTCTTCAGCTCCCATAATTACATTATCCATCGGTCTAACATCAGGTAGAGAAGCAGCAATAATCAGTTTAGTCAATTTAGGAAACCCTAAGTACAACAAGGTTGCATAAGCTTCTGTGTTTGAAACATAGCCTTTTGATTTATCATATGCCATTAGGGTCATCAAATATGTAGTTCCTGTTCTATAGTGACCTATAATGAAAATTGGATCTTGTTTGATTTCAGTTTTCTTGATTTTCCTGTGGTATCGTAACTTTTGATACATTTTTAGAGGGCTTGTAACTACACTCAATCCAATTGCATACAAAAAGCGATGAAAATATTTGAGATCAACTTCAAATTTATTATCCCAAAGTACTTTTACAATTGTTGGAAGAGAATATCCCGCAAGTGGTTCTTCCTTAACTATTAACCAAGTTTTATCTTTCCCCATAATGAATCAGCTACTGAAATAGTTAGTTTTAACGAGTTCAAACAGTAAAAAACGAGGTTATTTAAATAGTTTATACTAAAAAACATAAGAATGGCAAATTAGCTCAGAGGATTTGAAAATAGAGGAAACAAAACAATAAATTTGAAACTGAAAAGATATCTCACCTTCTTTTTCTGCAACAAGATTGCAACAACTTAGAGACTGAGAAACAAGAAAAGGATCAATCAAGTGGATTAGTACTCAAGAGATATGAATCAACACTATAAGTATACTCACTTAATTCATAGTGAAACAACATAATGAATTTCTAAAAAATAAGTTTTACGAAAAAAAAAGAGAGTTAGAAGACTTATGCCTTCTTTCTACGAATAATTAATGCTGTAACAGCTATAGTTGGAATTGCTATTAAAGCAATTGTTCCAAAACTAACACCACTTGTTTCAGGCATACCAATAATTGGATCATGAACAAGCTTAAGTCCATCCCCATAATTTGGATAAACTAAATTCAAGTTGATGAATTCTTTACCAAATGCATATCCTTGTCCAAATTGCTGATCATAGCCAAAAGTTGTTGCAGATGCTGTAACAGGAACAGTTTCTACATAAGTACCGTTTTCATAAAAGACATCAGCTACAGGAGCCCAAGCAAAATATGCTTCTAATCTGTCTCTGTCATCGGTGAAGGCAATACCATTTTCTTCATGTAATTGAGTTCTGTTTGGAGTTATTTCTTGGTCATTTATTATTGTTCCATATTCTGGTTGATTAACTCTTTCTCCGATCCTAACTCTATGCCTGTATTGTGACTCATGGACTTTTACATTAAAGACTAGTCCAGCAGCACCAGGAGTAAAAACCCAATCATTAATAATTATATCAAATTTTATTTCTTTGAGTCCTTGTACTGTATATGTTACAGGAGTTCCATCTAAATCTTGAGTAATAACTACATCCTCTAGATATACGTGGTAAACAAAAGCTATTGTTGCACCATTATCCAATACTGATGAAGTTTGAGTACCTCTAATTTCATTAGTGAAATTCTCTGTTACTAAATCCCATGTTATTGTAGGTGAAGCTAAATTGTAGATCTTTCCACCTAAAAATTCAGTTCTGTCATCAACAATAAGATCGTCGCCAAATAGTTCAGAAATACTTGTGAAGCTTATGTGAAACATAGCCATTTTTCTGCTATTATCTGTAGAGTTAGTTTCCCAGATTACAAAATCAGGTCTTCCTTCATTCAATTTTACAGTAATATAGGGAGTCTCGATAAAAACCGATCCTTCTCTATTCTCAATACTTCCTGCAGCTGGATTAGCAACTGCTGAGGAAACAGATGAAAACACGAACATTGTTATTAGTCCGGCAATCATTATTTTGTGTATTGTTTTCATTTTAACACCAATATAACATTGGTTTCCGCTATATATGAGATATCGGTTATGTCTTGGTTTAACACCTGTTTCACACCGATATGAAACGGTTGCCAACCATTATTCTATTACAGTTCTACCATCGTCTGTCAAATATATAACGTATGTCCTTCCCCATTTTTCACGCTTTATGAGTCCACGTAACTCTAATGGAACTAGGTTTCTAGAAATCTTGGATTTTGAATAACCAGTTATGTCACAAAGATCTTTCTGACTTACTTTACCCTTTTTATCGTAAATTATTTTGATTAACGATTTCTGATTATCTGTCAACAGAGTCATGCCTATTTTCTTCATTGCTTTCTTTTCTCTATATCTAATTAACCAAGATATGCCACTTATTCCAATAAGTACACCAACAATAAAACCAACTAGAAACATGGCAGATTTAGTTTCCCAGAAAGCAAGATCTTCTTCAGGAACAAGAGGTTCATCAAATCGAATCAAGAATAAAGGATTGGATTCAATTGCTAAATTGTCTAAATTCCAAGTAACTTTGATTCGATTTTTCTCAAGGATTTGAGTTGCATTAGTTGGATATATTGAAGGAGTACTATCTTCAAAGTCATGGATAAAACTTCTTTCAGGTAAAAGAACGACCATTCCATATGATGTTGTTTGATGACTGATTGTTGAAGAGAATTCAAATGAATAATAGATAGGGTTTGAACTAATGGGATTAAGAATGGTATTAAGATCATATTTTACAGTAAACGCTGCAGTTTGACTCTCGTTAATTTCGGTCCTGAAGTTTACTCTTACTTTATTACTACTGTTGGAAACAACATCCCAATTAAATATCAAAGAACCTTCTCCATCTTCAACAATGAGTGTATTTAATGATGTATTAAACCAAAGATCGATGTAAGTCTGAGTTGTATTTTCTGTGTTTTCAACCACAAAAGAATCACTAATAGATATTGAATCTGTTTGATAAATGTCTACTGTAGTTTGATGAGATCTTATTATCATCTCATCAGCTAAGAATGTTGGGTCTGAATTTTCTTTATTTGTATATGTGTAGACATAGCTACTAGAAGAGATTAATATCAAAATTGTGAAGAAAAGTAACAAAGTTCCTATGGTTTTGTGCTTTTGTGGTTTCAAGGTAAGAGTAATTGAATATCGTAAGATAAAAAAATTTCCTTTTAATACAAAGAGAGAAAAAAGTATGAAAAACGGCATGATTCATCTTCAGCAGCGCGTTTAGTAGCTTTTTCCTTCTCCGTTTGTGTCAACATTACATCTTGAAGATATTCTTTTACTAAAGTCAACTTTACAATACTCATATCAAAGTTATTTAGAAACTCTGCAAATATAAAATGATTTTTCAGAATTAAGTATAAAACAAATTTATTCAAGAGATTCAATTATTTCCTTGATTTGTTTCGCAAATTTTCTAGCTCCAGGATAGTGATGCATGTATTTATAGCTTGGAACTTCAACTAAAGTTGAATCAGGAATTGTACTCAATATGGTTTCAACAAATTCTACAGTATGCAAAGAATCATCTGGATCAAGAGTTATCCATGTCTTACTAGGAACTTTAGCATAATCTTCTAATGCATTCCATCGAGAAGTACTTAGAGTTTTTTTCCATCTCATAGCATCAGCGTTACCTAAGAAATCATTATAATGTTGTCTCTGGAATCCTTTGGGAAACATAATTGAAATCCACAATCTGATCATAGGTATTCCTATCACTTGAAGAACAAACGCTGGAATAATATATGCAAGCCATAAAATTTTCCGAGGGAGAATGAATTTTACTGAAGGACCATTATAGAGAATTCCAGCAGGTTTAAACCACTTTTCTTCCATCGCTCTTGCACTCGTACTGCATCCAAAACTGGAACCAATCATGAACAAATTATTTTGATTGAATTTGAAATGTTCTATAGTTTCTTTCACATCTAATCCTAATCTGTTCATGTCAGCTTTGTGCTTCCATTTCACTTTAGAACTGTTTTTCTCCCTTGATTCAAAAACATACAAATCATATTCTGTATAAAGCTCATCCCACAAATCTGACCAGCTAAACACGCCTGTAGCATAACCTGGAAGAAATAGAATGGTTTTTTTATCCTCACTACCTTTCTTTGTGTAATAAACTAATAATTCAGCACCATCTGACATTTGAACATATTCTTTTGTTGATTCTTTCCAAAATAACTCATCTTGGGAATAGTTTTCCATGTCGACTTCTTCTTCATTCATTTGTTAGATTTTCAAAATATGACAATATTTTAAGGATATTGGTGTAGAAAAGTTATCATTTAGCTATCTTTTCTACGAATTTTGTGAATTGTTTGGTAAATTCAGCTGCTCCAGGAAGATGATGCATGTAGATAAAACTAGGAACTTGTAAATATTCACTTGTTTCAACCAAATCTACGCAGATCTTGGTTTCATCATCAACATGAAGTTCTTCTTGTATAGCTCCCACCATAAGTGTGCGAACTTTGAGCTTTTTGAAATCCTCAGTGCCATCCCAGAAAGTTACCGCTTTAGTCTTCTTCCATCTCATTGCACTTGCTGTCCCAACATATTGTCTATACCTATCTCTTTGAACTCCCTTTGGAACTACTGTGCCTATCCAAAGTTTTCCTATAGTACTTAATAGTCCATCAATGAGAAAACTAGGTGTAAATTTAGTTATATAGATAAGTTTTGCAGGGAGTACGGGAGTTCTAACTGGACCAATCATTATAATTCCTAGAGGTTCATCTATCCATTTTTCAGCTAATCCTCTCATTGTGTAAAGAGCAGAAGCACTTGCACAGAAAATCACTGTTTTCTTAGGATCAAGTTTCAATCCTCTAAGAGCATCACCTATATCCATCCCTGAGCGATTCATACCACCCTTGTGGCTCCACTTTACCTTAGAGGTTATTTTTTCTCTAGTTTCCAAAACATAAAGGTCAAATTCTTCGTATATACAATCCCACAAGTCGTTCCAAGACATAGGAACAGAAGCATAACCAGGAATGAATAGAATAGTTATTCCTGAGGGGTTTTTACCCTTTTTAGTAAAATAACATAAGAGTTCTGCTCCATCAGACATAGGAACATAAACTTTTTCTGCTTCTTTGTAGAAAAGAGCTTTTTGATGCTCTACTTCCTTTTCTTTCTTCTTTTTGGAATTCATGGATAGAATTAGCTTCAACTTAGTTATATAAAAAATGTTAGGAAAGACACTATGAATCTCTTTTATGAAGATATTTATTTAGCTTTTAGAATTTACTAAGTTAGATAAAGTTGAAAATTCCTAATGGTCATCCTAGAGCAGAATCTTTACGTGTTAGAGAATTGATTATAGAAGGTATGCATCAGGATATAGTGGCAGAAGCCGGTTTAATAGCTCATGGACGAGGGGAAGCCTTCGACTATCTAATTGGTGAAAAAACTCCTTTGTTTGCAATTGAGCAACAAACCGCAGCAATTGCTATGATACTTTTAGCAAAAAAAGCAATAATTTCAGTAAACGGGAACATTGCATCATTGTGTTCAGAAGAGTTAGTTAAATTGGCAGATATTCTTTCTGTAAACCTTGAAGTTAATCTCTTTTATCGAAGGGAAGAAAGATCAGCGATTGTAACAAAAAAACTACAAGAAGCAGGAGCTGAAAATATTCTGGGAAATGAACCTGAATTTTATACAACCATTGAAGAATTATCTCACTCTAGAAGAGTAGTAGACAAAAGAGGAATTTTTTCAGCTGATGTAATATTAGTTCCTTTAGAGGATGGCGATAGGACAATGGCTTTAAGAAAAATGGGGAAGAAGGTAATCACAATAGATCTTAATCCGCTATCTAGAACTTCAATCTGGTCAAACATTACAATAGTTAATAATGTTATAAGAGCAATCCCTGAAATGGTTAATATTGCAGAGAAACTAAAAAACAAAAGTAAGGAAGATCTTTTAGAAATTGTTGAAAATTTCGATAATCACAAATCTCTACAGGAAAGCTTGCGATACATATCACAGCGGCTTAATAATTTAGCAGAAGGAGAACTTGAAAAACCAAAAGTTGAATAGGAAGTTGTTTGAAAATGACTACAATGGAGAAAATAACAATCAAAGATTTTCAAAAAATGAAAGATGAAGGAATTAAAATCACAATGATTTCTGCCTATACTTATCCTTTAGCAAGAATCATTGATGAAATAGGGATTGATTCTATTCTAATCGGAGATTCTCTAGGAATGACAGTTCTTGGTTATGAGAATACACTAGAAGTTACAATTGAAGATTCTATTCGACATAGTCAAGCAGTTGCAAGAGGAACAAAACGTGCACATATCATAGGTGACATGCCTTTCTTAACATATGGAATTAATGTAGAAGAAACTGTCAGAAACGCTGGAAGACTTGTCAAAGAGGGGAAATGTGAATCTGTCAAACTTGAAGGAGGAGAAGAAAGAGCTGAGGAAATCAAAGAGATAAAAGCAATTGGTATACCAGTTTTAGGCCACATAGGTCTAACCCCAACTTATGTTAACGAATTTGGAGGTTTCAAAGTTCAAGGCAAAGAATCAAAGGATGAAGAAAGATTAATTAAACATGCAAAAAAGCTTGAGGAAGCTGGAATTTACGCTTTAATTATTGAATCTGTTCCTTGGAAACTTGCCAAGAAGATTACAGAGGAATTATCTATTCCAACCATAGGTATAGGAGCTGGGGAATACTGTGATGGTCAGGTTCTTGTTATAGATGATCTAATCGGTCTCACTTTCGACTTGAAACCTAAGTTTGTTAAGAAGTATGCAGATGTTAACTCCATCATCAAAAATGCTGTGATAGAATTTGTAGAGGAAGTTAAATCAGGTAAATTTCCTTCTCAGGAATATAGATATGATTAATCAGCCATATTTCTTTACAGTATTGTAGCAAATTTCTTCTTCAATATAATCATCTAAATTAGATAAAACTGACCTATTTTTATAGATCAAGAAAACTCCATTGCCTAGCATAATCTGACCAACAAGGATTTCGCTACTCTCTAAATCCTGCATAATCTCATTGACTTGAGGGGTAGCAAGAAGTGAAGTTATGGAGAACTGTTTTGATACAGTAGCAAAGTTTCTTATCGTAGGTTCATTAATTAATTCTGCTAAAAACAACTCTCCAACTTTGTTAATTTGTTCCTTCCAACTAGCACTTGTAATAATTGATTTAGTGGGAATCTCTCCAAAAGTAATTGTAGCAACTCTGTAACTATTTTCTAAAATACTTCTAACTTCTCCTATACCAGGAGCACCAGGTCGTAAGCGAAATTCCCATCCTCCTTGAAGAAGACCAGAAATATCACCTAAACCGCCACTATAATTGACTTCTGCAGAATGAGCAAGACAATGGAGATAATTTTCGGGGTATTGTAAATCATAAAATTCATTAAAAGCTAAACAACTCCCAAGAGCTCCTGAAGCACTAGCTCCAAAACCACAAGCCATTGGAACCTCAAATTCATGAAATAGAGAAACTCCATGAGTTCTATCTACTTTATTATTTGCTGCAGTTTGACAATACGACATTATATGGTCAGATATTTTTGCTACAGATTTTTGAACTTCTTTACCATTGAAGAAAATATGATTCTCCGAATCATCCGATTCTTCTATCCACGTAGTAGTTCCACGATTTATTGAAAAACCTGCTCCTTTTGACCCCTTGTAATTAGTGTCCTCTGCTTCATCATGTATTGTAAATATTCCACTAATGTGTGATGCTACCCAGAATTTTGACATAATATCACTCAATATATAGATCTTAGTTCAAGAATTGCTAACTCTTTGGGAAAATTATCATCTGTTGATTTATTTACTAGTTCAACTAATTTCCTGTTGATTGGAACGTCTATCCCCTTTTGTTCAGCTAAATTAATAATCTCACCATTAAGTGTGCTAATTTCTGTCTTTGTTTTGCTTTCTATATCTTGAAGCATGGATGTTTTATGATTTGCTGTTTGACTTACTATCTTCTTTATCATGTTATAGGCTTCTTCATAATTCAAAGCTATTTCTTCAGGAGCTACGAGTATGATTTCTTCTATAACTGAGCTAATTATTTTATTAAGCAAAGTATCCCCTAACACATCTCCATTTGTAAGACCTGTAATAGCACTTAACGGACCAATTGAGCTATTTGTCACTGTTTTCATCCAGATATCTTTCTGAATATCTTTAGATGTTTCAACTGTAAGCCCAATTTCAGTCAGTAGTTTTTTGACTCTTTTAAGTTCGTCTTGATCTTCATGATTAATGCTTCCAATAAATGTATCACCTATACTGGCTTCAACAGAGTGATTTTTTTCTTTCCTCAAAGCAGCTAGAGAAGTGATTGCTCTAGTGATTTTCCATTTTTTTGGTGAAACAAGAAATGGTTTTTCTATATTCAAACCATTTTGGAATAGGAGAATTGAGGCTTCAGAAGTTAACCATTTTTCTAAATCCTCAATAAGAACTTCATTTAACCAAGATTTGGTAGAAATGATGCAATTATCAAAGATATAATCCTCTGGTAGCTCCGCATATACTTCACAATCATGTAACAGAGGTGAAACATCAGCTGTAAGTTGGACTCTAATTCCCTTTCTTCTAATCAATTTTGAACTCTTGAAAGACGTAACACAAACAACCTTGTAATCGCGTCTAACTAATCTAGAAAACAAAACCGAGCCTATAGCACCTAGACCAATCAGAAGGATAGATTTTTCTTGTTTCACAATTAAGGAAGTATATCCTAAATTAAAAGGTTTTTTAGATAAAAGGAAAAAGTAAGGAAAAAGAGATGAGTTTATTCAACTCTTTGAACATGATGATCAAAGTTGAAGTCGTTCTTGTAGCCTTTGTATTTATCGATAAGACTTGAAATATTATCTTCTTCTTCGACTTGCTCTTCTAAGAACCATTGAATAAGATAAATAGAGCTGTATTCTTTAAGTTCTCTAATTGAGTCATGGAGTCCAATAATTTTTTCTGTGATGTATTTTTCATGTGCATAAGAAGCTTCAAGAATTTCCATTATGTTTGTCCAATCTTGTTTTTGTTCTGCTAGGGCTGGATAATGAACAGTACCACCCCTCTCAATAATGTGAGATTTGAATTTCATAGTATGTGCAAACTCTTCCTCAGCTTGCATTTTAAACCAGTTAGCGAGATTATCGAGAGTTCTCTCTTCAAACCATACAGCCATTCCCAGATAGAGATAGGCCGATTCTAATTCTTCTTTAATTTGAGCATTAAATGCATCATTTAATTTTTCACTAATTTTTGCCATAATAATGACCTTGTAAATTCACTATGTGCAAATTATAAGCACACCTTATAAGTTATTAGGTTTTGCAATATTTTCTCGCACGTAGATTTTCACACCTAGCCATAAATTTATTTTTAGAAATTACAAGTTCCATATATGTCTCATATTTCAAAAGATATTACTAGCACACTGAGTAATGAATTAGAAGGAAAAACAATAATTCATTGTATCACAAGTTCAATCTCATGTTATCTTGCTCCACAAATTTCCAGAAAGCTAATGAGGCATGGAGCAAGAGTAATACCAGTTCTATCACCTGAAGCAGCGAAATTCATCAATCCTTTGATTTTTGAATGGGCAACTGGAGAAAAACCAATTATTGTAATTGAAGGTGAAATAGAACACGTGAAATATGCCGGGCTATCTGAAGAAAGAGCTGATTTAATTCTTGTAGCACCAATCACAGCTAATTCTATTTCAAAAATAGCTACAGGGATTATGGACACTCCAGTTACTCTTATCACTGGAACTGCTCTGGGAAGCAAGATCCCCGTTATAGTTGTTCCCACTATGCATGAAGTAATGATGCATAATCCAGCTGTAAAAGAAAATCTTGAAAAACTTAAAGGAATGGATGTAAAAATTCTAAACCCTCTAGTTGAAGAAGATAAAGCTAAGATACCAGAAACAGATGAGATAGTAGAATTCTGTTTAAGAAAGTTAGGTAATCAATCTTTAGAGGGAAAGAAAGTGCTTGTTACTGCTGGACCTACTAGAGCATATATTGACGGAATAAGATTCATAAGTAATCCTTCCTCAGGAAAGATGGGTTACGCGGTTGCATTAGAAGCTTGGAGAAGAGGAGCAGAGGTTAAACTAATTTATGGGCCATCTCAGTTGAATCCATCGAAAGTCATAGGAGGTTCTATAAAAGTAGAGACAACCAAGAATATGTTTGAAGAAGCTCTTGATGTAGTCAATAAAGATCAATATAACTATATAATTCTTGCAGCTGCAATGAATGATTTTGTACCAGAAGAAAACGTAGATGAGAAGATTTCTTCTAAAGAAAAATGGGAAATAACTTTAGTACCAGCTCAGAAATTAGCTGATGAAATAAAAAAGCAATCCCCTCAATCAAAACTAGTTCTATTCAAAGCTGAATATAAGAAAACTGATTCAGAACTTGTAGAAAGAGCAAAAGACAGAATGGAAAAAGCTCAAGCAGATTTTGTTATAGCAAATGATGTTTCAGAAGAAAGGACAGGTTTTGAAAGTGATTTTAATAAAGTTGCTATGATTGGAAAGGGTAGTAAATTAGAATGGGTTGAAGGAAAAAAAATAGACATTGCAAAGAAAATATTTGATTTTGTTCTTCAATGAAAATTGTTTAAGGAAAATGTTTTTACATATATCACAAAATGTCATACTATGAGTACAGTTATAGAGACTAAAATCACATGTCCAAATTGTGGCAATATAGAACAAGTTGAGATGCCTGATTACGTCTGTATCAGAGTTTACAAGTGCCCTTCATGTGAAAAAGTATTTCATCCTAAAGAGGGAGATTGTTGTGTTTTCTGTAGTTATGCTGAAGACGATTGTCCATCTAGACAAGTAGGAGAAGATAGTAATGGTCTTCTCAAGATCTAACTACAGGTGTAAAAGTAAACTTGAAGTTTTCAGGTAAGTGTTCTTTCAGTTTTTTCAAATTATTCAACATAGCATGAAAATGCTTTAAATCAGGTAAATTCACTGCTTCGTCCAAGTTTATCCATTTGGATTCTGAATGTTCCCACGTTAGTTTTACTTCACCTTCTAGATACTTACAGTAATAGGAAATGAAAACCATTGGAAACTCTTTTCCTCCTCTATAAAAGAAACCTGTATCTAAAGGTAAAATGACTTCAACTTTCAATCCAGTTTCTTCTACAACTTCTCTTAAAACACCATCTACGGGAGATTCTTCAGCTTCTAATCTTCCAGTTACTACTTCCCAAGTTGCAGGTTGAAAGTCTCTCTCTTTTGATCTTTTCATTATTAGTATCTTACCGTCTTTTTCAATAACAGCAGCCATTCCTACATAAACTTGTTTCATGAGAACCGTTTAAGGATGCTTGTATTTTAAATTAATCATTGTCAGTATAATATGTAAGTTTCATATTTTTTGAACTTGTTTTTATATTACCTAACTTTTCTTCCAGAATCGCTACTAACTTCGTAAGAATTTTATTCTGTTCAAAATTTTTCTTATAAAATTCAAGTAATAAATGAAGTGTTTTTTTTTCTGGGAAAAGAGTTAAAATGATTTCATTTTCACATAAACTTATCATAAACCTTGGATTAATATGTTTAATCTGTTCAAAACTATCTTCTGGATCTTGATCGAAATTAATAATAGGAAAATCAGGTATTTCTTCCTTCCATTGAGTTAAGTAAGTTATTATCTCATCCCAAATCTGAGGTTCCTTCAACCAAGTAAATAGCTCTTTACCATAGAATAAATGTGTATTCAGCTCATATTGTTTTGAAATTCTTTTGAGTTCAGATATATAGTATTTCTCATTTTTACTTAATCCAGGATCAATGAAATACATAATTCCTGTTAATTCTTGATCAGGATATTCATTCAATAGTAGTTTAGATTTTTTCTCAAAATTTTCAATTTGTCCTCTTTTTTTTGTGGAATCATGATCATCTCGAAGCTTTTGCTCAATAAAATACAGATTGTCGTTTTTAGCGAATAATTGATCAAAGATTAAACTATCATTTTGAAAAACAAACTTCTTTTCCTTAATTTCAAATTTAAGAATTTTAAGATATTCCTCTATGATTATTTCAAAAGCATCACCAAATCTGATTTCATTAGATTGAGTTATATTTTGAATTAGTTTTGCTTTGGCTTTAGTAGGTCTAAATAAACCAATATATCTATCGGGATTTTTCGCAACTTTTTCAAGAAGAGTAAGTTTCACCTTAAAAAAGATGGATTTATTCAATATTTGTTTAAAAGAGTCATATGATAATAAATTGGAAACCATCAAGTCAATTAGAAGAATTGAGTTAAAACTTTATCTTTTCCTTTCAATTTATTATCAGTAATCACATCATCTATATATTCAAGGTTTTCTGTAGCATATTTTCTTCTTATACTATCAATGCTTATTAGTTCATCATTGTCTCTTATATACCAGAAATCCCAACCATTGTTTGCTTTTTTATTTAGAATCATTGCACTTATTTTATGAATAGATCCAGTTTTTCCTTCATATTCAATTGTTCCATTTGCATTAATAACTGCTTGATACTTCTTATCTTTTGAGAAAACCTTTTCACCTGACTTGATGTATTGATGTTCAACCAGATTTCCAAAAGGAATTTTTGGAGGTTTTCTCTCAATTTTATAATTAAGCAGGTTCTCATCCAATTGTTTGATTTTTGCAATTCTTTTATTGGCTTCTTGGATGTATGTTTCATCAATCTCAAAACCGATGAAATTCCTTCCTAATTTCTTTGCAATAGCACCTGTTGTTCCTGATCCCATGAATGGATCAATTACTAAATCACCCACATTAGATGTTGAAATAATAACCCTATAGAGAAGTGCTTCAGGTTTTTGAGTTGAATGTAATTTTCTACCATTAAACTGTAATCTCTCCTTACCAATACAAATAGGGAGATACCAATCGCTTCTCATTTGCTTATCATCATTAATTACTTTCATTGTTTTGTAATGAAAAACAGGTTTAGATTTTTCATCTTTTTTTGCCCAAATCAAGGTTTCATGAGCATTATTGAAACGTGTGCCTTTAAAATTAGGCATGGGATTACTTTTAATCCAAACTATATCATTTAACAACCAAAAACCAAGATCTTGCATAATTTTTCCGATACGAAAAATATTATGATAAGTTCCAATAACCCAAATAGATCCAGTTTTTTTTAATACTCTTTTACATTCTGTTAACCAAGATGCGGAGAAATCATCATATTCTTCAAAGGAAGAAAATTGATCCCATTGATCATTAACTGCATCTACTTTGGATTGATTTGGTCTATATAATTCATTTCTTAATTGTAAATTGTACGGAGGATCTGCAAATATTAAGTCAACTGAATCACTATCTAGCTTTCTCAAACCTTCTATACAATCCATTTTATGAATCTTGTTGATTTCCATTCAATATAAAATTCGGAAATTCGTATTTAAACTCTATGAAACCATATTATTAGAATCAAAAACCTATTTTTATCTTAGAAATGAATAGGTATCCTTTTTTCGCTTAGTTTATAAGTAAATTCAGACATAAACCAGTGAAGAAATATTACTTTAGAAATGTATCAAGGGGATTCAAAGAAGATTCTCAGAAAAGTTGCATATTAATTTTGAAGAAGAAAAAATAAGAAAAAATATCTCATGATTTATATTTTTCAAACCATTCAATAATTTTCTCTAGTCTATCTTTCATATGGAGAGGTTTACCAGAACGACTGAGTTCATGACCTTCTTCTGGATATCTTATGAGTTCTGCAGTAGTACCTAGTTTAAGAAGTGAAGCAAAATATTCTTCAGCTTGAGAGATGGAAACCCTAAAATCTTTTTCAGAATGAATAATTCTTGTTGGGGTTTTGGTTTTATTCACATAAGCTATTGGTGAAAATTCCCAGTTTTTATCTAGATCTTCCCATGGGAAGGATCCTATTTCATCCTTAATGAGCTTAGTGACATCTGTTGTACTCCAGAAACTAACTAGATTGTATACACCTCGTAGGGGGACAGCTGCTTTGAATCTCTGGTCATGACCTATAATCCAGGCAGTCATATAACCACCATAAGAACCTCCAGTAATGAATAAATTATCTTTATCAACATATCCTTTTTCAGATACTTTGTCAAGACCAGTTAGTATGTCATTAGCTGGTTCTGTACCCCATTGTTGGAAGATGTTGCGGAAATCATATCCTCTCCCACTTGATCCTCGTGGATTGCAGTAAAAAACCACATATCCTTGAGAAGCAAAATACTGAAACTCAAACCACATAGACCTTCCAAAGGGACTCCATGTTGCATGCGGTCCTCCATGAATTTCAACAATTGTTGGATATTTTTTGCTTTCATCGAAGTTTGGTGGTTTTACAATCCATCCTTGGATTTCTTTTCCTTCAAAGCCAGAATATTTTATTTCTTCTGCTTCTGCAAGTTTCCTTTCAGCAAGTAATTTTTCATTTGTTTTCCATAATGTTTTTACTTCTTTGTAAACGAAGTCATAAAGCATTAAAACAGAGAAATCTTCTTTCTGTGAAGCGTTAATTAGAATCAATCCTTGATCACTATCAACATCAAATGAATTGATTATTGAATCTCCTGAATAGATTTCTTCAACAGTTTCTCTGTCTATGTTGAAACGGTGTACAGCAATGCGTTCCCAATCATCAACTAAGAAATAAAGGTAGGATGTTTCACTATCAAAAACGGGTGATGCTGCATGATTATCTATTTTCGCAGAGACCCATTTCTCTTCTCCTGTTTTGGGATTTAATATATATAATTCATTATTTTGTGTAGAAAGTATTTCTGGAGAGTTGTTACCGCTAAATACTAACCATTTCCCATCAGGTGAGATTCCAAGAGTTGAACCAAAACCATACATTGTTCTGATAACTTTCTCTTCTTTTGTCTCAATGTCAATTTCTACAATAACAAATTCATAGGTATCATTCATGAAACCTTCTACATTGTGCTTTATTGCATAAATGGTTTTATTATCTTCACTCAGTACTGGAGAGAAATAATTGAATTCTCCATTAGTAACTCTTGTTGAGGTTTTAGTATCTAAATCGAAGAAATACACATGAGAATGTTTATCATCCAAAAAGGCAGTTCCTCTTCTATACACAATGTCTTTCACAACCCTTGGATCAATCTTTTTCTTATCCTTCTCTTCCTTTTCAAGATTTTCTATTTTATAATCAAGAGGACGTTTTTTAACATCATCTTTTTTTTCATCTTCCAAGGATTGTTCCTCAAGATTTACTCTATGGATGTAAGCCATTTTTTGGCCATCTAAGGACCACTCAAATTCAGAAACTCCATTTGAAGTTTTGGAGAATTGAACAGATTCACCTCCATCAACATCCATGATAAAAATTTGTGGTTTTGCTTTTTCTCCACCTCTTGCACTCAGAAAAGCCAATTGATTTTTGTTGGGTGAAGGTTTCATTGATTTATCTTGAGTTAATCCGCTGGTAAATTGCTTCGGACTTCGATCTTCAGAAATAAAATATACAGCAGAATTGAATTTGTTCTCTTTCTCATTCATCGATAGTTCTTCAAACAAAAAATTCTTGTTTGGTAAAATTTTTGCTGTTGTGATTTGTTTTAATAATAATAAATCATCTAATGATAAATTTTTTTTGCTCATTTCTTTTTTCACGTTAAGCTTGATATTTGAACGTGTAAGGTTTGTTTAATAACTTTTGCCTTTTAAAAATAGCTTTGTTAAACAAATTTTGACACCAACTTTAAATATGGAAAGGAGATTAAATTTGCCTTGAAGAACTGATGGCTTTTATAGATAAATACCACGAATTTCTTAAGAAATATAAAGTTGCTGTACTTATTATCTGGGTCATTATTTTTGCATTTGGAATCTGGTTGGGGCCAAAGTTTCTTAACGAAACCTCTTCAAATTTTGAAGCACCTCCAAACTCTCCAAGTGTAATAGCAGAGGAAGTTCTCGCAGTAGAATTTCCTGGTTACGAAAATGAAACAAGTATGATCATGGTAATCCGGATGGTAAATGATTCTGAAAGTGTTGTGAACAATGAAACAGAATCATTTTGTTCTCAAGTTTTAGATAGTATCTTCAACTCATCCTTTGAACACATTGTTCTATCAGTTTTAAGTTACTATGTACTAATAGATGCAGGATTTAGTCAGGTTGCTGATGAATTTATATCTTCTGAAGAAAAATCAATGCTTCTAACAATTAATTTAATCTACAATGAAGAAAACAGCTCAATAAGTGCATTTATTGAATATATAAGAGAAGAAGTTCATAAAATAAATACATCTGAAGATTTCAATGTCTATCTTACAGGTTATCTAGTCATGTATCTTGATATGCAAGAAGCAACAGAAGAAGATCTTCTTAGAATGGACTTGATTGTAATTCCAATAGCTCTATTAGTTTTAGCAATTGTGCTTAGAAGTTTGAAATTGATGATTTTACCTATAGCTAGTATGGGAATCAGCACTTTAGCATCATTTCTAATCATGTATCCAGTGGCTTTAATTTGGGATATATTTTCATTTGTTCCTAGCGTAATGATGAGCTTGGTAATAGCTTTGTCTATAGATTATTCGTTGTTTCTATTATCTAGGTACAGAGAAGAAATAATGAAAAATAAATCAGTCTCAGAATCAGTTCTTCAGATGAGTAAACATGCAGGACACACTATTACAGTTTCAGGATTGACACTTGTTGTTACTTTCTTAGGGTTAGTTTTCTTTCCACTACAGTTACTATCAACAATAGGGATAGGGGCCGCTATTACCATAATTATTACACTTGGTGTTAATCTTTCGTTTACTCCAGCTGCGCTTCTTACTTTTGAGGGTTTCTTCAAGAAATTCACTTTATACAAAAAGTTAACAAAGAAACAAATTGAAACTGAAGACCAGTTAAAAAAGAAAGAAATAGCCGCTCAAATGAAAAGTATATGGTATAAAATAGGAAAATTGTCCACTAAATATGCACCATTTGTTATTATAATCGTTGTAATTGTTGCAATTCCAGTTTCAATTCAAGTTTTCAAATTTGACAGATCAATGGATTTTCTACAAATATTACCTAGAGGTTCAGACTCAGATCTAGCATACCAAGCATTAAGAGAAGATTTTTCCCCTGGACAAATTCTTCCATTTTATGTAATTATTAAAACCAATCAGACAAATGGAATAATGGACTCAACATTTTTCCAAGATGCAAAGGACATCTCAACCAGACTAGCAGCTGAAACAATGGTAAACAACAATAGTTTCACGTCTATTGTGAGTGCCGGAGGATTTTATATTCCATTTTTAGCAGCAATGGCATTTCTCACTCCAGCGACTCTTGAGTATAATAGTTCAGATGGGATGTTATATCGAACAATTTTCAATAGATATACAAATCTGGAAAATTCTACAATTCTTATAGAAATACAAACGCCATTTGATCCTTGGGCTGATGAAGCAGAGGCATGGATCAAAGAGACAAGAGTCATTCTTGAAGATTCAGAAGCAGAATATGGATACGAAATGCATCTAGCAGAAGGGTCAACAGTAATGATTGATGTAATAGATCAAGTCTACAAACTTTTCCCGATAATGATAATAGTTACAATATTAGTAGTTTATATTCTAATAGCAATAATGTTCAAATCTGTCTTCATACCATTAAGGCTTATACTTACTATTGGATTAACCTTATCGTGGATATATGGATTAGGGATTTTTGTTTTTAAGACGCAGGTATTCAAGACAGTAATTCCAGTTTTACAAGGAGTAAATTCCTTCTTCTGGTTAGTACCTATCATGGCTTTTACAATTCTAATAGGGATTGGTCTAGATTATGATATATTCCTACTCTCTAGAATTTCTGAATTTCGTGATATGGGTTTTACTGAAAAAGCGTCAATACACAAAGGTTTGTTCAAAACTGGTAATGTAATATCGTTTGCTGGAATTATCATGGCGATTGCTTTTAGCGGGTTACTACTTTCTAGAGTAATGGTACTAAATCAATTTGGTTTCATGCTGTGTATAGCAGTTTTGATAGACACTTTCATTATAAGGACTATACTAGTTCCAGCAATAATGAGTTTAGCATCTAAATGGAATTGGTGGCCAAAGAAAGTTCCTGAACCAACTAAAACGGATCTGGATTTTGAATAAACTAAAAAGAAAATATCGAAGGATTAGAAATATACTAATCCTACTAATCTCCAGAAAAAGGGCAGAACGAAGGCTATAAGCAACAGACCAAATAGATCAACTAAAGAGCCTATTCTTACCATTTCTTTTATTGGATATTTACCCGTACTATATGCAATCATTGAGGGAGGCGTACCTTGGGGAAGCATGAAATCTACACTTGAACCTATTGCAGCAACAACAGCTAGTAAGACTGGATCAATATGAAATAGTAACCCGAGAGGAATAACGAGAGGTACAAGTATTGCAGCTGATCCCGTATTAGATGCAATAAAGGTTAATATGATGCTAACTAAGGCAATGAGTGCTATAAAGATAATATTGCTTGAAATTCTCAGATTTTCTAACGAATATGCAATCAGATCCCCAGCTCCTGATTCCGTTAAGATGACTCCTAAAACTAGTCCACCGCCAAAGACTAATATCGCGTTCCAGTTCAAATCATTAACATCTCTACCTATGAGAATCTTACTCTTCTCGAATATAGAAGGTAAAAATAACATAAATGCAGCGATAACCGCAACAACTGAGGATGAAAATTGAGGAAAGAGGAATTTTTTAATTGTACCTTCCAAGAACCAGAGTAATAAAGCAAGCACAAAAACTGAGAGCACATAAATCTGTTTCTTATTAAGATGACCAAGATTATCCAACTCTTTCTTAACGGCTGTTTTTGCATTAGTAATGCTATTTTTTGGTACTTTAGGTTTATAAACCATCCAAAGGTAAAGCCAAACTAAAGGTAGCATGAGAAAGACAATAGGTAATCCAAAAGCAAACCATTTAGTGAAAGTAATATGAACACCGGCATATTCACTTAACAGTGCAATTGCTATTGGATTTGCAGGTGTACCAATTGCAGATCCTATTCCACCAATTGAAGCGCTATAAGCAATTCCTAAGATTAATGCTTTACCATACCTGTCTATACTTTCTTCATCTATTTCTTTGTTGACCTTTAACTTATCAGTAACTGCTACTGCTATAGGAATCATTGTTGCAGCAGTTGCAGTATTGCTCATAAACATCGATAAGACAGCTGTAACAATCATCATGAGGAGCATTAAAATCTTAGGATTATCAGGACTTATTCTAACAATATTAAGCGATATCCATTTATCCAAGCCAGTTTTATTCATCGCTTTTGAAATGATAAAACCACCTAGAAATAGAAAAATGACAGGTTCTGCAAAGGGAGCAAGTAATCCTTTTGCTCCTAAATCCAAAGCCAAAACACCAAATATTGGTATCATCAAACTTGTAGCTACAAGAGGAATTGTTTCCATAACCCAAAGAATACCTACCATGAAAAGCAATGTTAGAACGACATTTGATCTATAAGGTAGTCTTAATTTGAAGATTATCCAATTTTGATCTCTATAATCTTCTTCTAGTGCAGAAGCAGGCAAAGTTAGAGAAAGACCATCTTCAACAGCGCTTGAGATATCAACACTGAAATTTCCAATTGTAGGTAAAGGAGTTACAGTATTATTGAGAGAGTCTGCTACCGTTGCTCTAATTATTAGTTGCTTGTTATAACCAATTTGAATTTTTGGGGAATAAGTTACCCACAAAGTAAGATTATCACCTAAATCATATGAATCAGTTATTTCTGGAAAAGTAGTACTATTATGTAGATAAAAGGTAAAATTCACACTCATATTGTACTGGTTTATGCTATTATCATAGAAACAGTGTAGCGTCGCATTATGGATTGCTTCTTCATCACCGCCTGCAACCGTTCCACGAACAGAACTCAAAGTTATTGCCATCGCAGTAACTAGTAATGCAACTGTAACACCAATTTTAATCTTTTCTTGTTTACTTATTTGCATGATATTACCTCAATATTAGTAGAATTCCTCTGTTATTGTTTCAATTTGCTCTTCAGTCAAATCTAGAGGAGCATGAGCAGGAATAATCCCTTGATTCAATGAGAAATCTCTTTCTTCATATGTGGTTTTATGTTCTATTTGGTAGAATATTCCTGTGGGTAACTTATCTTTAACAAATCTCTGATTAGATAGATCTAAAGCTGCAAAATAATCTTCTTTATCATGCTCTGTTTCTTCTAATTTGTAAACTCTTTCACGAAAATAATCGAAAGTTTGATTTTTATTAAAAGTTATGCAAGGACTAAAAACATCCACATAGGCAAAACCCCTGTGATCAATAGCTTCTTTGAGAACATAAGCTAAATGTTTCAAATCACCAGAAAAAGCTCTAGCTACGAAAGTAGCTCCAGCTGAAATAGCTATAGTTGAAGGATTAAGGGGATTTTCAATAGACCCTCGAGGAGTTGTTCTAGTAAACGTGCCTACAGGCGTTGTAGCACTAGCCTGTCCAGTAGTTAAACCATAAACAAAGTTATTTGAAACAATAGTAATAATATCGACGTTACGGCGACAACTGTGAAGAAAATGATTCCCGCCTATTCCATAAATATCGCCGTCTCCAGCATAAACTAAAACGGTTAATTCAGGATTAGCCAGACGAATCCCAGTCGCTACTGGGATCCCTCTTCCATGTACTGTTTGGAGACCATACACATCCAAGAAATTGGGCATGTGAGAAGAACAACCAATTCCACTTACAAGTACTACTTCCTCTTTGGGAATTTCAAGCTCAACTAATGCTTGTCTTATTGCTCTCCATTGGGAGAAATTTCCACAACCGGGGCACCACGTTGGGAAAAATCCACTCTCATAATCCTTAATCGTTAAATTGAATTCTTTATTCATTCTTAACCACCTCTTTGACTTTCGCAACTATTTGTGACGTTACGATTGGTTCGCCATCCCACCGGAGCAGCTTATGCTCTATATTTACTCCTGTTTTCATTCTAATATAGTCTCTCAGCTGTCCTGTATAGTTCTGTTCAACACATAAGGTTGTTTTTGCTTTTTGAAGAATCTTTGTTACAACTTCTTCATGAAATGGATTAAGATATTTTAAATGGAGATGATTTGCGGTAATTCCTTCTTCTTTGAGATGTAAAACTGCTTCTCGAACTATATTAATTGTTGACCCCCAAGAAACAATTGTAATCTCAGCATTTTCGGTTCCTTCCAACTGGGGGTTTTCTAGCTCTTTAACTAAAGTATCTAGTTTTTTCATTCTCTTCTCGACCATTTTAACCCTTATTGGCAGAGTATCAGGTAATCCAGCTAATGTGGAAGCAAGCGACGTTCCTGCTTCATTTCTTTCACTTGAACCCGTGAAAAACATACCATTTTTTGTTCCAGGAATAGTTCTAGGTGATATGCCATTTTCTGAAAACTGATATCTTCTAAAATCTTCAGGAGGATTATCTAGAATTTCGAATCTTTTATTTTTTCTTCGCAAATCAAGTTTTCTAACAGTTGAATTTGATTCAGATAAGTATAAATCCATTAATACAATAACTACAACTTGGTATTTCTCAGCTATTTCTAATGCTTCAATCCCTACATTGAAAGCATCTTCAACATCATATGGAGCAATGATAACTTTAGGAAATTCACCTTGACTAGCACCATAGGCTTGAAACAGATCAGCTTGTTCAGTTTTTGTAGCCATTCCTGTGGAAGGCCCAGCTCTTTGAGAACTAATAACTACTAAAGGAATCTCTTCAATACCAGCCATACCTATTATTTCTGTCATAAGACTGAAACCACCACCTGAAGTTCCAGTTGCAGCTCTTGCACCACAATATGAAGCTCCAACAGCCATACCAATAGCTGCAATCTCATCTTCTGTTTGTTTAACAATTATACCAAGTTTTGGGAGATGCTTAGTAAGATAATGTACAATTGATGTTGCTGGTGTCATTGGGTATCCAGAGTAAAATTTTAAACCCGCAGAAAGCATTCCTAAAGCAAGAGCTTCATTTCCGGAAATAAGCATTTGTTGGGCTTTTTCATATTTGTGCTTTTCCCAAAGCTCTGGCCAGTTGTTGTCTTCTGCATATTTGATTCCTTTTTCTAAGGCTTCATTATTTGTGAAAATTACTTCCTCTCCCTTTGAACCAAACTGCTCAAAAATTACTTCTTTAATCAAAGTTTCATCTAAACCCAAAATTTGACTAATTGCTCCAAATCCTACAATGTTTTTCAAAATTCTTAGTTTTGATATTTCCTTAGTTATACTAGCTAAAGGAATCGGGAGTTTCTTAATATCTTCAGGATAATCCAGATCCTCTAAATCGAAAGAATCATCATCATAGATTACCATAGCTTTAGACCCTTCAGTTGGTTTGTGAAGCTTAGCTACATTTTTGTTAAGTAGAAAGATTATATCAGCTTCTTCTCCTACAGAGAGAACTTTGCTATTGCAAGCTCTGATTTGATATGTATTGTATCCACCTCTGATAACAGATTGATAACTTCTAAAACCTAGAATATTGAAGTTGTGCTTCTTGAGAATCTTGCTGAAAAGTATCCCTATAGATACAAGACCATCTCCAGCACTACCAACAAACCGAATTATAACATCCTTTTTCATTAATGATTCCTCGTGAGTTTAGACGCTATCAGCTCATGAAATAACGAGTTTATAAAATGTTTTGAATGACCATATATTAAGCCATCCACCAAACGAGTAAAGCTATTTCGCCAGGTAAAAATACTAATGCTATTAGAGTTAACAAAGCTATTGAACGACTTGTTAAAACTTCATCAAGTTTGAAGTACTTTGAATAAGCAGTATTTGCAACTGCTGGAGGGGCCATACTTTGAATAACCATAGCGATTTTCATTCCTAGGGGAACAGGTATGAAGAAAATTATTAAAACAACAAGTAATCCTCCACCAAATCGAGCAAAACTGTTTCTAAAGAGAGCAACCTCTTTCCATTCATTTTTCTTGGGTAATTTAAAACTCAAACCCACTAGAGCCAACATTATTACCATAGTCACATCTTGAAAAACCGTTACAGCTATATGGTCACCTATTGAGAATTGTCCTAATGAAACTTTATTTAATAGATTGGGATTTGAGATGCCGTAATTTATGAAATCTACAAGATGATGCCCAATAGTCACTTGACCGATTGAGAATCGGAGAATTAAACCAATTACCATTCCGATAGTTGGTGGAAATAGAAGCAAACCTTTGAAAATCTTCCAAACAGATTTGTCTTCAGTAGAACCATAATGCAACCCCAAATAAACACCTAAGGTATTACGATAGAAAGTTTGTACAATCAGATAAATTGAAGCAGCTAGTAAGCCTTCCGCTTTCATATCTCCTGATAAGATGCCTATGATAATTGGAAATGGAAAAAAAAGAGCATTCATAAAACCTGTAGTATTTATTTCTGCACCTTTTGTTTGATTTGAAAGATCTTTTTTTCTTATCATCAACCAATCTATAATCATTGAAAAAGCCATACCAAGAGTTGTTACAAGAGCTATGAACCACCAATTAAGACTAGTTAAAGAATCTGTATCCATATCTAGAAAGACTGTAATTAGAAGAACTGGAGAAAGAATGTTAATACCCGCAAAAAGAAGCCATTTGCCTATTTTCTCAGCTTTTGATAACCTTTGGAGAAAAAAACCTCCAGCTATTCCAGCATAGATTATTCCAACTCTTATAGAAAGTTCTCCTAGATAGTGAATTGGCATTGAGACGAAGAAACTGAATCTGACTTATAAAGTTTATATTTGTACTGAAATTTGAAAAAACAAGAAAAAAAGACTAGCTCAACACTGTCTTCATATTCTTGAGTATTGATTCATAGAGAGGGTATTTTTTCTCCTTAGAAACATCTTTAGCTAGTAGCAATTCACTCAAATTTTGACTAGTTTGTGCAATTAAAGTTGGAGCTGTTGTTTCTATTAACGGATAGCCCTTTATTTTGAATCCTGTTAGGATTGTATTATACCTCACACAGATTTTTACTAAATTATCACATTCTTCTTTAGGCTTCATAGTTATAGGTTCAGCAAGATTTAACCAATCAAGAGAACCTACTTTGCTAATGGATATCATCCAGAGTAGTAAGGAAAGTCCAAATAATGCAGAACTATTACCAAGCATAATGTAGCTATTAATGAAATCAAACAATTTAGAGATGGCATTCAGAATTTCTGGATCCTTTTCAAATAGCTGAACAGATAGAAGAAAATCTTTTTGAAAATCACTTAGATGTTTTTTGTGTTTGGCATCGATGTTTAGGTATTTATCTCTAGATCCTTTCATTCCTTCAAAATTAACATCAACTATTCCAAGTTCTTCAATTACAAGATTGTATTCCTTTTTCTTCACAGGAGCAACCTTTAATTCTTTAATGTAAGCTTTTAGTTTTTCCTGAATAGCTTTTTGTTTTTCTTCAACATCCTCATCTGTAACTTCAGGAGGTTCTTGAGTTGGGTTTCCCCCTTGCATTAGCAATTGAGATTGTTTAACCCACGATAATCCTTCTTTCAGAATTTCTGGTGTCAAAATCTTCTCTAAAGCTTTGGCAAGAAGATATTTTTTATCCTTAAGCTTTTTCGCTTTGGAGCTTATAATTGCAAGCAGAAAAGAAAGAGCATTTGGTATAATGTTGTAAGGATCCGTTTGAGAATTTCCACGCATTGCTTGGAAACTTAATCCTTGATCTATCCATTCAATTAACCCTCCTGCGATCATTGAGAATAAGGGATTGAAGTTTGTGAAGAAAGGCATTGAAGCATAGATATTTGCCATAGAAATGAAAATATCTTGATAGTCAAAACTTGTTATTTGTTTATATTTCTTAAATGATAGATCGTGTTCATCGAATAAGAATTGCATTGAGAAATAGTAAAGAATGTGTTTGTTCAATGTAACTTTTGTGAAATCTTCTGCTTCAAAGTCCACACCTTGTTGTAAAGCTGTCAAGACTTCAGGGTTGGAGAAGATCTCAATTCTTTCAGCATCTTCAATTACTCCTTTTATATCTTCTTGATCTTCAGGATAAAGTGATTCTAAAATTTGGAACACCCAGTGAATCATGAAGTTATATAGATAAGGAGATTTTCTAAGTACTTTCCTCCACTCAAACCATTTAGCTATATTTTGAGAATGAACTGATTGCATTTTTTCTAAATCCTCTTCTGTTACTTCTCTAGTTGAATATCTCAGTGGGTAAATAGAAACAGGTTTGGTTCCTTTGAACAAGAAACTATCAAAATCCTTAATCAAAGTTCCAAAAATCAATTCAAAATCCATCATTACAAATCTTGTGATAACTTTGGATTCCTTGTAATAATCAGCATAACTTGCCCCCTTCTTGTAGTAAGTTGATTTGAGAATTTTCTCAAAAATTGGTAGAAGAAGAGCTTTTCCTTCCTCATTTAATTCTTCAAATAAAGCATCCTTGTTAGATAACTCTTCTATGTAATATTCTATAAGAAAAGCACAATAGGTAGATGTAGATAATTCAGGATGTGATAAATAAAATTCAATTGCTTTTGTAGTTTCTTTAGTATTCTTCTTAATCTTGCTTAAATCAATATCGTCTGGTAAATCGATAGCTTTCTTCTGTCTGTCTTTAGGAATTAGATATTTCCCTCCTTTTTCGAAGACAAGAGCTTTTTTCTTTGTTAATAACCCAAATTTAACTTTTGATTTCTGTATAGTTCCTTTATATAAAACTACGTCCATTAAGATTCCTCGCTTAACTCTCTCTAAAAGTAATAGGCTAATAAATCTTTATTTTAGCGATAAAGAAAAGAATTAAAGTAGAATACATTTTATTTCAATTGGAATGGATAAAGAAAAAACTAGAGAATTTCTGAAAGAAGAGCATGAAAGATTGAATTCTGTCATCAACTCACTCCATGTAGAGGAACTTGTTCAATATCATATTGTAAAAGCATGGAACATTAAAGATATTCTTGCACATTTAGCTGCGTGGAACAAAGAACTGACAAAATCAATTGATAGTCTTCTGGATAAGAAAGACATTTGGTTTAGAACACAAAATGAAGAAGAGTTTAATAAAATTCAAGTTACTTTAAGAAAATCTAAAAGTGTAGCAGAAATAATCGATGAATGGGAAAATTCATTTAATCAACTCATTGAAAAAATTGAAGGACTATCAGAGGAAGAATGGAATTTCAAATCTGATTATAAATTGAAAAGTGGAGATTTTGTTACTGTTAAATCATTCTTTGAATATAGAAAACGGGGACTAGGCCATGAGGGATGGCATGCTTTCCAAATAGAAGATTGTTTTGAAAGCGATAGATGTGCTTGTAGAGTATATTAGCATGTAGCATACTCAACGTTTAAATTTTGAAATTAGTGAGGATTACATCGATGATTCTTGAAAAACATTTATCAAAAACAGGTCAATATTTAGAGAATAATGTTGACCTTTCAGCAGGCACTATAGCTTGGGGATTAAAGGCTAAAACAAGAGCAAAAGAGAATTCAGACTTTATTAATGCTACAACTGGAACTGCAACTGAAGATGATGGAAGGTTGATGGTTCTACCAACTCTTTATGATGAGCTTCGAAAATTAACAGGAGATCAGTTATTCGCTTATGCGAATATGAGAGGACTAAATATTTTTGTTCAAGCTTGGAAAAAAGATACTCTGGAAAGCTATCCTTCTGATTTAAGAAAAAAAACTGAAACTCTTTCTACTCTTCCTGTAACTGCATGTGGTGGTTTAACTGGAGGATTGATGTTAGCTGGTCAAGTTTTTTTTGACAAAGGTGACACATTATTAGCTCCAAATACAAGATGGGGAAATGTAGATAATGTTTTTTTCAAGAATCAGCAGCTAAAAGAAATACCATATAAGCTAGTTGACCAAGAAGGTAATCTTTCTTTCTCAAATTTGAATGATAAATTAATTGAATGTCAAACAACAGAGAAAAAAGTAGGGGTTTATCTTAATTTTCCTAACAATCCATCTGGAATAAGTCCAACATTAGGTCAAATTAAAGAATTACAAGAGACACTAGAAAAGATTACAGTTCCAACTGTTCTATTTCTTGATGATGCGTATGAAAATTATTGTTTCGAAGATGATGTAGTTGACCATTCTATTTTCCCTTATTTAATTGGACTAAATGATAATGTAGTCACAGTAAAAATCGATGGAGCTTCAAAAAGATACTGTGCTTATGGGGCAAGATTGGGTACCATGACAGTAGGTTTTGGATCAGAAAAGGATGAAGAGGAAAAAGCTAAAATCAGAGAGTTAATGGCTAAAGCAGCAAGAACTAACACCTCAAGCGCACCTAGAGGTATTCAAGAAGCATTAACCAACGTTCTAACAGATGAAAGAAAGAAAGAACAAATAAAGAAAGAGAAATTGAGAAATTTGAATATTCTTTCTAAAAGATACAAATTAATCAAGAAACTAGGAGAAGAAATAACTAATGAGGTACTTAAACCTGTTAAATTCAATTCAGGATTCTTTGGTTATTATCTAATAAAAAATCAACAATCAGCTACAGAGATATCCACAAAGCTTTTAGAAAAAGGATTAGGAACAGTTCCATTTGTAAATAAATCAAATGACTTAAACGGAATAAGAGTTGCATTTTGTTCCATAAGTGAAGAAAATATTCCTAAAGCATTTGATATTCTATATTCAACTTCTTGATATCTATGAAACAGAAAAAGCTAAAGAGAAGAAGTTGTCTCTACTTCTTCATTGTTTTGGATTTCTTAACTGTTATTGGTAGGGCAACAAGGATTAGAACAGCAAAACTAAGTAGAACAAATGGTGCACTAGTTTTTGTAGGCGGATAACCAAATACCCTATAATACGATTCGAGAACTGCTGCGGTTGCATTTACCATTCCATACCCAAAATTATCGTCTTTACCTTCATCACCTAAATCATCGGCGGTTTCATGGAGAATCTCTCTAATTTCATCAACAGACATAGTATAATTAATGGATCTCATTAAAGCTATAACACCTACAACCTGTGGGCATGCAAAAGAAGTACCCCATCCAGTGGCATAAGAATCAGGAGGAAAAGTGCTTCTGATATTATTGACTCCTTGATCACCAACGGGGGCAACAAGCTCAGTCCATGGACCAAAATTACTGAAATCTGCTTTATCGCGCCAGTAGCTGGTAGCACCAACTGAAATCACATTGTCATACCCTCCAGGAAATGATTGATAGTATCTTCCTCCCCCAGATGATAAGGGGGTATTTCCTGTAACAGAAACTACAGGAATGTTTTGATTTACGGCATATGTGATGTCATCATGGTATAATTCACTTTCAGAATAATAATGAAGACTTAAGTTGATGACGTCTGCACCATTTTCAGCAGCATAACGTATGGCGTCACCGAATCCGTCTAAAGTTGTTCCTGCATAATTTAATGAATCAAGAACTCTGATATCCATAATGGTCACATTAGGGGCAACACCGGCTACACCAATTCCATCAAGTGGAGCTGCTATGATACCTGAAATGAAAGTAGCATGCCAATGAACAGGATCAGCAGCTTCTGGTCCAGGAATATTATCACTGGAAACAAAATCCCAGCCTGCAACATCATCAATGTACCCATTGTCGTCGTCATCTAAGCCATTATCTGGAATTTCATCTGTATTATTCCAAGATTTACCAGCTAATTGTGGATGTGAGAAGTCTATTCCAGAATCAATTACTGCAACAGTTAAACTTTCATTTCCATATGTCTTCTCCCATGCACCATAAATGCTTATTTGAGGGAGATGCCAACCTACATCATTAGCTCTCATATTAGGAGGTAAAGCTATATCAGGTTTACTCACTGCTGAGTTGTAATTTAATGAAAATAAAACAATTAATAACAAGGTAGCAAAAACATGTTTGAATGCTTTATTCATAATTTATAGCTAACTAAAGTAACTTATAAAATTATTTGATATCTTTTCGAATGCTTATTAGCGAAAATTGATTTCATTATGAAAAAGAAAAAAGAAGGAGGAATAGCTATTTTAGTGCTTCATCAGCTTTTCCTTGGAAAATTTTCCAGAGTTTCATCTTTTTAGCTTCACCAGTCTTGATCTTTCTGAAGTTTTCTCCTTGGCGAGAAAGAACTACTAGAGTAATAGCTAACATTGTGGCGAATGCAACCCAACCAAAAGTACCAGTTACAGCTGGATTATTCAAATCCGCAATACCTGTTGCTGGCGAAACCCAAGTCCAAATGTATGTTCCCCAGAAGATGAAGATTACACCCATAACGACAAAACTGACTAAATATGTTATCGCACTATACATGATAGCTGATCCCAATATGAAGTAAAGCACCAACCAAATTGGTAAAAATATTGGATTAAAGAATATCATTGAACCCAAGGTAGATGCAACACCTTTTCCGCCTGGACCCCAAAGCCAAATGGTCCAATTATGACCTAGAATTGCTGCAGGACCAGCAAAAGCGACCACCCAAAGATCACTATTACCAAATGCGTATGAGATGTATATAGTTAACCACATAGCAAAGAAACCCTTTAACATATCAAGTATAGCTTCAATTATACCAACAGTATAAGCTAAACCTTTTGGTTTTCCTTCAGCTTGAAAAGCTCGAATAACGTTTCGTCCACCTACATTTTTGGAACCAACTGTACGTATATCGATTTTTAACCAAAGTTTAACTATAATCCAAGCTATTGGAATTGATCCTAAAAGATAACCTATGCCTGCTGCCCAAAGTACATCTATTGTTGGAGGTACCATGTCTAAATCTCTTCCAAAGCTTCTTTAAAAACTTTATTCGACACTCCAAGGAGGTTTCCTATTTTCTATTGAGAAAGATTGTTATTTAGAAAAAAATTTCTATCCTATAAGGGTTCATAAAGACTGATTTTGATATCCTCTCTTTCTTTTTTCTTTCTGGTATTTAATCATTAAATTGAAATAGCTCTTTTCTTGAATTTTGCTTGAACTATAATGATTAGAGAGTTCAAAGATTCAGAAGATATAAACCAAGCTGTCAAGTTAGCTACATTATGCTTCCATGAACCAACCAAAGAAATGGAGAAATTCTTTGCAGGAATTCAAGAGTTGGAAATGATTGGAGCTTTTGAAGAGAATACTCTTCTAGCAGCTGCTGGTTCATATAAATTTCAAATGTTCATTAGAGAAAAGTTGTTTGACTGTGCTGGAATTGCTTATGTTATGACTAACCCAGCACAAAGAAGAAAAGGTTATGTTAAGGATCTAATGAATAAACTGATTATTGATAAGAAGAATCAAGGTTATCCAGTTGCAGCTCTTTGGCCTTTTGACCATGGTTTCTATCAGAAATTTGGATTTGAAAATGCTGAAAAAGCTATCCATTACAATTTCAAACCAAGTGAAATTAAATCAAGCTTCAAGCTTGAAGATAATATCAAAATAAGTGAAGTAACTGATAAGAAGGATTTCTTTCCCCTGATTCAAGTAGCTAAAAATGCACTAAATAAATATACTAGAGTCATAGGAGATGTTGATGCTTGGTTACTCAGAGGAGAACTACAAGGTTATTTCAAAATATATCTCATGGAGCGAGACGAAAAACCTATTGCTTATATTTCCTTAAAATTCAGAAAAGCTAAAGAATGGGAACACAACATGCAGATAATGGATATTGCTTATGTAAACATACATGCTAAGCATAATCTTTTTGCTTTCTTAAGAAATTTTGAAGCAGACATAAATCAAATATCTTTGACTCTCCCAGTTCAAGAGGAAATTGAAGGTTATTTAGATGGTATAAAGGACACTCACAAATTTAGTCAATGGCCAGCAATGTTTAGAATTTTGAATATTAAGAAGTCTTTCGAGCAACTAGACTATCACTCAGCATTGAATGAAGAACTATATTTTCAAGTCGAAGACACTGTTTTACAAGAAAATAGTGGTATTTGGAATTTACAAATCAAAGATGGTAAATGTGTAGCATCGAAAATAGAAGGTCAAAATATTGACAAAGAGAAAATTCTAGAATTATCAATTAATCAGCTATCTCAAACTCTTATTGGTTATTCTAAAGTTGAACATCTTCTAGAACACACTGGAAAAAGAATTCCTGAAGAATGGAAGCATAAAGATTTGTTCCCAGTAATGCCATGCTCATTCATGCTGTGGTTTTAAATGAGAGGAATAATATATAAGTAAGAAAATCTAATTTAATTTCATGAGTGAACACGAAGTTGAAGAATTAGAAAAAATACTCATTCCTTTTGCTTTAGGCAGATTTGATTTTGATAACTATAAAACTAATTTTCCAATGGGAAGAATGGCTATGAATATGGCTAAAAGGATGATGGGGAACTGGATTAACGATTATGTTACTTGGCTAGTTAGAGCTTTTACTCGCTGTTTAGTCAATGTAACTGATGAAATTTATCTAAAAGATCTTGCAGCGGTGGTTTTAGCAGAAGCAAGTTTCATGCAGGGGATAGGTCCTTGGGGTCCTTTCCAAATGCAAATGGGGACAGGTGGCGGCGATAGATCTGCAATGGAACCCCAAGTTGAAACAGAAGCTCATGCTTGGTTACTTCATCTGCAAGAAATAGGTAAACTACCAGGTGTATATGAACGCTTTACTGGAAAGTATTCCTTGAACTAAATATGTCTGTATTATTTTCTTTTTTCTTTTTGTTCTTGTTGTTTTAAGGGACTGCCTAAATCTTCTAATCTTTCTTTGAAATCGAATTCATTATAAGTAACTTTTTTTTCCTTTTCTTGCTTTTCCACTCGAGATGCAATTTTGTCTAGTTTATCAAAACTAGTTCGTTTTCTTTGTATTCTCTCTTTCTCTTTCCTCATTTCTTCAGCTCTAGCATCAAAATTTAATCTATATTTTATGTAATCTCTAAGATTCATGTTTGCTCTTTCTAGCTTTCTATTTATGACAGCATAAATTGCAATAATTTCCAATGTGACAATAATTAAGAGATTCAGCAATCTATAAAAACTGTCATCAATTTGAATAAATTGACGTAATATTGTAGTGAAAATAAACGACACAAGAATTATTATTCCTGGGAAGAACAGAAATAGATAACTTATATCGCTTACAAGAGAAGTTAATAGCATAACCTTTTCCAAAGAAGAAAAGGACAATATATTTGATTATTAGATAGGTTGCAATTATTGCAATTATGAGCCACGAAACGATAATGAGTGTGTTATTACTAAAAACAAAGGAATAAATAACAAAAGTAACAAGAAAAATTGTTACCACAAAATCCTGTAAAATTCTTTCTCTCCTAATTGACAGAATTCTTCTTACTGAACCTCTAGGTTCCTTTTCTAAGCTAATAATCTCGGAATATTCGCTTGTTGTGGTTCTTTTTCGTTTGAATAAGTTGACTTGACAGTGGATGCAATGTTCTAAGAACATATCAGTTCTTTCACCACATCCAGGACAGTTAATCAAATTAAAAGTCTCTTCTAGTTCTTGCTGTGCTCTTGGAATCCCTGCTTTTTCCACATGTTTGGTTTTTTGTTGAAGAATAGAAATATAAGTTCTAGATTGGATATGTTCCTTAGTAGTGGGAATTTTGGTTCTTAATCTTCTATCTTTAACTAGGAATGCTACTTTAGCTTCATAAGGTAAGAGAGGCTTAGTTAGAACAAACTTTCGAATTCTTGAGATATCAACTATTAGTTTTATTCCTACAACAATCATCAATCCTGATTCAACGAATCCATTGAATGTAATCAAGAACGCATATAACGATTCATCAGCAACGGAACTTGCTATTGCACTAAAAACTGCTATTATAATTGAAAAAAATGCATAAATTGAATAAAAAGCACTTCCTATTTTTAGAGAAAAAATTCTATCGATTTTCCTTAATAACTTATTTAACATATAGAAACCAAAAATCCTACCTAGGATGACTGTATATCCAGTTAATCCTGCTAAGAATGGCCATCCAAGGAATACTATGTCCGAGAGTACTGCTACTGAAAACGCAATCATCCACAAAGCAGTTTGTTTCCCCATCTTTGTAATATGATCAACAAAATAGATATCAGTAATGGAATATATTCCAAATGCAATCGGTAATAAACTAATTGCGGTAAATGCAAAAAGGATGTATTCAATCAGTTGATAATATTCCGAATTATTGAGATATAAATTATGCGCTATATTTAGAAAACTGACAATGATAAATAATATGCACCCTGAAAAAATAAGTACTGAATGAGTTTTTATAGGCTGATCAGCTTTTTCTTGCTCTTTCATTTTCAAACATCCAGATATTCTTATTTTGTTAAGGATAATAAATAAATATGCTACTTATACACACTTATAAGCCGTTTGACTTGCAAAAATAGGTAAATTACCAGGAATTCATGTACAATTTACTAGGAGATATTTCCTTGAACTAATTATGTGAAATAGCTTTCAACTCATTTTTTCTTTGATTTTCTTCTTAATTTGTTCAGACTAATCACAAAAATAAAGAAAAATAAAGTTTGAAAATGAAGATTTGTTTTTGTAATCCTTTCTAGATTCTCATTTAGAGGATAAAGATCATTGTTTTCTGCTTTTCCATTGATATGATATGTACTGTTTTGATCCAAACTAGACCAGTAATTGCCTTCTTTTGTTTCAGTATCATGCCAGGAGTTATCTCTTCCTGAATCGTAAGCTTGTGATGTTCCTTCTATATGATTATGAATGAAGTAGTTGTGATGAACAGTATTGAATCTCGAGTCAACATCTAATGCAACCCCATATCCTGTATTGTTTCTAATTAGATTGTAGGTAAATTTACTTCTGTGCGTATCCCAAGAATTAATTCCATACCATCCATTGAATTCAATAACATTGTTTGTAATTTCTGAATCTACTAAACCATATGTCATTATTCCATCTCTTTCATTGAATCCAATTGTGTTGTTATCTATCTCTACTTCAGGACCGCCTATAAATAATCCTACGATATTGTTAGTAATGATATTCCCTTTTACGATAGTATTTCTTCCTCCAACCATTAAACCCCAGAAATTGAAAGAACATAAATTGTTAATAAAAGTGTTATTTTCACCTCCTCCAAAAATTCCACTATGACTTTGATTCAAACAGATATTATTCTCAACTAACGTATTATTGGTATATTCCATATAAATACCAAATTCTAGCCATCCAAATTCATCAAAATAGCTAAAAGACTCATATATACAAATATTATTTGTTATTGAAGCACCATTAGTTCTTCTTAAATCTAAACCTCTACTAGATAATTGGTGTGAATAAATTGTATTGAAACTATTATTGGTTATAGTTACAGTATAATCTGCCACATCACGAACAAAGATACATGTCCATAAGGCTTTAATTGAACAGTTTCTAATAACAAAGTGTTTTGTAGTATCCTCAACATGTATTCCGGCACCATAATCAAATGAGTCAATTACATAGTTTTCAATTAAATATGGGTCTAAAGCAGTTCCTGAACCTGAAAAACCATAGTTAATGAAATCTTGATCACTTGCAATATTGATAAACACTTCTGATTCAGAAATTTCCATATTACCATAAAGAAAATTAGAATTTGCTGATTCAACAGGAAAAATGAATGAAAAGAGCAACATAAAAGAAAAGCTAATTACTGTAAATTTCTTCAAACTCCCCATCATGCTCTTTCAACTAGACAACAATCCTTGAAGACTTATAAGATTTTTGTGAAAATAGAAAAACAAAATTAAAAGGAAAGAAAAGTAAGTTAGCTATAGAAGTCATCTTCATCTCTGACTTCTACGTCTCCTTCTTTTATTATTGGTTCAACTTGATAAACAACTCTCCCTTTCCAGAAATATTCACCTGTACGATAAATAGGATTTTTTCTTAGATAAGCCAAAGTACTACGTGGAATGTCATATTTGTTGCTAATAGTAGACATTGTGACATTGTCTTCAAACATCTGGAAAATCTCAACCAATTTAGGTCGCATTTCTTCATCGATTAGCAGCTTGCCATTTTCTATCACATAGCCTATAGGTGGACGTGACATAATTTTTTCATCTTGTATCCTTCTTTTGATACCGTACATTCTTTTCTGTCTATATTTCTTAAGCTCTTCCTCTCCTAGAAGATCGTAAATTCTTGTGACAAGCATTTCATCAGATTCTTCAGTTGCTCGAATTTCTACTCCTTTGCTTCGTAAGAGAACAGAAGCATATCCCAACATGTCTACTTCTCTAGAAATCCTGTCACGTGTTTGTACCCAAACTTCTTTGACGGGATCTTCAGGTCTCTGCGAATTATGCATTTGGATGAATTCCAACATCTTCTTGAAACCAGGTCTTTCCTGAACATGACTGTCCCCAGAAACATCTTCATCAACAAATGTCTCAAGAACATGTCTATATCCAACAGTGTTGATTTTCTTGTCTATTACATCGTACTGTGTATCTCTTCCAGATTCTTGATCTGAAGTACTGACCCTAACATAAGTAACTACATTAACATGCATAGTTTCTAAAAAGGTGGGTTCTTCTTATAACATGATGTAATACTTTAGTGTTATAGGAGACCTAATGATTTTTGTCGGAAAATATCTACCTTTCTATTTTACGCTTTTTGTCGAGTATATTTCTTCAATTAATAGTTAAATAGTACTAAGAATAATTAGCCTTCAAATAATCGTTTCCAGCTATTTTTTACTCACAAATAATTTTCTTACTAAATCATAGAAGATAAATATTCCAGCTAAACAGAAAATATGAAAACGATGATTCAAGAAACTAAAAGTGACTTACTAAATTATTTCAGAGATAAGAAAGTAGTGGTAGCATTTTCTGGAGGTGTTGATAGTGCCGTATTATTAGAACTAGCTCTAGAAAGTGCGAAGGAAGTTTTGCCAGTCACTATCAAATCTAGTCTAGTTCCAGGTTCCGAAATCGATTTTGCTATAAAATACCTTGAGGAAAAAGATTTACACTTTATAGTTCATTACGTTAATCCACTAGAAAATGAAAAAGTAGTTCATAATGATGAAAGACGATGCTATTTCTGTAAGAAGCTTATTTTTGAGTCAATTATTGAAGCTACTAGATATTTCTCTCCAGATATCATTGTTGAAGGGTCAAATGTTTCAGATCTTTCAGATTATAGACCAGGACTTGATGCAATTAAGGAGCTAAAAATTAAAAGCCCTTACCTAAAGCTAAAAATCACAAAAAGTCAAATTAAGGAGTTAGCTGAAGAAATGGATTTAAAGGTTGCAAAAAAACCTGCTACAACCTGTTTAGCTACTCGTATTCCTTATGGGCAACAAATTAATGAAGAAAGACTTAGAAGAATAGAAGAAGCTGAGCTAATTATTAAAGCAGTAATTGGTATCGAAATTTTGAGAGTTAGAGATCATAACGAAATTGCCAGAATTGAAGTTTCAGAGGATAAAATCGAACTCTTCTTAGATAAGAAAAAGAGAAAAGCTATAACAGAAGGTTTGAAAAATCTAGGATTTTCTTACATTACTATAGATTTAGTTGGGTATAAACAAGGATCTATGAATATAAATATCCCAGGTGTAGAAAAATGATTAAAGCCTTAGTAATTGATCCTCGAAATGCAGGTTGCTCTGGAGACATGTTCCTGTCAGTTTTGATTGACTTATTTGATGATATTGAAACACTAGATGAACTAGTTGAAATTATGAAGAAATCTCTTAAAGTGGACTTTTCGTTAGAAAGAATTCCAGTCATTAAAAAGGGAATTAAGTCAACTAGTATTCAAATTGATATCAAGAAAGACATTGAGCAAAAACATGCTACTGAAATTCAAGATTTATTCAAGGCAGTGTTGAAAGAGCTAAAACTATCAGAAAAAGCTCAAAATACAGCTTTAAAGATGCTAACTACACTTTTTGAAGCTGAATCATTAGTTCATGGTGAGAAAATAGAAAAACTTCACCTTCATGAAACAGCAAGCTTAGATACAATTCTAGACATAATTGGTACTGTTTTGTTGCTGGAAAAACATGAATTTCTAGATGTTCCTATCTATGGATTACCAGCTAATGTTGGTAGTGGTTTTGTAACATTTTCTCATGGAAAAATGGCAATACCTCCACCAGCAGTTGTAGAAATATTGAAAGCTTCAGATTACATGTTTTTTAGTGATGATGCAAAGGGAGAGCTTCTAACTCCAACTGGAGCAATAATTTTAACAGTGTTAACATCAAATAAAATAAATAAAATTCCTCCAATAAAAATTAAGGGAATTGGTTATGGAGCTGGGCAGAAAGATCTTCCCAACAGGTCAAATGTCTTAAGGATTCTATCAGTTGAAATTGATGAAAAACAAGAGGTTCATTACCTGTCTATGCTAGAGACACACATTGATGATGTTTCTGGTGAATTGCTAGGAGGCATCGTAAATAAACTTCTAGAACAAGGAGCTTTAGATGTTTCTTACTATCCCCTTATAATGAAAAAGAATCGACCGGCTTACAGTCTAAGAGTTATTTGTGAGGAAGATCAAGCTTCTGATTTGGCATTTATGATTATGAAGGAACTTGGAACTCTTGGTGTAAGAGAAAGTCGATTTGGGCGGTATGAGCTTGAAAGAAAAATAGTTAAGAAGAAATTTTTCATTGAGGGAGATATCTATGAGTGTAAATATAAGGAGAGGTTTCTGAACGACGAAATCATTGGAGTTAAACCTGAGTATGAAGATGTAGTTTCAATATCTGAAAAAACTGGTATTCCACTAATTGAACTTGAAGTAAAACTAATTAATTTTTATCACTTGGAGGATGAATATTGTGAATAAAAGAGAAATTCTTGAAAGCTTAGTTTCAGGAAAAATTACCTTAGATGAAGCTGAAAAAGCATTTGAAACAAATCATATTGAAGAAGTTAAAGACTTAGCTAATTATGACCTTTTTCGGGAAAAAAGAACTGGTATACCAGAAGTAGTTTATTCTGAAACAAAAACCCCAGAAGTGTTAGTTGAAATCGTTAAAAGGGTATTAAAAAAGAAACCAATAATTCTCCTTTCTCGATTGAAGGAAGCACATGTAAAAGCTTTACAAATCTTTAATGGTGATTATGCCCTAGAATTTGGAACAAACAATCTTTTCTGTAGAATTAAACATAAAGACTATGTTTTAGATCAGTCCAAAGGCAAAATAGGAATTGTAACAGCTGGAACATCAGATTTACCAGTTGCAGAAGAATCTAAAGCAATAGCTGAAATGATGGGGTGTGAAGTACATCTAGTTGCAGATGTAGGTGTGGCTGGAATTCATAGATTATTCGATCCTTTGAAAAATCTTCTTGAAAAGAATGTAGATGCTATTGTTGTTGCAGCTGGCATGGAAGGAGCTTTACCAACTGTAATTACTGGATTAGTTGACGTTCCAGTAATAGGACTTCCAATATCTACAGGATATGGTTTTGGAGGTAAAGGACAAACAGCTTTAATGAGTATGCTACAAAGTTGTGCTCTAGGGCTAGCTGTAGTTAATATTGATAACGGAATAAGTGCAGGAGCTATTGCAGCAAAAATAGCTATAAATTCAAACCAAAAGTGTACCGGTGAAAACCATTAAAAAGAATTTATCTTGTTTCTTCTTATGAAAATAGTTATTACCGGTAGCTCAAGGGGCATAGGTTTTGCATTGGCTAAAACATTTGCTGAATATGGAGATCAGATAATCATATCTTCAAGAAAACAAGAAGCTGTTGACATTGCTGTTAATAAGATAAAGAGTTTCAATCCTGAAACTGAGGTTTATGGAACTGTTTGTGATGTTACTAAAATTGAGGATGTTAAAGCTCTAGCACAATTTAGTAATGAAAAGATATCTGGAATTGACATCTGGATTAACAATGCTGGAATAAATGGATCTTATTATGGCAAACTAACTGATTGGAAAAATGAAACGATTGAGCATGTTATACAGACCAATTTGTTTGGAACATTTAATGGTTGTACAGCAGCTATAGAATATATGGTAAAACAAGGATATGGTAAAGTTTTCAATTTAGCGGGTATGGGGGCAAACGGTATGGCTTCACCTAATCTAGCAGTCTATGGAGCTACAAAAGCATCTATACCTCAGTTAACAAAGTCATTAGCTCGGGAACTTAAAGATACTAATGTCATTATCAATTATTTGAGTCCTGGAATAGTTATCACTGATTTTATAACATCAAATGTTCCTAAAGAAGCGGTTTCGATTTTCAATATCTTAGCTGAAAGACCTGATAAGGTTGCAAAGTACTTAGTTAGAAAAATGAGGAAATTCAACAAAAGCAACAAAAACATAAATTTCGCAAATTCAGTTAAAATCTTTTGGAAATTTATGACTGCAAGTTTTAGAAAAAACAGATTTTTTGATAATGAAGGAAATTTAATTGAACGATGATTAGTATTTTCGTTTCTTGTTTGCTTTTCCTACTTTAGTTATTAACAAATTAGCTTCATGAATTACGTTATATTTTTTGGGTAGAAGTAAACCAAACAGAAATGAAAATAAACTACCACTTACAGCTAACCAGAATCCTATGAAATCTTTCATTGCTAACTTTAAATATACCTCAGATATGTATGGAAAAACACCTGATGAACTAACTGTAATAATAGGATATACTAACGTAAATGCAAGAACACAAAACGCACATATACTCCATAAGACCTTATGAATTCCAAACATAGACATTATAATTGCGGCAAGTCCAATAAGCATTGCTGCTAGATTGAAGATACATATCATTAGTATAATCGGAACTCCTGAAGATAATATTAAGAGATGAAAATATAAAGCAGAAAACTGTATTATCACACCAGTAATTCCAATTAACATAAATAAAATAGAAGTAAATTTTGGTTTGAAGAAATCCTTGAAATCTTGTACCAATTCTCTGTATTTGTTTTTAGTACCAAGTTCCCTATAATATCCCCAAGGAATAAGAAAAGAAATACCAAACGTCAAGAGGAATAAGAAGAAAGGATGTAGAAAACGAATAGCTGTCATAATAATCCAGCTATAGTAATATATTCCAAGTGTAAAAAGCAGAATACTTAGAATTTCAATTGCTCTTATTCCAAAATTCCAAAAATCTCTAGAATCCTCATCAACAGATTCGGGCGATATTTTTTCGCTTTTCCTCCTTCCGATATAATATTCAACTTTGTTTGTAATAGAATTTGCAATAACAATTATCGAGAGTATGAAGAAAGGAGTGTAGAAAGCGTCGTAATACTTAAACAATCCCCTAGAGATGAATGTATGTGAAATTAAAACAATCCAGGTAATGTAATAAGTAAATACTTTTTCATTATTTGCAAGTTTCTTTCCATTGAAATGACCTATAAAAAGTGCAAAACCATAGAAAACTATGAATGGGATCATAAACGTGTTAATTTGAACATAGAAATTAGCTAAATCTTCAGCTCCCCAGTAAAGAAATGAATGAGCTAGAGTTGTACCATGTCCATTTCCAACTGAATCCAAAGTTACATACCATAAAGACCTTCCAGCTGCTAATATCCTTCCTATATACAAAATAGGCGTAATGAAAATCCATGGAACGGAAAGAAGTAGAGTAGATAACAGGAATGGTCGTAGAAACCTTCTTACAGCTGTTTTAAAATCATGTTCTTTCCATATCATTGAAAATATAGGAATTACTAGGAAAAGAGGCATTTGTTTTGTTAACCAAGCTAAAGTGAGAGAATATGCAGATAATCTGTATTTCTTCTTCATTATTAGAAAGAATGTAACAAGAGTGAAAAAAGTCATTTGAGGTATATTAAGATAATAAGCGTCTATGTAAAATAGATTGAAAGGCATGAAAATAAACGCAAATGTACCAACTAGTCCAAGCACATGTTTGTAGATCTTTCTATCTCTCATAAATTTGAAGTTTATAATAATCAAATAGATCATTACAGCTGATAATGCATCAAAATTTATCGCTGTCCATTTGACTGATTCTTCAATAAGGATATCATTTGGCATTCCTGGGTTGAATAACTGAACAAGAAGAGATGTAAAATACAAACCATAGATAAATACAGGTCCATACACATAGAAATCAAGCTCATTAGTATACCGTTTATATGGGTTCCATCCACTGCGAAATGCATCTAAATAAGATTCATAGTAATAATCAGCATCAATATATATTTCAAAATACCAAGTTGATCGTCCATTGATTGGTTCTACTAATGTGTAATTAAAATTTGATCCAACATTGCTGTATATCCAATCAGATATGTTGATTTTAATTAGAATGGCTGTAACTAAGATAACAATTAAGAAAACGGATATTATGAAAAATTCTTTTTTAAGTTTGTTTCTAAGATATTCTAACTTAGATACTGCTCCTTTCTCTTTCTCTCTTAATTCAACCATGAATTTCATTCTAAAAGACTGATGAACCATTTTAAACTTATTGAAGAAAAGATAGAAAATAATTGTAACTTTTCAGACTTCAACTATTGAGAAAATTTTACAATATCTTGAAAGAAGTCAAATTTTATAAGCTCAATTAGTGATTCCGTACAAGTATGACATCTAAGGATTCAAACCAGGACGATTCTAAAATATCTGGAACAGAGAATTTTCAATGGATACTTGACCAACTCCCTTTTGGTATTTCTTTGCAAACATTAGAACGAGAGATATTATTTGAGAATGAAACAGCTAAAGACTTAGTGGGTTCCTACATTCATAGAACTTGTTTTAGTAGATGGCACTACCTAGAGGGTAAAGGGGATGAACCTTGTCCAGATTGCCCAGCAACCATAGGATTCAAAGATAGTAAATCTCACAAAGTTTTTCGCAAAACACAGGACAAGGAAGGAAAAGATTTGTTTCTAGAGATACAGTTTATACCAGTTTTTAATGAGAATAACGAAATTGATAAATTTGTTGAAGTTATCAAAAATGTATCTTTATTGGATAAGGCTAAAATTCTAGCATCCAAACCCATAGAAGAAATCACAAATTCAGTACAAAGTTCTATAGTAAAATTTGGTGACTTAGGGGGAGAAATTATATCAACAGATGTTTTAGATTTTGTTAAAAGTGAAAACTTAGAAGATATCATAGTAAAATTAACTGTTTATATTTTTAGCGGAGTAATCCAAGGTTTTGAGGATCAAACTGGGTTATTTGGACCATTTCCAGTTCTAGACAAAACAGATTATCTTATGGAGACATATCTTTTCAGAATAAGAGATGACAATTCTAATGATCCTAGATTAAAGGGAATGCAACCATGTATGATTTTGATCTTCTTCCCAAGAGAACATTATTTCATTTTTGAGAAAAGAGAAACTATTGAAGATTTCATGAAAAAAAAGATTAAGGAGTGGGGTAATTTACTAGCAATTAATCAGCAATCTCACGAGGAATTTTCTAACGAATTAGAACAATTTCTTGAGCTTCAAATCTAGTTGAAGCACTTGCATATTATTATTTTGTTAAAAAAAATTTGAAAAATAAAGAAAGAATTGTTTGATTTCTTTATCGTTAATATCTTCTGTTTCCACCTTGTGGTCTATCCCACCTTCGTGGAATATCATGTTCTTCAGCAGATACATTATTTGTTTCTTCTACAGATTCAACTTTTTCTTTGGAATCTTCAACTGTTCCTTGTCTCCCCAAAGATAATCTGATATTCTTTTGGAACAGAATGGTTTTTGCTGATGTAAACTGGTATGTTTCTTCATTTTTGATTTTCTCAATTTGTTCATTCCAAGCAGAGAAATAAACAACGCCTGAATCATCTCCAATGAGAATATCCATAACTTGATGTTCTTCACCAGAATTTCTACTGGTAACTGAACGAACTTCACCTAGTTCTACTACTTTTGCTATAACGTTTATATCCCTTATATTTGGGGTTAGTTCGTTTATTTTCATGAATTTGTTTTCTTCACTCAATTTTTTCACTTCAAACCTATTATTCTTATTTGCACAAAAATCTGTTTCGAGATTTACAAGCAGATTGTTAAAGCGAGCTTGAAAATAGATAGTTAGAGATTTTTATGCTGGAATACATCCGATTGCTTTAGCTATAAAAATAATATGTTTTAACAGAAATTGTTGCTCTAATTTAGTATGCATCCTAAAACTAATGAGGTATTTTTTCAAAAGAATCACAACACAAGTAAAGTATTAAATATTCTTAAAATTAGTAATATTCATGAAATTTGGTTACTATGTTCGTACAGTTCACACTTATCCTGAAATTAGAGATTTAACTGTTCGTGCAGAAGAAATGAGTTTTGAATCTGCTCATGTTAACGACCACTTAATTGGTTTTGATGAAAAGCAAGAGAAAAAAGAATCTTATTTAGAAGCTCTAATGTTGATGAGCTCTTTAGCAATTGAAACTAAAAAAATAAAACTGGGTCATATAGTTCTTTGTAATTCCTTCCGAAATCCAGCATATCTAGCTAAGATGGTTAGTACTCTGGATCATATTTCAAATGGAAGAGCTCTTTTATGGTTAGGAGCTGGTTGGTATGAAGAAGAATACAAAGCATATGGGTATTCCTTTCCAAATGGAAAACAAAGAGTTGATGAGTTGGAAGAATCCTTAGCTATCTATAAAAAATTGTTCACTGAAGATTCTACAAATTTTGAAGGAAAATTCTGGAAATTAGAAAATAATAGAAACTATCCAAAACCAATCCAAAAACCTCATCCGCAGATTGTTTTAGGCACTACTGGTAAAAGAATGACCGAAATTGCTTGTAGGGAAGCAGATGGAATAAATCTACCATATGTTAAAAAGGATGATTTACCTAAGACAATTAAGAATATTCACAAACACTTGGAGAAATTTAACAGAACTCTTGAAGAATTTGAAATTTCATACTTCGGTGGAATAAATCTAGTTAGCAGTCAAGAAGAAATTGACAATCTTGTGAAAACCATTATTGATAGGGCAAAAGACGATGCAAAACCATCCCGAGAGGAAGTATTGAAAAATCAATTTATAGGATATCCTAAAGATATCAAAGAGAAAATACAAGAGTATGAAGATCTGGGGATTAACAAGATGGTAATTGCTATAAGAAAATCTGATACCATTGAGGATCCGCTTAAGATGTTCTATGATGAAGTAATGTAAGAGGAATAAAAATGTATTCGAGAGTATTAACACGCTTAAGGCTAATAATCGCTGAAGTGGCAGATGTTCGAAGTCATATTGTTACAATAAATACTTACTTCCAAGATGACTTAAAACTCAGTAATAGTGATTTAAAAGAACTTGGTAAAAGAATCGAAGATGAATTCGACATTAGATTACCTAAAAAAGTTTTCAAGGAATTTAGCACCGTTGGAGAAATTGTTGGTCTTATTGAAGCAGAAAGGGGAAGATAGATAAAAAATAGATGATGAGAAGGATTTAAAGTATTTTTTCTCCTTCTTCTAAACTTAACATTGTAAAACCACTTATCATCTTAGGGTAGAAGTCAGTAGCTTTCTGAGGCATCCTTTCATGGTTCTTAGAAACTTTTAGAACTTCATCGGCAGCAGTTGGATTAAGAATAAAAACTACTTTGTAAGTACCTTTGTCTACTTCTTCAACAGCTTCATTCCACCATCTTTCATAGAAAATATCATCATCGATGTGAAGTTCTTCAAGGCCCATGATTCCATGAAATATCATATCTCTCAAAATAACTACATCCAGATTTTTATATTCCTCACTTACATCGCTGACATATCTATTGATTGCAGAAATGTCTTTCATTATCAAGGAAACAGCTCTACTATCCTGATACATAACAAAAACATGTTTATCCTTATTCTCTTCAAGGAATTTAGGAATTTCAGATTTCATAATTTCATCCATGTAAAAGAACATCTTGAGTTCATTCATTTTATCTTCTGTTACAGATACTTTAGCTAAACATCGATGAGTTGCTAAGATGACCAATCCTTCGTCCTCAACAGGTACTAAATAGGTCATTCGAAATTCTGGAGCAGCATTTTCATTCATAATGCCAGCCTTCTCTCTGCACATATCTCGATAGGTGATAGCTGTTTCATAACGATGGTGCCCGTCAGCAATTACTAATTGTTGTTCAGCAAACGTATCTTGAACAATCTTGATTTGCACAGGATTAGAGATTTTCCAGATTCTATTTAGAACCCCCAAATCATCTTTAGCCCTTATTAAAGGTTCTTCTTTTGTAATTTCATCAAACAGATTAATTGTTTTCTTCTCTGGATCCGAATAAAGTATAAAGCCAGTTTCTAAGGTATGTTTGGTTGTCTTCAACATGTTCAATCTATCGATTTTTGGTCCACTGTGTGTTCTTTCGTGAGGTAGAACAATATTCTCTTTGAAAGGATGGAGTCTTAGTGCTCCTATGAATCCTTTTCTGATATATTGCTTTCCAAATAATTCATATTCTTGATAATAAACATAAATTCCAGGAACTTCATCTTTTTCCAATATTCCTTCGGCTAACCATTGTTCCAACCTTTGTCTTGCGACTTCATACCTATTTTCTTCAATTGGTAAGGTTAATCTGCAATAGTTATAATCTGATAGAGCGTAATAAGCATCTTGCATTTCTGCATCGATTTTATCATAAGGCTGGACTACTAGTTTTTCGATGTCTCCGGCCTTTTCAGTATATCTTATAGCTTTGAATGGTTTGATATCTACCATTGTAATCAAACTAGCTCTTCAAGAACTCTATTTTAATTTTGTTGTTAGAATATAGAATTTAGAGGAGTAGAAAAAGACAATACGTTCAAATGAAAAAGGATATACCATTTTAAAAAGGTATATCACTTTTAAGATATATCGTCAATATTCTTAATAATCATTAAAAGAAATTTTATTCCAGGTCTAGTTGTGAAAAAAATGTCAGAGAAAGTCAAAAAATCAAAACCAAAACATTGTGGCAAAACGATGATTGCCTTGTATATTAGAAAAGGTACTGAAAAAAGAAAATGGATAGTTGTTGGTTATTATTGTGAAAGATGTAACATGATGGTTAAAGAGGAAGATTCTATTCAAGTCAAAAGACTACAAGAGATTATAGATCAACCTGATAGACTTGTTAGTATGGGTGAAATCAAAAAACCGACTGGAATCGTTCTTGACATAGGAGAAACTATTACAAAGGTGGGTGTTTCAAAAGAATCGCGCCCTAGATTTATTTGTGATACTGCGATTTATTTTGATAAGGCAGGAGTTGCATTCCTCCAGAAACATAATCTCATAGAAAAAATCCGTGAGCTGGATCGTAAAATCACAATATTCTCAAGAGAACCTAAAATTGATTTTGAAATAAACTTAGATAATTTTGAAATTTTCATGAACTTAATATTTGAAGAGTTAGATTTGGATTCAACAAAAACAGATGTACTAGTGGTAGAAAGGCCTTACGGTCTATTCTTTTCTGATGACCTTAAAGGTAGAGAGGACCATATTAAGAATACTTCTTTACCTGAAGAAGTTAAAAATAACTTACTCAAAGGAAAAATGGTAGATAGACTAGATGGGCTTCATGTACCTTATGTGATTAGAAAACAAATTGCTCAAGTACTTTTTGACAGGTTAAATATTCCAAGAATATATTTCACTATAGGAGAAATAGTTGCTTTATATTCAACTGGATCTATTACTGGTGTTGTTGTAAATATCGGTTCAAGAATGACAAGAATAGCTCCCATTTATGAAGGTTTTATTATCACGCACAGTATAAGTACAAGACAAAAGGGAGGAATGGATGTTGTTGATGAAATGCTTGAATATATCGAAAATCAAGAAATAGAAATCAACGGATCACCTACAAAAAGGGAGTATATTCTCAAAAACACAAGAATCTTATCAGAAGAACTGTGTTATGTGACTATAAATATTGAAGCAGAGGAGAAACTTTGGCTAGAATCCGATAGATTCTCAAGATCAATGAATGTTGTAAGTAACACTTATGTGAAACTGAATGAAATAAGATATCAAGCACCTGAAATTCTATTTGAAAAGGAAATGTTGAGTGTTAGTATGAGAAAGGGAGATTTAATAGATGCAGTTATTGAATCAGTTGCAAAATGTGATAAGGATTTATATTGGCCTCTTTTGAGAAATGTAGTACTTATTGGAGGAGGAACTATGTATAAAGGATTTGTAGAAAGGTTTACTAAAGATATAAAGAAACATCAAGCAGAAGGGCAATGTATAAACGTTTCTGCACCTTCAGAAAGAGTTATTTCTTCATGGATTGGGGGATCAATCCTTTCAACACTTAAAATATTTAAAGAAAATAACTTATGGGTAACTAGGAAGGAATATGATGAAATAGGATCAAAAGCTGTTGAACGATGTATCTGATAATTTTCTTATTTGAGTCCCCATATTTCCTTAGTTTTTTGTTCTAATCTTTCCAATTCTTTTAAAGATGGTTTTTTCTTTCCCTCTTCAAATTCATGAACTTCATCTAGAACATATTTATTGAGAGGAGTTGGAACATTGTATTTTTCCCCTTGTTCAACTAAATAACCATTAAGAAAGTCTATTTCAGTTCTTCTTCCACTTTCAATTGATTGTAGGCTAGATGATCTAAGCTTTTTGTATTTTCTTCCAATAATTTTGATTATAATTTGTTTGTAAAAATGCTTGAAAGAAAAACCATGAAGTTCTTTTTTCGTCAAAGCTAGTGAGCTAATATTCAAATTATTTAATTTCTGTAACTGCACACCTTTAGCTTCAGCAACCTTAACTCCTTCAGTCATTACTGTTAAAAATGCGATTCTAGTGGTTTTTCTTGCTAACATTTCACCGAGCATCAATCCACTTATTACTCCAAATGAAGCAACTGATACATTAATCAAAAGTTTAGTGAATTTTTCATTAGTTATATTGTCTGAATACGTTGTTGGAACAGTTTCTGACAATAGTTCAACGAGTTTAGCATCTATTTCTTGCTTCGGTCCCTTTGTTCTTCCAATTACCATCTCACCAAGGGAAGTTTTTATCGCTTCAGCATGCCCATTTCTTGTTGCACCAAAACTTACAACGCAACCTAGCAAATTTTTACCATCAATTAGTTCTGCTAGTTTCTCTTCATACATGCCATTTGTCATAGTAATTAGAGTGTAATCTTTGTTTAGTTTACTCTTTATTCTGTCAAAGGCATCTTGAATCTCTGTTAACTTTGTAACCATGAAAACAATATCGAGTTCTTCAGGTAAATCCTCTATAGTAAGCACAGGTGTTAAATTATCCTTAACAATATATTCCCCACTTATACCAGTTACTTTCAACCCTCTTTTTTCAATCAAATCAAGAGTTTCTTGATGTTTACATACAACATAAAGAGGAAAATCATTTTGAGCTAAATCGGCAGCAATAACTGTTCCAATTGCACCCAAACCAACTAACGCAGCTTTCATGAGATTCAACAAACTAGCTATATATTAAAATTTTCTAAAAATAAGAAAAAAGAGTAGGGTTAAAGTTCTTTGAAAGATTCAATAACTCTCTCTGCTGCTTGAACACTAGCTCTGTAGTTTCCTTCTTTTGTTTGAGCACCGATATGAGGGGAAATAATCACATTGTCATGATGTAGAAGAGGATTATCAGGTTCAGGAGGTTCTTGTTCAAATACATCAGTACAATAATATCCAAGTTGTTCAGATTCAAGTGCTGCATGTGCTGCAACTTCATCAACAATTCCACCTCTAGCACAATTAACAATTACTGATCCTTTCTTCATTATGGCTAATTGTTCTTTTCCAATCATGTGTTTAGTTTCTTTGGTCAATGGAAGATGTAAACTAATGTAGTCTGCTTCTTTTAGTACTTCAGCCATAGTAGACTTCATATCAACAACAGGATTTTCAGGTACAAAAGCATCATAACCTATTGCATTCAAACCTAAAGCTTTGCATTTTACAGCTAAAGCAGTTCCGATTCTACCTGTTCCAATCAATCCTAATGTTTTACCATCAATTTCCCTAGAAAAAAGTTTTTTCTTCATAGATTTGAATGATCCAGGATCAGCTTTAATTTGACATGTTCCTCTAACGACATCTCGAGTCGATGCAAGTATCATAGTCAAAGCTAATTCAGCTACAGAATTTGTAGTTGCTGCAGGGGTATTAACAACTTTGATACCTCTCGCCATAGTAACTTCAAGATCTATATTATCGAGACCCACTCCAGCTCTTCCTATAACTTTAAGGTTAACAGCTTTTTCTAGGAGCTCTCCTCGAACTTTTGTAGCTGATCTTACTATTATGGCATCATATTCCCCAATAATTTGGGGGAGATCTTCTTTTGGAATATCCCATCCAACTTTCACTTCAAATCCAGCATTTTCAAGTACTTCAATTACTTTTTCATTTAATTTGTCAGATAATAATACTTTGGGCATTTTTTTCACCTATAGATTCCATACTTCTTCAATTGCTGCTAAGAGTTCCTTCAATCCATCTAGATTATGATCTCCCATGTGACCAATTCTGAAAGTTAAACCTTTAAGTTTGCCATAGCCATTGGCAACAACAAGATTCTTTTCAGCTAAACCTTTGTTAAGTTCTCCAACATCTTTCTCAAGTTTATTTTCCACAGTAGTTACTGTTACAGACCTATAACCTTCTTCAGCAAAAAGACCGAAACCATGTTTTAGAGCCCATTCATGTGTATAGTTTGCCATTTCTTTGTGTCGTTTGAAAATATTCTCTGCTCCTTCTGTTAGCATTAGTTTAAGTTTATAATCTAAAGCGAATAGTAAAGAGATATTTGGAGTTGAAGGTGTTTGTTTCTTCTTTTCATAGTAGCCAAGAATTTTTTCTAGATTTATGTACAATCCTTTCGAAGGAACTTCTTTTGCTCTGTCTAAAGCTTTTTGTGAGACGATTCCAATTGCAAGACCAGCCGGCAACGCGAAACACTTCTGGGTTGATGCAAAAACCAGATCTGTCCCCCATTCATCAGGGAGTAGCATATCGCCACCCATTGATGAAACTGCATCGACAACCAATAAAGTATTAGGATAATTTTTAAGTAAATTCCCAATTGCTTGAAGATCAGCTTTTACTCCTGTACTGGTTTCATTGTAACAAATAGTCACAACCTCATAGTCTGATGTTTCTAGTCTTTCTTTTATCATATCTACGGTAATTGCCTTTCCCCAATCAACTTCTAGTTTTGATGCAATTCTTCCGCTATCAACAATTGCCTCATACATTCTCGCTGAAAAGGAACCATTTACACAGCAAAGTGCTTTCCCAACAGGAGTAATCAAGTTTCTTGCAGTTATATCCATGAACAAAGTTCCGGATGCAGTCAAAACCAAAACATGTTGTTCTGTTTTGAAAAATTCTCGTAATTGTGTTAGAACACTATCGTAAAGAAGTGTAAAATCATTACTTCTGTGACCAAACAAAGGTTTAGCTTGTTCTTTGAGAACATCTTCTTTTACCTCTGTTGGACCTGGTATCCATAATTTTTTGTGCATTATATCACCTTATTAATTACGTAATATTGAAACACTATATAGAAAAAGGTTATTGTCAATAGATGACTAATCTTCAGATGAGGGAATTTTGTATAAAAGCTGTTCAATTGGTCCTCTATCTATTTTTACTGGAAGCCCATACCCACTAGAACGATTGTTTAGCCACAATTTGATTCCAGAGTAAGACAATGAACTTAATTGCAAAGATACTGTGAATATGAGAGAAAAGAAGAGAACATCTTGGGGAGTGACTTTAAAGAATAAAAGAATTATTGATATTGGAATTATGAGAATGCAAATTGAAGCCATTGGCAAGCCTAGAAAAAGATATACTGTCTCATTCCAGATTTGGAGTAATACTGCCCCTCCGCTTTTTCTTAGAATTGAGATTAAAACCACCATAAAGAGAAGAATTGCGGCAATTGACAACAGAACAGCTGCAAAGGCAATTAACCAGATATTATGAATAAAAGTATTAACAATTATCAGCAATAAGCCAACAATTAAGAAGAAAAAGCCAATAAATACACCTTCACTATAAACATTCTCCTCATTGTTTTTCAAGGCTGAAATCATTATGATAGTTTCCTATTATCGCCTTTAAATTTATTTCAAGAACAAATTAGTATGAGAAGAGAAACTACAAAAGCATTAAAGCTTTATATAAGGTTTTTAAAAAGTAAAAGAAAAACCCCTAAAACACCATAAAATCTCAGTTAGACGTCCTTAAACTTGAAAGTCACTTTGGATTATTATGGTAAGGTTTTTTAGGTCGAGTTTTGAATTGTGGTTGATGGCTATCCAAGATAGAGATAAGCAAGAGTCAGCCTTGAAAAAAACTCTTCAAAAATTTACAGAGTTACTGCCTTCTGTTAAACCTGAAATACCTCCCGCTGAAAAAGCATTACTTATTATTGATGGTACTGCTAAATCAAAAGCAGCAGTTCTGTGTGCAGGGGAGCTAAATAGACATTTTGGAACAAAAATCGATGTTGTTTGTTTCTATACAGTACAACCTTCAACAGCTTCAGAGACAACCAAAGAAAGCTATGAAGACTCTCTAGCTTTTGCATATGAACATCTTCTCAGTGATGATTTCGAAATTAAAGGAGAAGTTGTTGAAAACTTGGAAAATCTTAGATCTATTCTGGACAATGTTATTATGACAACAGAATATGATATTATTATTGTTCCTTCTTCATTTATAGGTTTGAGGGAAAATCAGATAACAGATGATGAAGATGAAGATACAGAAGCCAGTATTACTGTTTTAGGAAGCTTATTTGATCATCTTCTAGAAGACATCGAAGGGATACCTGTTCTTTTAGTAGAAAGTGAAAGGATAAATCTCGACTTATTATTCAAAAATATTGGTTTATTTTTCAGTAATACTACACAGTTACCTTATATGTTTGAAAAAGCTCTAAAATACAGTTTAAAGAAATCGGATATACATTGTTTGATTAATATTGATCCAAGTTATCATGAAAGTAAAAGTAAAGAGGAATTAGAAGCTCTTGTCAAGAAATCAAAAGAAGATTTAGAAAGGTTTGAAAGAGCAAATTCAGAAGTCTTTCGTGAAGCATCAAGATTCGTTGATACACACATAATGTCAACAGACAGTGTGGAAGTTTTCAAACAGGAACTCTCAAGCTTCGGTAAGGATACAGGTATTCTTATGATTTATATGCCCACTACACATTCCAGCCTCTATGGTTTTTTCACAGATTTGCTTGAAGATCCAGATATAGCATTTCCAATTTTAATTGCTAAAAGAAAAATAGTAGTTGAGAAAGAAGAACCAAAGGTAGAAGAAGAAGAACCAAAGGTAGAAGAAGAAGAACCAAAGGTAGAAGAAGAAGAACCAAAGGTAGAA
>JAAFKI010000185.1 GCA_021399345.1 Candidatus Heimdallarchaeota archaeon
ATATATTCCATCAAAATACGATTTCCGCAATTATTTACAGTTTTATGCAGGTCAAATAATATCTATGCTAGGTTCAAGTATAGTTAGTTTTACTATTATATGGTATATTACTATAACCTATTCAAATCCCAATTATCTATCAATGGCTTACTTTTGCACTATTGGAATCCAGGTTTTTGTTCAACCATTAGGAGGAGTAATCGCTGATAGATTTGATCGAAAGAAAGTAATTTTTGCAGCTGATACTCTAATCGCTGTTGGAACCTTAATGTATATGCTTCTATTTCTATTCGAATCAAGAATAGACAAAATGGTTTTTCTTTACATCATTTTAGCTATTATATGTTTTAGAGCATTTGTAACTTCATTTCAATGGCCTGTAACTTCTTCAATAATCCCTATGATGGTTCCTAAGGAGCAACTTTCAAGATTAAATGGAATCAGACACATTAGCTGGGGGGCAATTAACATCGCAGGTCCCGCTATAGGTGCAATCCTCTTTGCAGTGTGGCCTCTAAACAATATTATTTTGATTGATACAGTCACATATTTTATCGCGTTAGTACCTCTATATCTTCTAAAGCTACCAAAAACTGAAAAAAACAAAGAAGAAACAAAATCTACCTCCAAGGGATCATTTGGTAGTGAATTCAAAGAGGGAATCAAATTCATATTATCCACAAAAGGTCTATTTGCACTATTTCTTATAGCTACATTCATCAACTTCTTTCAACAACCAATCTTTGTTTTACGACCAATTTTTGTTGAGGTGTTCCATGGGGGAACTGAGAAGAGTCTCGCTTGGATAGTTGGTATGGGGCAGGTGGGGGTGTTTGTATCAGGAACGGTAGTAATTCTCAAGAAAACTTGGAAAAAGAAAACAATGATTCTGATGATAGCTTTCTATGTGCAAATTGTAGGCTATCTTATCCAATCATTAGCTCCACAAGGAAATATTTTGGTATTATGTGTAGGAACATTAGTCATGGGATTAACTTTTCCTTTTACAAACACTATGCTACAGACAATTGCGCAGATTTTAGTACCTCCAGAGATGATGGGTAGAGTATCATCTATAATGCAAACCATGTGTATGGCTTTGATGCCAATAGCTATTATAGTAGCAGGTCCTCTTGCAAATGCAATAGGATATGTTCCACTATTTGTTGGAAGCATACTTATGGGTGCAATTAGCATAACTGGAATATGGATATTTTCCAAGGTGAGACAAATAGATCCTATAGTCGAGGAACTTGAGAGAAAAGAAAAAGAGCTAAAAAAGATAGAAGAGAATCTTATTGGTATAAAAATCGAAAAAGAAGGAGAAGGAATTCCTTTCCCTGCTGCAGCAGATTGAAGGATCCAAACTCTCTTTTTTACTTATTTGAGGAGCTTGCTACGGCTATTCTGTTTCCTTCCGAGTCGACAAAGAAAAACATAGCGATCATCCCTGTAAATTCTTCAATTTTTGTCGTATCTACGCCCTTACTGTCTAAATAATCCTTGGTTTCTTCCAGGTTAGAAACATTAATTGTAAAAGCTGTTTGGTTTTCCGCTAATCCATGAACACTTTCGTTTAAACCTAAAAATAATCCATCTATATGAGTACTCATCTCTACCCAACCTAGTTGGCGAGCTTCATTCCAACTTACTTTGTAATCAAACACATCTTGATAGAATTGAATAGCTCTGTCCATATCATTTACGTGCAACGTTACAAGAGCAGATTTGGGATATGAATATTTAATCTTCCAATCTTCTTTTTTCTCTGTCATCTAATCACTTGTAAATAACTTGAAAATTAAACAATAAAAATTTATCCTTGTTTATAGGAATAACTTGAATTTTTCTAGCAAGAATTCCGTCTTATTCAAAATTTTATTAGGAATTATAGTATACATCTAGTGAGATTTAAGCTATAAGGACATTCAGAACAGAACGGTATATTTCCCCAGCAATCAGATGTATCTTCTATTGCATAAAAACAGTTATTGCTGGATAAACTACAGTCACCACAATAAGGAATATTTTCATTCATTTCTTCTATTTTTAAACGAAATTTAAGATATTGTTCACTTTTCCATATTTCTAGAAAAGGCTTCTGATGTATATTTCCGAATGTAAATGAAGAGTTTTTTCTCACATGACTATTTAGATATGATTCATGATCCCATAAATAATTAAAGCAAGGAACAACATCTCCATCTGATCTAATAACGGAAGCATTTGCTGTCTGAAATGGGCATCTTCTATCAGAGAATTTCGGAATAATTGCTGGTAAAATTAACTCAATATTTCTTTCTTCTGCTTTACTTCTAAACTTCTTGAAAAGTTTCTCTAGTTCATGTAGGGTCTTGAGTTTATCTTTTTCCTTAAGATATAATGAAACATTGAGATGAACATTTTTTTCTTTAGCTTGAGCTTGAGCTTTATTATAAATTTCAGAAAAAGGTCTAATCTTGGGCTTGATATTCTCCTTTCTTTTATATAATTGTGTATATGTTTCTTGCATCTTCTCTGCGAATTTTTCTTTAGATACACCAAGAATTATCTCTTTCCATTGGCTATCATTTTCTTTCAAAACTGATAGAGCTTCTTGCGAAATCATTGTGAATAGAACTTCTTCCTGTAAATTTTCAAAGAAAGGAAAAAGATGACTTAAAGCTATGAAATTAATTCCCATCAATCCAAATTTGGAAATAATGTCCTCAATCTGATTGATATTGGATTTCATCAGAACAGATTGGATCCCTATTCGAATTTTCTTGTTTGCATTTCTTCTAATCAAATATCTTAGATTTGCTTCTACACTCTCATTTTCTAAGGAATGAAGCTCAGGTTTTATTTTTTCATTAAATAACATGTCGCAGGAAAAAACAATCTCATCTGCTAACTGTCTATCAACTATAGCGTCAATTTTGTTCCTATTGAGTAGTGACCCATTAGTCGTAAATGAGACCCTACTTTCTGTGGGTAAATATTTTTTAGATATTTCTAGCATTTCGATGAAATCAGGATGTATTAGAGGTTCCCCAAATCCATATAGTACAAGCTTTTCTAAACTTGGAAAAACTTCTTCAGCTAGTGACTGAAAATTATCTAAAGAAAGAAAATGGTTTTCAGAATTCCCTAATGCATTAAGACACATTGAACATGAATAATTACATTTGTTTGTTGGTTCAACTTGTAAAAGCTTCGGATATTCTGACAACATTAACCATTCTGCTTTTAGGTTTGAATTTAAAAAATATAACTATTAGTTGAAAACTCAATTTTGGCAGATAGATTTATATCTATTGAAAGGTTATTTTTGTCATAAATCACAGTCTAGGTGTATTAAAATGGAATTTGGATATATGAATAAATGGTTAAAAGTTAATTTAACTCTTAAAGAATTCAAAGATTTTTCGATTTCTGAAGATATACTTCGTAAATATGTGGGAGGTAAAGGAATAGCAGTTCATCTTTTGTGGAAATATGTTAGCAAACTTGAGGAAAAGGGCATTAATGTCAAGGATTTTGATGCACTATCTTCTGAAAACATGCTTATTTTTGCTACAGGACCAGTTACTGGAACAAGGTCTCCAAATAGTGGGCGCCATCATGTTATGGCATTAAAATCCCCTTTGACAGGTTCAATTGGTTCAGGTAATTCTGGAGGTCGATGGGGAGCTAAACTCAAATTTGCAGGATATGATGGTATCGTTGTTATAGGTAAAACTGAAAAACCCGTATATATCTCCATTATAGATGGATCTGTAGAAATTCATGATGCAACAGAACTTTGGGGTAAGAATTCAATTGAGACATCAAATCATCTAAGGAACAAACATGATAAAAAGAGAGCAGGAGTTTCTTGTATAGGACCAGCTGGAGAGAATCTAGTTCCAATGGCTGTTATTATAAATGAAGAACACAGAGCTGTTGGAAGAACAGGGCTTGGAGCTGTTATGGCCTCCAAAAACTTGAAAGCTATTATTGTTGAGGGTAATAGTAAACCAAATATAGCAAAGCCAGATGAGTTTAATCTCAAAGTCAAAGAACATGTTGAGAAACTTAAGGAAAATGGTGTGACTGGTGAAGGATTACCTACTTATGGTACAGCCGTCTTAGTCAACATTATCAATCAAAATGGTATGTTTCCAACCAAAAATTGGCAGACAGGTGTTAATCCAGATGCAGAGAAAATCTCAGGAGAAACCTTAACAGAAGAGTACCTAATAGATAAGCACCCCTGTTGGGGATGTGTTGTTGCATGTGGAAGAAAAACCAAGGTTGACAAAGGAAATTATAAGATAACATATACAGAAGGTCCTGAATATGAATCTATTTGGGCTTTAGGTGGTACTACAACAATTAACAATATGGCAGCTGTTATCAAAGCAAATCACTATTGTGATATATTTGGTATGGATCCTATAAGCGTTGGCTCTTCTATTGCAGCAGCTATGGAATTGAATGAAAAAGGCATGATACCTGAGGAAGATCTTCAAGGTATAGATCTGCGATTTGGTAATGCTGATGCTGTTATTGAACTAACATGGATGACAGCTTTTCGACAAGGACTTGGTTTTTGGATAGGAGAAGGGTCCAGAAAAATGTGCCAACATTATGGTTCTCCAGATTTGTCAATGTCTGTTAAAGGATTAGAAATGCCCGCCTATGATCCACGTGGAGCTAAAGGAATAGGACTCAATTATGCCACTGGGAACAGAGGAGGATGTCATGTTACAGGTTACACAATTGCAGCAGAAATACTAGGAGATGTAGACAGATTTACAACTGAAGGTAAAGCTGAGTTGACCAAAATATTCCAAGATTTCACCAGTCTCGTTAATTCTTCTGTAAACTGCTTATTCCTTACATTTGCTTTAGGATTAGATGAATATGCGGAGATGATCGGTCCAATAACAGGATGGGATGTTAATTCAGATGAACTTCTAACAATAGGAGAAAGAATAACTAATCTTGAGAGGATGATCATAAACAAATTTGGAATAACAGGAAAAGATGATACATTGCCAAAGAGATTGCTAGAAGAAAAAATGCCTGAAGGTCCTTCTAAGGGTCAAACTGTAGATTTAGATACAATGAAAGAAGAATATTACGAACTAAGAGGATGGGTTGATGGAATCCCTTCTGAAGAAAAAATAATAGAACTAGGGTTAAAGTAGATAAATCTTTATTCTTCTTCTTCTTATTCTTTTATAGCTGAGAAATACATGAAAATATTTGTTAAAGTATTTGCATCTCTAAGGAAAAAGTATCCTAATATTACTGATTTAAATCCTTTAGAGATGGAAATTGATAAAGGAACAACACTTGCTCAGTTAATTGCACGATTGAATTTTAATCAAGAAGAAGTGAAAATAATTTTAGTTAATGGACTCAGAGCATCAGTGGAAGATATAATCAATGAAGAGGGAAGTATAATTTCTTTTTTCCCTGCGGTAGGAGGGGGCTAAAATAGAAATTGATTTTGAAATAACTTGGATAAGAATGTTTATTGAGAGAATATTAAAAAGATAGCATCATCATCTACAAATTTATTCAGGTCAGCATCTAATGAAAAGAATAGTTGTAATTGGAAATTCTGCATCAGGGAAATCAACATTATCTATGAAAATCAATGAAATTACTTCAATTCCTGTCTATCATTTAGACAAGATACTGTGGAAAGTAGACTGGGAACGAACTCCAGAAGAGGAATTTACATCAAAGCATGATGAGATTTTAGTAAACGCAAGTTGGATAATTGATGGAGTTGCATATAAGTCAACAATTGAGAAAAGGTTTACTATAGCTGATACA
>JAAFKI010000186.1 GCA_021399345.1 Candidatus Heimdallarchaeota archaeon
AAGACTATCAAAGATTGTCTTTCCATCTGCCACTTTACACATAGTATCAAACCAGCTTTAGATTTTGATGATTGTGTTGATATAATGTCAGCAGTATGGGATAGGGAAGTTACTGAGGAAGAGCTAATTAATGTAGCTCGCAGAGTTTGGATACTGAAGAGAATGTTCAACATTCGTGAATTTGGGGATAAAGATCCAATAGAGTTTGATAACCTTCCTAAACGATTTATGGAAGAACCTCTACCTACTGGTCGAGCAGAGGGAAAAACAGCTTTTGTTGATGATGAAGACTTTATCAAATCAAGAGCAATGTTATACGAAAAACGAGGATTAGATGAACTCGGTTATCCTACCAAAGCAGAACTAGAGAAGTTAGGTTTAACCTAACTACTTATCTTGTTATTATCTCTTTTCTCATTTTTTTTCCTTCAATTATGATTAATAGGCAGAAGATTCCCCAAGCATAAAATTTAACGCTTTTCGAATGAACAAACCTGTTGAATGGTGAAAAATCTCACTGTTTATCATATCTGAGTGTGAAATAAATGAAACTAGAATTAGAACCAAAATTAATATTTTGGATTACAGCTGTTTTAGCATCAGGCTTTGGTTTAGCTTTTATATTTTTTCCACAATTTCTATATGAACTAATAGGTTTTCTATCTGATGAAGATGGATATTTGATGGTACGTTTCTTTGGTTTTGCTGTTTTTGGAGTAGGTGTTCTTACATTTTGGGCTAGAAATGCTGAACTCTCAAAAACTAGGGAAGCAATTATACTTATGTTAACAACTAACTACACCCTTATGACAGTAACTCACTTACTTGTCATGTTTATTAGAGGTCCTCCTCTATTGGCAAATGTGTGGTTGTGGCTGATTGTAGTACTGCATTTAACATTCATAGGGTTCTATGGGTATTTTCTGATTCGTGATTGGAAAGCAGTTCGAGTTATAAAATCTGGTTAAACCAAAGTTTTTTTTTTTGACAATTTCGTCACCTTTATCAGTTTCCGTGCATTTAGATTCTTAATGAGCAATTCCTTCGAACATGAACAAAGAGAATTCTTGAGTTTACAACCAAGAGAGATGATTTACTTCGTTCGGAGTAAAGTAGATGAGATTGTTTTTAGTCTCGAAGAACGGAACGTGAACGTAGATTTATTCATCACAAAAATTGCTCATTTCAAATCATTTGTCTCGCGATTGTATAGGCTTTCTGGAGTTTATAAGAAAGAATATTTTGATTTTCTTGTTTATAGTATTAAGGTCATGTGGGAAGCATTAGAAAATTGTAGTTCCCAGTTTATGCTCTATCCTGCTTTATCTGCTTTTATTGATCTCTTCTCTAAACTAAAAGGGTTAAATCCTTATTACACTCTTCATGCTGCTATTGAAGGAACTATCCAGTATGGTAAACTTCCTCCTAAAGACACTATCAGTGAACTATTAGATAAAGAGAAACAGAACTTGAATTTCTTGATTGACTATATGCAACTTGATTCTATTCTTCGATTAAATCTTTCTGAAACTGATAAGATGAATATTGTCAAATCAGCTACCAATTATGCACAAATGTTGGTTCTTACTCTTTACAATTTCCTTGTTACAGTTCCTACTATAGCTAAGGAAGATCTTGTGGCTTGGTGTAAATTATTTGAAGATGCAATAGAAAAAGCTAGACTTGGACATCGTTATCTAAAGGAAATCGAGGAAGAACCATTTGAACTCTTAAGAATCAAAACCTCTGAATCTTCTCTTTTTTCCTTGAAAGCACAGTTACATCAACTAACAGCACGATTTACTAATGAAAATGTTGCTGAACTTCTCAACCTTGCTTATATGGAAAATAGTAGGGCAATGGCAGAGATTCAACCTTATACCAAACATCCAGAATTTAGTGAGACAATTAGAAGCTTCTTCATTCAACAAAAAGCACTTCTATTGGAAACAAGATTCTACCAAATACTCAATAAATTGATTTCAACTCAATACAAAAATTCGAAATATGTGGGAGATTTAAAGGATGAAAAACCTGAACTCACGAAATCTGCAATAAAAACTGATGTAGAAGAAATTCTCGAAGAGATAGAGGGTTTTGTTAAAGAACTTCTTAGCAGATCAAGAAAAGAAGAATTAGGGATTTCATTCAATTTGATTGGAATTTATGCCAGAATAGCCTTTGGAGCATATGTGTATGATCTGGTGGATGATACCAAAACCATGGAGCAGATTATCAAAACTCAAGGGATTGATAAGGGTGATCCAGAATTATCTTTACTTCTGGCTAGGTATTGGTTGGTCAGATGGTCGGAAGAGAAAAACTCCGAGTACCTATCTTATTCTCAAGACTACTTTGATAGAGCAGCTGAAGTTTATCTAATGCTTTTCAATAATCGATTAGTTCCCATCTATAGCTATACAATGATGGCTCTTTATCAAGTTTTTAACGAGAATATTACCAGGGCAGAAGTCTATCTTATGCGTGCAGATGATGAGTATACAGATGCGAAACTGTTAATGATACTTAATGAATCTGAAATCTACTATTATGAAAAATTCAGAGAACAAATAGATGATGTTATCAATGGGAAGAAGGTCAACAAACCTCTCCGTTTTGATGCTCCTATCAATCCAATTGATTCTAATTCTTGGATAACTGAAAACAAAGATTGGAGAAGAAAAGTTCCTTTTTTACCTGAACCTTTTCCATTTCACTTGGAGCAGCTAAAAGTCTTGGAATTTGAATTTCTTTCTCCTAATTCGAAAAGCAATGATTTATAACAGTATATTCGGAAGAGAGAATCGCTATGAGCATGGAACGTAAGCGTTATCGTTTTGGAAGTTTTTCTTGGTTCCTTTTAGTCATCGCTTTAATCGGTGTTTACTTCCTTTTCTACGATAATTTAACTGTGTTTTA
>JAAFKI010000020.1 GCA_021399345.1 Candidatus Heimdallarchaeota archaeon
AGTGGAGAAAACCGAGAACTATCAAGAGCAGAATATACTGAGTTTCTGAAGAAATTAAAAATAGAACCAGTTATAGAAAAATTGCAGGAGTAAGACTAAATGGAGAAATACAATGCAATCATCTATGCGGGAAGATCAGAAAGAGATGCAGTATTGTGCGACCAGGAAGATGTTACCAAAAAAGGATTCATAAAATTGGGAGATAAAATATTCCTGGAAAGAATAGCTAAAGAATTCTTAAAGTGTGAAGAAGTAGGAGATATTTACATCAGTGGTATGTCTAAAAAAGAATGGGACACAGATTTACCAGTTATTTTCCATGAAGATACTAGCGGTCTTTTTGATAAAGTTGTAAACATTTATAATAAATTCATTTTAAAAAAGAAAAACCATACAAAAATTGCTATCTTATTTACAAGTGATGGTCCTTTAATCACAGCTAAAATGATTTCCAATCAAATTAGAAAATGCAAAGAAGCTTCAGGAGGAGTATTAGATGGTTTCTTCTACTATAGTTTCGTTAAGAAAGAAATAATGGAAGCTAAATTCCCAGAATCGAATCGAACCTATGCAACCTTCAAAGAGTTTCAGGTTTGTGGAGGAGATTTAACTGTAGTTAACATTGAAAAAATGCTTCCCCATAAGAAGGTAATTGATGATTTGTTTGAACATAGAAAAAATGTTTTTGCTCAATTATTAGTTCTTAATCCATTTGTAGTCATACAATTTTTGTTAAAGCGTCTTTCAATTACAAAATTTGTGAAATCAGTTAATAGAAGGGTTTTCAAGGTTCAACGAGGAGTTTATGCAATTTTATCTGATGATGCAGAAATAGCGATGGATGCAGATAAACCACATCAATTAGCAGAGATTAGAAGATACTATAATGAGAATAAGCAACTGTTCGAGTAGAAGAACCTTTATAAATTTCATAGTGAGGTAAAATTCTAATGGCTGAGTTTTTTCAAAGATTGGATGAGTGGGATAAGAAGATATCTAAAAGAATGGGTGAAACATCTCCACAAATGCTGACACTAGCAAGTTTCTTTGCTCTTTCTGGCAATGCTCAGCCTTGGATTATGATTTCTGTTCTGTTCTTGATATTAGATGTTTTCTTCAAACACCAATCTGATAATCTTTTTCAACTTATAATTATAGGACTTGGAGGTTTAACTTCTACAATAATCAAATTTATTACAAAGAGAAAAAGACCAGATGAACAAGTAGCTCTGAAATATATCGTTACAGGAGACCATTATAGTTTTCCTAGTGGTCACGCAACAAGGATGGGCATAACGGGCATGTTTATGACTCTTTATTATCCAGTTTTCGGATGGATTTTCTTTCTATGGGCTATTGGTGTATGCTATGGGCGAATTGCTTTGCAAATCCATTACTTCCTGGATATACTTGGTGGAACCATTATTGGAATAAGTTTTGGCGCAGTTACATACTTCCTCATGGATTATCTTGATGTAATCTTGGATCCAGTAGCTAATTGGTTGACATCATTATGGTAAAGAAATCTACGTCAAAGAAATGTCTCAATAAAGTCTTGAGCTAGTTCTTATATCAGTTGTATCTGACACATAGTAGTAGAGAGTGGTTTAGATTTCCTTTGTAAAAAACAATCTGATGCAAATTTTTGTTACTACTTTAATAATTGGTGTGATGGTTTTTGGTGTAGTTTGGATAATTATAGCCCCAGAGATAATACAAGAGCCAATTCCTGAAAAATACATTGATCATGTCCCAATTTTAATAAAGAATGATCAGAATTTCACTGATTACGGTTTTCCTGGAAATGGAACAGCTGAAAACCCCTTCTTGATTGAAAGATTGTATATCAACAGTTCTTTCGATGGAATAAGAATAAAGGAAACAACAAAGTTTTTTGAAATTCGTAATTGTTTATTGAATGCTTTTAGATATGGAATTTTCATCTCAGATGCAGAATCACGCACATTAAACATTGTAAATAATATTTTCCTTAATGGATGTATGTATGTCTTACGTTGTGATTTCACAACTATTGAGAGTAATGTTTTGAATGAAGATAATTTTGCTGGAATATTCATAACAAGATGCGATCATTCCATTTTAACAAACAACACTGTTGAGCACCATGGATTTGGTATTCAAGCACTTGATTCAAGCTATTGCACGATAACAAATAATACAGTATATTCAGAATTTTATCAGGAAATTAATGTAGGAATAGCTATTCATGGTTCGGGGAGCATTATTGCTAATAATACTGTTTCAAATCAATACTGGGGGATTTATCTAACTAATACTTATACCACAATCACAAATAATTTCATTGATGCTTGTCGTTTTGGCATATACGCTCAATCAGCTGGAAATTCAATCATTTCAAATAACACAATTGTAAATTGTGATTATGAAGGGATCTATATAAGTCGTACAAGCTACCTAAACTGCTATTTCAATCATTTTGAAGGTAACAACATTAGTATCGAACTTTATGAAAGTTCCTTTATCGATGTTTCGAATAATTCATTTTATTACAACAATATTGGTGTTGATTTGCATGATGGAATGTTAGGAACAATTTCCTATCTTAATACCCACAATAATACTGTAAAATATAATTTATTTTTAAACAATACTTCTTACGGTGTTAGAATTAGATATCGTTGTAGATACTCCAAAATTTATCTCAACTCATTTTATAACAACAATCCTTATGGAACATCTCAAGCGTTTGATGAAGGATTTTACAGTTCTTGGTATTACTTTGGAACAACTGGAAATTATTGGAATGAATGGCTAGCTGGGGAGTATATTATTGATGGTAATGGTAATTATACTGATGCATATCCGTTAGTAGAACCTCCAGTATAATTTCTGACCTTTAAATAAAAAAAGTTAAATTGTAGTAATTTTCGTGTTCTCTATGTCAGACGAGATTACAATTGATCCTTGGAAGATGGCTATTAAACAACTCGATAAAGTTGGTAAGATTCTTAATATTGATGAAAACATACTCAAACGCCTGAGACATCCTGTTAGGACTATAGAAACTAACTTCCCTGTAGTTATGGATGATGGGAGAGTTGAGATTTTTACTGGGTTTAGGGTTCATCATACTGAAAACCTTCCAAATAAAGGCGGGATTAGATACAGTCCAGAAGTTACAAAAGAGGAAGTAATGGCTTTAGCTTTTTTGATGACTTTTAAATGTGCAATTATAGGACTTCCCTATTCTGGTGCTAAAGGTGGAGTGATCTGTAATCCTCGAGAATTATCAGTGAAAGAATTAGAAAAGATTACACGAAGATACACCCATCAGATGATTAATGTTTTTAATCCTAGAAGTGACATTCCTGCTCCTGACATTAATACTTCTGCTCGAGAGATGGCTTGGATATATGATACTTA
>JAAFKI010000187.1 GCA_021399345.1 Candidatus Heimdallarchaeota archaeon
GATACTAAAGCAAAACCCATCATCCTTTCTCTAAGATTATCAGATTCTATTAATTTAAGTGCTCTCTTCTGATGTGGATTCCTTACTTCGGATTCAGTATAAACAATTTGTTCAGTCTCTGTTGTAACAATCATTGTTATAATAGAATCAACTTTTCGATATTTAAAATCATACAAAACTGCAAGTAATGCACGTAATGATTTTGATATATTGAATCATATAAAACTACAATAAAACGCACGTAATGAAACTTGGCTAAACTTACTATAAGTGGTTTAACCGTCGTTTAAATGGGTCCCCTACACGTGCGATGAGGGGAAGAGATCATTAGAGGCTGGATTACCTTTGCGGGATGCAATATTCAAAGCAGCGTTAGAGTGAGAATTGATATGTTGTCTACATTTGCGACATGGAGCAATATCATACTGATCCTGTTGACGAGTAAGTGTACCACCACAACCATAATGAATAGAGCTGGTATGATGGGGAGAAACTGTTTCTAATTGAACTTCATACCCTAGTTCTAAAGAAGCTAACCAAACAGCTTTTTTGTATATGAACAAAGAATCAGGCATGGTGTAGATCGCTTTTGCTAAAGCTCCTTTAGTACCAGTAGGGTCAGAGGTTAACTGTTCTATCTTCAAGATTTTACACTTCTTCTTCACGATTACTGCAGCGAGGAAGTGAGGGAGACGATGAAGAATCTCTCGAAGGATTCTATGACGACGGGAATAGACACGGTTGAGTTCCCCTTTGAGTTTGCAGCTTCCATAAGAGTCATAATTTTTTCTCTTTCGGAGAAATCCTTGGTTAAGTTCACTAATTACTTTCGTACTGAGATGATTATAGTGTGTGGCTAACTCTAGTAGATCAGGAGAGAGAGGAACAGGAGTATTAAACACTACCATATATTGACCTAAACGGTTGATATCTATTCCTAAAGTAGAGGTTTTCTTTCCAGGAATAGAACGCAGATAGTAGTGAAGAAGTTTTGAAGAGCGGAAACAACTATGCTCTCCTTCCAACACTACATCTACACGTGGTTTGAAAATCGGTGCTTTTCCACTGTTAACTTGAAAGACTTTGATTTCCGCTCCATTTCGGAGATATTCTAAAACTTTGGGGGGAAACAGCACTTGAGCATTAAGTTTCCTCTTGCCTTGTTGTGGAAACCCTAACGTTGTCCATCCCTGCTTCTTAACTTGTTGGGTTAAGTAATTTGCATTTCCTTGACGGGTGATAACATAATCTTTTTTCATTAACAATTTTACTGGTAATCTTCCTTTCTTTTTACGTTTAAATGGTAGAGGAACAAGATGAGATACAGGTAAACCATTGAGTAACTGAGGGACACTCTGCATAATATGATCAAAGAGTGTGAAAACTACTGCCTGCCTGACTGCAGAGAAGAGTTTTCGGGAAGGCTTGCCTATAAGTTCAGCTAATTCCTTAGATAGTTTCTTGAGGCTTTTCCAACGAGAAGACTGAAAACTGTTGATCCATGATGCTAGGAAAGGTACAACTACATGTTGTTCCTGTTTTAAGAGCTTAAGTTTATTCAAAAACGCTTGTTGGTTCTTCGTGAGATTGGGTAATTGTGAGAATACATTGCTCTGGTAAGCTATAGCATCCTCGGTTCCTTGAAGAATATCTTGTTGAGTAAAGCATGGGAGAGCTCCATTGAATACTAGCAAATTGGAGAAATAGCAATTCCTCTTCTTCCTTCTACTGTATGAATCTAGTTGCATCCTTGAACTAGTTAGAAGATTGATGATGTATCTCCTGTGTAATTTCCAATACTTCTCTAAACTATTTTCTGTATAGGGAGAACGACCAAATATCAACCATTCAACCAATTGTTGGGGATTGTCATGCAAGAAATTAAACAATCTGTGTGTTTTCCGTTCCTTGTCTATTTTTCCCTTTGCTGCAATATGCAACCAGTGGAAAGCGCTATCAGCAATATTTGGGTGCTTTCCTATTTCTTTACAGAGATTAGCTGTGAAGAATCGTTCTTTAGGATTCGATCTAACTAGTTCCACTGCTTTCTTGACTGTTTGTTTAGTAAGAAGTGTTTCTTGTCTCTCCTCTAAAGTTCTTATTCTTAGGTTAATTTCTTCTCGTTGGACTTGGTTAGCACACTTCAGCATCACTTGATAGCTTCTCATCACCTTAGGTAAACTAAGGGGAGGACGAGTTTGGGTATGAGATGCTGATTGTGTTCCCAAGGTTCTCAATCAATAATCCTTAAAATTATATATAAACCCGAGAAAAATCATCTAGGAGGTGCTTGTCCCCTTCTGTTTCCTTGTCTTCGTTGAAAACTTTTCGTCATCTCTTTGTGGCAAAATCAAATCTACTTTCATCTATCTATTAGCAACGGTAAGTAAGGGGAGAAATTTTTTGAATTACTTTATCTAGCTACTTTTTTCTCTTTGAATTGATCGATTGAGTAAAAAACACAGATGCGTTTCATATCCTTA
>JAAFKI010000188.1 GCA_021399345.1 Candidatus Heimdallarchaeota archaeon
CTCTCAATGTGGGACATTGGTCTTGAAGTAGGGAAAATTTCGGGAGAACTAGACAAGAGCGAGTATGAAAGTGCTAGAGAACTTTACAAAAATATACCTACAGTTGTCAGACAAACAATAGTTAGAAATGAATCAAGAGCAAATCACATAGCATCATGGTTTGCGAAAAAGAGCAGTGGATTTTATCTCGGAAGAGGATTGAATCTGCAGACAGCGAAGGAAGGAGCATTAAAAATGAAAGAGATAGCGTATATCCATACTGAAGCGTATCCAGCAGGGGAGTCGAAACATGGTCCAATAGCATTAGTAGAAGAGGACTATCCAGTGGTATTTGTGGCTCCAAACGATCATACAAAGAGCAAAATCATCAGCAACATAATGGAAATGAAAGCAAGAGGAGCAACTATAATAGCTGTAATGGAAGAAGGAGATAAAGAGACAGAAGATCTTACTAAGTGGAAAATCGAAGTACCGAAAGGATATTCAGAGTTGCTGAGTACAATACCATACATAATTCCACTTCAACATCTGGCGTATTATACAGCTGTGAGAAAAAACCTTTCGCCGGACATGCCTAGGAACTTGGCAAAAGCTGTCAGTGTCTTGTAATTTACGGTTTTAAGCCGAAATAGAGTTTTGATACTCATCTTTTTCAAGTATAACTGTAGCCAATAATTCACGTAATTTACTAGCATCTATTGAATAACTATGACCTGAACCTGTTGTTCCAATGTAAATATTCTTATTGTTTGTAAGAATGTTTTGGACTGATGCCTGCTTCACTAATCTATTAATGAATAACTTGCGTCTTTTGGGATAATATTTGAATATCTTATTTGAAATAACTTCAAGATTTTGCAATACCTCAAATAATCCAAAATGACTTAAAAACTAGAGAAAAAACACTTTCCAACATTATGCAAAGTAATTTTATCTCATTTTCCTTTTGTGAATTATTACCGTCAGAATAACAATTCCAAGAGTAATAGAAATGAGCTTCAGACTACTTTCTTCTGTTGTTACTGTTCCAATAATAAAATTGAATGGAATGAACTTTTCAATTCCAATATTTGTATCACCAGTTGCATTGTGGAAATAAGCTATCAACAATCCAGTTTGAACTTCAAAATAATATTCATCATAAGTACCATAAACTACATTACTAATATCATAGGTATAATTCCTAATTGCTTTGAAGGCTTGGAAAACTTTTCCATTAACTTCTATATCTGTTATCTCGGTAATTTGTCTATATATAGGAACAGTACGACTTATTGAGATATTTTGACCTACTTGAGAGTTAGGAGAGATAATGAAATGAGTAGAAGGAATGTGTGTAGGGGCTACAAAAAATGCATAATTCAAGAAACTACTAATCAGGCTATATTCTTCTGTAGTATTATCCAGTGTTTCGTAGACATCTCCTATTTTATGCGTTGAACCATCGCTAAAAGTAACTTCAGCATTGTAGGTATCAATAATCTCTGCATAGGTTCGACTATTAAGTAAAGATAATTTGAGAAACAAAGAACCATCTCCATAATAAAACTCATTAGCTGCCATTCGTGTAAACCATGAGCCATTTTCCTGCCAGATCAAACTAGTTCTCTTTCGAAGCCTTGTATCGTCGGGGTCTCCAAAATCTTCTTCAGGTGGATGGGGGTAATGGTGGTCGGAAAATTGTACAACCTTTTTTCCTATGTCCTCCAAAGTCCAAACATCATCAATGCTATAGGTGTAATTCCAAGTTGCGTTGGTAATTGAATGTGTCTGAGTTTGATGATGATAACTCCATATATTAGCATCTACTTTTGCAGAACCTTCTGTGAGTAACTCTTCAGGGATCAACTCTGCAGAAGTGTAACTGAACTGAAGTATCATTATGCTTAGAAGTAGAAGATAGAGAATCCTGTAAATCTTTCTCATATTATCACATATCTGCTTATGATTTACATAAACAATATAAAAGACTTTTTAGCATTAAATTCATTATTTTGCAACAATCGGAAAACGCAGAAAATCTAGCCATAATGTTTATTTAACAACCTCTTGATAGTCAACAATTGTGAAAAAGCTCAGGTTTGCTGTGTTTATAGTTCTTTTATTAGTTGCTCTTACATATACAAACGAGTCTGAAGCAAACTTACCAGCTACTAGTGAAATATTTACTACAGCCATTCCTTACGAAACTCCTTCTAATATACTTAATTCCTTAACTCCTCATACTCCTATCAATATTACCAGTGATGCTGATTTCATAGGTTTTCCTGGTAACGGGACTAGGGACGATCCATACAGAATAGAGAATTTTAACATCTCACATTCAGAGGTGACCGGGATTCGTATTTTGAACACCACCAAGTATTTTGTTATTCAAAATTGTTATCTTGATTCTCTGGGCGCTGGTATAACTATAGCCAGTAGTGTTACCTGGGGAACTTGTAAAGTATTGAATAATGTTTGTTGCAATATGCAAGGTTACGGGATATCTGGTCAAAATATTAATGCAACGTTCAGTGGCAATACTATTTACAATACTACCTACGGAATCACATTCTTTGGATCTCATGGTTTCAACATCAATAATAACACAGTTTACGATAATGAATGGGGAATATTTTTGGATAGTTGTGGAACTATGACTTTGCTGAATAACACAGTCTTTGACAATCAAGTGTTTGGAATAAGAGTATGGTCTGCTTTTGCAATTGTAAAAAACCATTACTTGGGAGGTAATATCTGCTACAATAATGTGCTAGGAATTGACGCTGATAGTTTTGGCAACCTCACCTTGACAGATAATACTTGTTATAATAACTCAGTTACAGGTTTAACAGGAGGTGGGCGTGGAGAGATTAAAGTTGTTAACAATAATTGTAGTTTCAATGGCGAATCAGGACTATTTCCATGATGAGCAAGTTCAAGAAAAAGCTCTTACCAAAGTTAAAATTTCCAAAGAATCTCAAGAAGAATTTAAACGATGGATTGATAATTGGAAAGATAACAATGATAGCGTAGATTTTGATCTGAAGTATAAGCACTTTTATTTAGAAGGTTCAGATCTTAAAGAGTTCGCTAAGTATCTAATTTCGAAAGCTACAGCAGAAATTCTGATAGTGAACTATCTTATCGAAAGAACTCATTTAGCTGAGGGTTTACGAAAACCAGCTCAGGATGAAAATATAGTTGTTAGAGTAGTTATTAGACCTACAGATGATGAAAAGAAGAAG
>JAAFKI010000189.1 GCA_021399345.1 Candidatus Heimdallarchaeota archaeon
CTTCTTGGTTTGATCCACAATGATGGCATACCTCTTCAGTAGCCTCGATTTCTTCCCAACAGGCTAGGCATTCTTTCATTTTTCTTCACTCAGCTGATGCGTCCTTTGTCAAATTTTATAAAACAGTAAAACCTTAACAATTAATAAAACTAGCCTTTAGGAAGATTAATGAGAGATATGTTTTCTTAGCTTATTTCTTCTCTTCAAAAGCATTAATTTTGTTTTCTACTAGTTTGACAAGTTTAGATTGAGAATCTATCTTAGTAAGCAGTTTTTTCCATGTTTTGAGATTTTGAGAGGTTACTTTATTTGATTTGATTATTGTCTCTACAAAATATAATCTATCACCAACTGAATCAACAATTAGTTCTAATGCGTTTTCATCCTCTAATTTACCGATTTCTTTCAGATAAAAATCACCGCTATCAAAACCTTCTATATCATAAATAAAATGAATGACGGTTTTTGTTAATAGTAAATTTAATTCTGGTCTTTTCAGATTATATAAAATATCAAAAGCAAGTAGCAGTTCAGCGAAGCCACTTTCTTCTTTTGTTTCCAAAACTCTAATCAAATGTTCGTATACTTCCTCATTATCAACGATATTTATTAGTATCTTAAAATTATCTTCAGAAAATTCATGAGCTACAGGATTTAGAGCTTTATTTATGATCTTTAATACTAAACTAAGAAGAATTCTCATGTCAGTTTTATCATATCCGTTCTGGTCAGATCCTTTTAATTTAAATATTGTATTTATACACATATCAATGTAATAAGCAAAACCATCCCAATCTGAGTTCCTGAGACAAAGCTCAATATATTCTTCTAATCTTATACAGATTTTTCTAAATGCATCACTACATTGTAGATAACCAAGGCAATAAATCGCGGGGAAAACTGAATCAAGATCTCCTTTATCAAGTATTTCCAGACAATACTCAGATGCTCTAGGTTCTAAAACTTTCAAACAATTTAATTCTGAAAAATCCATTGGTCCATAATCAAAAAATGTTTTGAATTTGAGATCATATAATCTATAAAGAAGGGATAAAAGATTCTTCTAAACAACCTTATCAAGGATTTTTTCATAATCGTTTATCAATTCCTCATATCTTTCAGTGTAAGCAACCGGTTGAAATAACTCCCAGAAAGGTTCCACAGCTACTTCACCATATTCTAACAATACAATAAGTCCTCTCCCAAATACATTATCGTAATCTAACTCAGGAGGAGATCCTAATTTTTTTACTATAACATCAATGGACAGACTGTTCTTATCTATTACGCCCAATTCGAGGGCATCGACCAATTCTTCTAAAGTATAATTCTGTCCAAGCTCAGCACTTTCTCTCTTATTTGATAGCTCAATTATCCTATCTTTAATCCTATTTTCTTCTTGTTCCTTTTCTTTTCTTCTCTGCTCCTTTTCTTTTTCTCTTTGAGCTTCTATTATTGTCTCTCTTTGGTTCTCCCAGTATTTAGATATAGATGTAATTATAATGTCAATTTCCTCCCTCGAAAATCCAAGGAAGAAGTAGTAGTCAATTGGATTTCCAGAATATGCATCATATTCAAATTTTAGACTCAAGAACTTTTTTTGATACTTCATACCTTTCTTGTCATATTCATCTCTTATTCCAGTTGCTAAACCAATTCTTCGTAATGACCCGGTTTCTCCAATGAAGCTTTTTGATTGCCAAATTTTCTTGTGTATTAAACTGAAAATATTTCTTCTTATGTATACTCGGTAATCTGCTAAATTTTCTAACACTTTCGATTTGAAACAATTCTCCTTTAATCCATCGAAATGATCCCAGCAGTCAACGAGAAATATATCTGAGCTAATCTCTTTAAATTCAGCACCCTTTATTTGTTCCTTAATCATTTGACTATTATTATGACTGTAAAAGGAAACATCTTCTCCAACTCCATCTTCAGGAGTTAACCAACCCTTGTATGTATTATAGACATTTGCAGAATCCCACTCATCTGCATTAACTGTTTCACTTAATCTAAGTAGGAATACTTGTTTTTTATCCATCACTGGTTTACTTTAATTATTTCTAATAAGTTTAACCATCGAAAAGATTTTAACTTTGTCAGAAATTAATGAGTTGAGCAATATGGCTAAAGTTAAACCAATAAAGTGTAAATGTGGAAATACTTGGGAACCACTAGATGTACCAACAAACAAAGAA
>JAAFKI010000190.1 GCA_021399345.1 Candidatus Heimdallarchaeota archaeon
CATCCCCTCCTACACCGCCCACATCCTCTTACTAAGATGCTTACGGTTCGCTTTTGGAAGTTCGTTGGATATAGCCCCGAGGAACACTATAGTACTTGTGCATAGCTATAATCCTTCAAAGTATACTCTACACTACCCTATTTAAATACCAAAAAAATGTACAAAAAACAGGTTATAAGTACTTTAGAATATAAACTCGGCAAAAATTTCTACCAGATAGAGGAATATCAAATTTTCTGTGAAACATTTTAAAACTCAAACTCGAGAATATCTTATGGTTCACAGAATAAGACACAAAATTGTTAATAATCAGATAACAGTTTTTGCTCTACTTGTAACTGGTTTAGGATTATTAGGTCTAGCTGTTGTATTAATTTCCAAACTTCTTGAATATGAAGCAACTATTCCACAATATTCTACTTTGCTATCAATATTCATCTATGTGTTTGCCTTTCTTGGATTTGCGTTATTGGTTTTAGGTTGTTTTGGAGCTATTAAATCATTGCAAATGAAAGGAAGTATACAAGAATATGATATAGAACGAGAATTTTCGGAAGTTGGTTCTTATCTTACTTCTGGTAGTCGAAGTAGATTGCAGATTATCAGACCAGAAGGTCCTAGGAAAGTAGAAGAAGAAGTAAGTCACAAGGAAAAAACTACACAAAAAGCTGTTGTCAAAGAGGTCAAAAAATCTGTAGTAAAACCAGTCGAGAAAGCTAAACCTGCAAAAGCTGTAAAAGTGGATGATATTTCTTCTAGTGATTTCACATACGAAGATGGTCTTCAGAGTATAGTTGATAGATATAATACTGAAAAGGTCATGAAAGCTTTTCGCAATTGGTATAACACATTGATGATGACTTTTCCAGATATCTCTAAATCCTACTTATTCAAAATAAATGGAGGAGAAGGAATAGAACTCTCAGAAGGTGTTGACGAAGAAGCAGCCGTTCAAGTTAAAATGGATTCAACTGTTTTTGTTAAAATGATGACAAAGAAGATAAATCCTGTCAAGGCTTATTCTAGTGGCAATCTTGAAGTTAAAGGCGAAATGAAAAACATGCTGAAACTTAGGAAGTTAATGTTCTAAAATCAAAGTGTGAAAAAAAATGAAAGCATACATAACAGCTGAATTCTCAACAGAAGCTCTTGAAGAACTTAAGAAAATCCTAAAGGATGAAATAGTTTACGAGAGTTGGAGAGAGACAAGTAACCTTTATTTCAAAGATGAAGATCTTATCCAGAAGATAAAGGAAATAGGTGCAGAAATATTCATCTGTGAGGGAGATAACGTTAAAAAAACTGTTTTAGAAAATGTTGATTTAAAGATAATAGGTTCAACTCGTGGGGATCCTAACAATATAGATTTAGAAACAGCTACAGCGAAGGGAATTCCAGTGCTTTTCGCCCCAAATAGAAATACAGTTTCTGTATCAGAATTGACTGTTGGGTTAATACTTTCCTTGGCAAGAAAACTACATTCTATAGAAAGAATCTTACACACTGAAAATGAGTTTGAAGTAAATGATTTCTCTGATTATATTAAATACTATAATGAATTCAAAGGATTTGAACTTCAAGGGAAAACGATAGGGATAGTAGGTTTAGGCAGAATAGGCTTTACTGTAGCTAAACTTCTGCTTCCTTTCAGAGTTAAATTCCTTGTTTATGACCCTTATGTGAATTCAACACGATTAAATGCTATTCAAGGAGAAGAAGTTGATTTAAACACTCTTATGGAAAAATCAGACATAATAACCGTCCATTGTTCACCTGTTGATGAAACAGATAATATGATCGGTGAAGAGCAAATTAATCTGATGCAAGAACATTCTTTGTTTATTAATACTGCTAGAGCTTCAGTAGTGGACGAGTATGCTCTACTAGATGCATTAAAAGAGAAAAAAATAGCTGGTGCTGCCTTAGATGTTTTCTCAATTGAACCTGTTGATCAAGACAATGAATTCCTTGAGTTAGATAATGTGATTGTCACCCCTCACATAGGAGGAGATACTTCTGATACTAATCATCGACATGCAATGATGATGGTGAATGGAATCAAACAAATTCTCAACAAAAAGATTCCTGAAAATATCAAGAATCCAGAAGTTTTGGAAGGTTATACAGACATTGAGAAGCAATATGATCAGACTCAAGAACTCGAAAACATTCAACCTTCTCTTTACCATTATGAAGGAAAAATACAACAGATAATCGATGTATGCATAGAGATGATTAGAAAGGAATATATTGTTGGAACTGCAGGAAATGTTTCTATTAGAGTTAAATTGCCCAATGGTCAAGGTGCTTTTCTTGTAACTCCAAGTTCTGTTAAATATGATGAGCTGGATATTGAAGATATTGTCTTAATTGATAGCAATGGTGATACTATCATAGGTAGAAGAAATCCTACTTCTGAAAAAAGAGTGCATTTAGCAATCTATAAAGCTCGGGATGATATCAAAGCAATAGTTCATTCTCATGCACCTTATTCTACAGCTTTGTCAATTGCTAGAATGTCAATAGGTCCAATTGTCGATGAAGTTATTCCTTTCATTGGAGGATGTGAAGTTGCAAAATTTGGTATGGCTGGTACTGATGAACTAGCTGATAATGCTGTTGCAGCTTTAGGAGAAAATCTCGCAGTATTTATTGCAAACCATGGTAATGTGGCTTGTGGTTCGGATTTAGACCAAGCTTGGACTGTGTGTCAACAAGTAGAAATGGCAGCAAAGATTCAATACAGAGCTTCTCTTTTAGGAACTATTTATGCTATACCTGAAGAAGCAGAAGAAGCAGAAAAAGAGATCTATGATATAATGAAAGATATGAGTGAGTAAGTTTTGATGGTTCATCAAAACTTTTGAACTCGCGTTCCATATTTCTAATTGATATTATATTAGTGTATTTACAATTTTAACTAAAAAATAAAAGAAGCAGGAAATATTAATCTATTTCCTCTTATTTGTTTGAATTTACTATTTGGGTGGTCCTTGTGCTTGCATTTTTGCGACGAGTTTCTTGTTAGGTCCAACTTGCCATTTTAGGAATATTAGTAGTAAGACAATGATTCCAATTGCTAATAGCCAGGCTTTCCAATAAGCTCCCCAAAATATAGGCCATGACCACACATAAGCCCATGCCATTGCGGCGGGTGCACTGTGTAAGATGGTCATTAGTGCGAATGGTATTCCAGTAGCTATTGGAATAATAATCATTATATCCACTAAAACACCCCAAATCCAGAACTTCAATGATTTCTTTGAGAACATAAGTTCTCTTGAAGTCTTCGCTCTGAAATCTGCTCTGAAATCATATTGCACCATAAACATTGCTAATGGTCCTATAATGAAGACAAAGAAGAACCATGCAAGAACGAGTGCGACTGCTAGTCCTAATCCTACATTTGCGAAGTATCTCCCAGCTGCACCAGGTACACTCCATTCTTCCTGTATTGCAGAAACGATTACAGTCATCAATAATGAAAACCAGAATATCAGCCATTCAGCAAAATAAGTAACAGACATAAACTTGCCTTTTTCAGCATTTGCAAAAATAGACCCACGTCCTTTCACTTGAAAATGAAAATAGTCCCAAGGCCATTTAAATCCTTTTTTTTCTTGATCAGTCATTTAAATTACACCATATATCGTCAATAATTCTGCTCAAAGATGAGATAGATATTTAGAGTTATTTTTTCCCATTGAATTATTTAGTAAATTTGTATCACTAAGACGATAGAAAAGTTAGTCTTTGTTACATTTATAAAAACCTTATCTCACACCTAATTACAAGAATTTGTAAACATATTTGTTAATGAACACTGTTCTCTAAAAAAGGATTAGAAGACGCCATTCGGCAAATTACGAAACTCAACAAATTAAAATTCTATTTTTTAAGAATTTGTATTTCATGAACTTAGAATATTAGTTCAGCTACAAAATTTTAGGAAAAATTAGCAATACACTTAAACTTTGAATTGCTAGATTTTAGTGATTCTCTTCCATTTATTATATTTCTCTTGAAGTTTTTCTGTCATAGTAGAACGAGGTTCGAAGTTTGTTAGTTCACCTTTCTCTACTAAATATTTACTCAAGTTTGAAGGATTCTTGATTTCCCCACTAGCTACATCACACAACATTAACAGGCCTTGAATCGATGCTTCATGATTTGATAAATGTTTAACAGGGATATTATGAAGATCAGATGTCCTTTGGCTTAGTAATTTATATCTAGATGGCCCACCAAGTATTGATAATGAGATTTTTTCTAATTGAGCTATTTCCTTAGCAATTTCTATATTTCTCGAAACAGCAAACATGATATTATCAAATACTGCGCCGATCAACTGCTTCTGAGAAATGAAAAATTCATCTACTCCTCCTGGACTAGGAAAATAGAACTCACCACCTGACCTTTCGCTACTAACTGATTCTAATGTAGAAGGGCCAAGATTAGCAAATACACTTTGAGAGGAAACTAATTCAAGAGATTCTTCTTGTTCAAAATCATCAAATTCTTGATATTGTTTTCCAAGAGCTTCATATTGTTTTACTGTTGGTTCTGATATTCCTTTCTTATTCTTAGGAACGAAAAGATGTGCTGCCCATTTAATGACTTGACCCGTGATTCCCATATTTGATTCCACAATATAGTTATCACATAAATTTTTCACTGAAATTCCGGTAGACCATACTCGCTCTGTTTTGCTTATGTAGAACTTCTCAGCAACAGCTTGAACAGGTGTAGTGGTCCCGAGAACTACTCCAATATCACCAGGATTGATAGAATTTGATGCTAACAAAGCTGCTTGAGTATCAGTGATTCCTGCCACTATTTCTGTATCTGAACTAAGTTTGAGTTTATCCTTGATTTTACTCGAAACATTACCTACTATTTCTCCTGATAATACAGGATATGGGAAAAAACTATCATCAATATCAAAGATAGAATACCATTCATCATGCCACATTTTTTTTCGTACATCAAAGAATCCTGATTCCATAGCACTTGTATAATTTGTATGAAATTCTCCTCCAAGATTCATCAATATCCAGCTATCCAGAGGGATATAATGAGCAATTGTTTTGTTATCAATGAAATCTGGGTTGTTTCGTAGCCATTCAAATCTAGCAGGAGGCATTAAAAAGCTAGGAAAATGACCTGTAGATTGATACAGACTTTCTCCAGTTAATTCAGTAAATTGCTCTTCAATTTCATCTCCATGATGAATACCAAGAATATCAAAACTCGATCCGATATACAATGGATTGAAATCTTCATCTGAAAAAACACAACTAGGTCTAATAGTACTTGATGTGATAAATCTAATATTCTGAGGATCAATTGACGCTTTCTTAATAGTTTTCTCAGCTAATTGAAGTAAGTTCTTCCAATAATCAGTTATCTTCCATGATCTTCCGAATCCATCTTCAGATTGCACAACCTCAGGAACGATACTGTCTAAAGCAAGAATAGAATTATTTTCATCCGCAATAGCGCACTTTAGTATTTTTGAACCTGCATCAAAAACCATGCGGTATTCCATAGAAATTGATGAGCTCTTCAGATTTTAAATATTTAGTAAAAAAGAACGCTTTTACTGGTTTCTCCTAAAGTCTTATTTAGACCAATTTTTCTTAATAGAATCATGTCAGAAATTAAACTCCCCAAAATTGGATTTGGAACCTGGATGCTTAAACCATATGAAGCCAGATACTCAACTATTCAAGCTATCAAACTTGGATATAGATTCATAGATACAGCTCAAGCTTATCGAAATGAAGGGGGTGTAGGAGAGGGATTAAAAGAAGTATTTGAGTCTGGAATAGTTAAACGTGAAGATCTGATAATTGCTACAAAGGTTCATCCTTTAAGGTTAAGAACAAAAAAAGCAGTGAGTTCAACAATAAAATCTCTCCAAAAGCTTCAGCTTGACTATGTGGATATAATGTACGTGCATTTCCCAGCATTTGTGTTTGGATATTCTCATAAGGAGACATTAGGAGCTCTAGGAAAACTAGTAGATGAAGGAAAAATAAGACACATAGGAGTTTCGAATTTCACTCCCAACCTAATAAGAGATGCACTTGAGGTTATTGACAAACCGATCTATGCAAATCAAATCGAGCATCATCCTTATCTGCAACAACAGTCAGTCTTGAAGTTTCATAAAGATAAAAACATAATTCAAGTCTCATATTCACCTCTGGGAAGAGGTAAGGTTCTGAAAGATCCAGTTATCATCGAAATAGCTAAGAAGAATGAAGTTAGCTCAGCTCAAGTTTGTTTAGCTTGGGTAATTAACAAAGGAGCATACCCAATACCTAAAGCAACTTCTCTAGGTCATTTAAAGGATAATTTTGCTGCAATCGATTTACAACTTCCTGATGAAGATATTCAAAAAATAGATGAAATCGATAAACATGAAAGATATGTCCATCCTCCTGTTATTACACCTAAAGAATGGAGAAAGAAAAAACAAAACTTAGAGTAATGGATTAATCTGATTGTATCTTCTGATTATTTCTTTTTTTAATTCTATATCTTCTTCCTTATGGATCATATCCCAAACAGGTGTCTCTTCTATTCCATTCGAACCTAAAACTGATAGAGTTGTCATTCTAATATTTTTATCTTGATCGATAATTATCTTTCCTTCTTCTAACAATTGGTCTATTCCTTTTAGTAATCGTTGATAGTCTGTTAGCAGATTAGTATCATGACTAACTAGTTTCATCAGATCATCAAGGTTAATTTTTTCTTTTTGTTTTAGAATCTGTTCTATATTCTCCTCAAAAGAGTTTTTAGCAGCTTCCTGTGTTTCTTTAGTATCTCCCCAAATAAGAGCCATGCCTATCAAAGAATAAATGAGAATTGATTATAAAAACGTGAAATCCATTAAGATTAGTAGTCGTCTGTAATATCCATATCAATTTCTTTAATTTTTTCTTTGCAAATAGGACAAGTATCATTCTTATTTAACCATTCATACAAACATTCTTTGTGGAAAAGGTGGTTGCAAGTTTCAATCTGAAAAACTTTATCTTTACCAAAGATTCTTTCAGTACACAAAGCACAACTAGGTATTTTCTGCCCACAATTTGTACAAAGATTTACTTTATCTAGCGTTTCGAGTTCAAGTTCAGCTTTACAGAAATGACAAGTATAAATTAGCTTATCCTTTTCTTTATCCTTTAATCGTAAAATTAACCCATACAAGCCTATAAACAATATTGGAGTAAAACCTGCTAGCATGGTCAATGGAAGATAAGCTTCAAATGTGCCAGCTAGTTCCTCATGAAATGAAGCTAACCATATGGTCACACCAACTATTGGTAGAGCTATTACTAGGAAAGAAATGATAAAAGGATATGAATATTTCTTAAGATTACATCTCATAGAACAGTATCTAGTAAATCTTTTCCTTCCAACTTCTTGAGGAATAAATCTCTTCCCACAATACTTACACACACTGACCATAGCGATGTATTATTTGTTTACCAGATATAAATATCTTTCAGATTCAAATTTAAACCCTAAAAAAACCAGTTTCCGCTGTATGCAAAAAAATAATGTAGTTACCATTGCAGACAATAACTCTTTTATAACCTCAATAGAAAGATCTAGTTTATGAGTGGATTAGACCCTCAAAAACCTAATTTAGTTTTTAGTTTGTCGCCTGTTAAATCCTTTCATAAAGACAAGTTACAGAGTTTGTGTGATGCGAGACTCAATATTACTGGAGCCATTGTAAAGCATGATGCAGAAGCATCATTGCAAGATTATTACAAGTATGATTACGTAGCCTTAGGTGGAAGACCTGTAAGAAAGAGAAAGAAAAGGTTAAACGAGAAGAAAAATCGCAAAAGATGTACAATTCAAGTAGAAATAACAAACAATGATATGGAACCGGATCATGAATGGGAATTGATAATTTCTCTTAGTGGAAGACAAGGTGATAGAAAGAGAAGAAGTAAAAGAAGATACCCGATTGTGCAGATGTTCAAAACGTATCAACCAATAATTACACGTTATATTGATGAAGAAACTGGTAAAGAAAAAGAAGAAGCATCTGATAAAATTATTCGACCATTAAGAAAGAAGACAAATGAACCAAAATACATGTCTCCTATGCTAGAATCAACAAGGAGGAAAAGATTGACAAGAATTAGAAGGTTTTATACTAAAGTGCGAGATCCGCCAGGAGAACCTATTAAAATCTATATACTTAAGCAACATTTCAGCCATCCACCCTCAGGAGCCAATAAACCAAAAGACGAAAGAGAGACATTAACCTACACACTTAGATTAGCTGGTAAGCGTCGAGACTATGATCAAATATTGTTTTTCCATCAAGTGAACATGTTCATACCTGTACAGGAACAACGTTCGTTAGCTCAGATAAGAACTGATATGTACATAGCTGAGAGACAAGGAGAATTGGAAGCAGCGAGAGAAGAAGCAGTAGAAGAAGATATCTCTGAAATAGAACAAGAGATACTATTATTAGAAGAAGAACGTAGAATACTTGTACAAGAAAGATGACTGCACTCTACAGGTTGATTCGAGAACTAAACTAAATAATGTAGTTAATTTACCTAGCTTAGCTTAGGAGTTAAAGAAATGCTTCAGTTTCTTCTGAACAACCTTAGTCTCAACTTTTTTCCTGGTGCTCTTGCCAGATTTAAATTGTTTTATCCACCAGATTTTGATACGATAATCTTTATCCACACAAGATTTGGGAATCCAGATAGCTTCAATCGTTAGACCATCAATCGTAGCATAGTAAGATTTGAAGGATTCAGCAAGAATATAATCAATAGTATAGTCAGAGAATTCTTCATCTATTCTAGGTGATTCCAAAA
>JAAFKI010000191.1 GCA_021399345.1 Candidatus Heimdallarchaeota archaeon
CAAGAAGCAAATTCAATGTTTTATCACTTATGTCTTTTTTGAAAAATACAGGAATTGCACCTAGTGAAGTTGCTAATCCTGCCCCCAAGGATGCGCCTGTCCCTATTAAGATAATCTGCCATATTGCTAATGCCATACTAACTACCCTACAGAATAAGCTTTATTTTTACTCAATTAAGAATATTATGCATCACCAAAAATTGTTGGATGTTGTGTTTTCGCAAGAAATTAGACCATTCTTTGTTCTTCATTTGCTTAGTTTTATAAATGCTTTAGTGACTTTTCTAGTTGATAAGAATGTTGAACATAGAAGAGCCTATTTCAGAGCAAATTGAGGACCTATTAGTCTATGATCCTTTTGCTGAAATTCGTACAACTGTACGTATTAGAAGAGCTGGTTCCTGGTACAACATTAGTCTTATTGATATCAATGATAACCCTCTCTATGATTATACATTAATTTGTGTTCATGGATGGGGATCATCTTGCTTAAATTACAGATTTTTAATGACCCATCTTAGTCAATATTTTAGGATAGTAGCATATGATCTGAAAGGTCATGGAGAATCTGCAAAGGATGAAGACAGCTATGATATAGGGATGTTTACCGAAGAACTAGCTCAAGTTATAGATCATATAAAACCCAATAATCTTGTTTTAATTGGCCATTCAATGGGAACTGCAATTATATTGAACTACCTTTCATTAAACCAAAACCGAGTTAAAGCAGCTGTTATACTATCTGGTGCTGCAAACTTTCGTGAACCTCTTCCAAAGTTATTACCTTGGTTAATCTTTAGAATGGATGAGAAAATTAAGCAATTTATTGTGTCTTTTGCAATGTCTTTTACAAGCTCAAAGAGTGTGCCAATAGAATTGAAAAATGCAATCAAAGAGCAGATAGCCAAAGTTCCTTACCACGTAATGAGAAAGTCGTTATTAAATACTGTATTTGCATGGAAGCGAGCTGAAAATCTAAGAAAGATTAAAACTTCAACTTTACTGATGGTTGGAGAAAAAGATATGCTAATTAAGATTAGACATTGTATCGAATTAAGTGCTCATCTACCAAATTCTAGATTGGTCATTCTACCTGAAACGAAACATGATATCCTGTTGGATAAAGGAATAGACGTAGCAAATCTAATTCATGAGTTCTTAGAATTTCAGATGGATTTAGAAAAAATTGAAGAGTACTAGGACTTACCATTTCATAGCAAATGGTTCTTTTCCTCTGATAATTTGAACTATATCATGAATTACTCCTCCAAAGAGTAAACCGCCTGAGAAGATTGATTTTGTTTTGAGATACAAATTCTATCTTACTTCCTGATAATTCTTCTTCTAATTAGAATTACTCCAAGAAATGAGAGTGAGACAAACGAAATTAGAAGACCCAATCCATTGATAGTTTTTGGAGATGAAGGTGGAGTGGAGGTTTCAGATGGAGTAACAACATAGTAATCTATGTAAGTTAATTCAATAATACTATTTACTTCGCTATAATCTGTAAAGTGTTCATAATATCTCTTAGTTAAACCATCTAGTGGGTCAATTTCTAATTCAACAAATAAAACATATGGGTTATCAGAAATTGTAAAATCCACACAAAATCTTCCCATAGGTCCATCAGTGACATTGAACAAAGTAGATTCCTCCTCAAATCTTTCTCTTATGGAAGTGTTAACACTATTC
>JAAFKI010000021.1 GCA_021399345.1 Candidatus Heimdallarchaeota archaeon
ATATGATCTTATTTTTGATGTATTGGGTAAGAGTTCATTTAGACGCAGCAAAAAAGTGTTGAACAAAAACGGAATCTATCTTCTAGCCAACTTTAAATCTAGACAGCTGCTCCAAGCGTTAAGGACAAAAATAATTGGTAACAAGAAAGTAAAGTGTGCATTATCATTAGAAGAAGATATAGATACCATCAAAGAGCTTGTAGAAGCGGGGAAGATCAAATCATACATAGATAGAAGCTTTCCGATGGACAAAGCCGCTGAAGCTCATGATCATGTAGAGAAAGGACTGAAGAAAGGATATGTGGTAATAACTTTCGGACAGAACGACAAAACCTAGCAACGCAGAACTGGGGAATATTTAAATTATCAGCAATGAATGTTTTTTCATGAAAGCAATTGTATATGATAAATATGGTCCTCCAGATGTTCTTCAGCTCAAAGAAGTAGACAAACCTATCCCTAAAGACGATGAAGTATTAATTAGGGTATATGCATCAACTGTGCACGCAGGGGATGTGAGAATGAGAAGTTTCACCGTTCCTCCAGCTGAATGGATTATGGCTAGAGTATTTTTAGGGATTCGAAAACCAAGGAGAAAAATTCTAGGGATGGAGTTATCTGGAGAAATTGAAGCAATTGGAAAAGATATAAAACAGTTTAAGGTAGGAGATCAAGTTTTCGCTTCTACTTTGTGGTCAAATTTTGGTGGATATGCGGAATATAATTGTATTCCTGAGAACAAGGTAATTGCTTTAAAACCCACCAATATGACGTTTGAGGAAGCAGCTACTATTCCTAATTCTGGGATTACAGTTCTAAAGATTCTAAAAAAAGCAAACATCCAGAAAGGTACTAAAATATTGATATATGGAGCTTCAGGAAGTACTGGAGTTACAGCTGTACAAATTGCTAAATACTTTGGAGCAGAAGTGACAGGAGTTTGTAGTACGAAAAATCTAGAGATGGTTAAATCATTAGGAGCAGATAAGGTCATAGATTATACAAAAGAAGATTTCTCACAAAGTGGTCCTATATATGACGTTGTTTTCGATGCAGTAGGTAAAATGGATAAGAAAGGTAAACAAACCCTAAAGGAAACAGGTATCTTCCTTAACGTTAACAAACATAGTGGAGGTATGGATAAAGCTTCAAAAATAAAAGAAGACCTAACAATCCTCAAAGAAATCTGTGAAGCAGGAAAATTCAAAGCGGTCATAGATAAAAGCTATCCATTAGAACAAACCGCAGAAGCTCACAAATACGTTGAAAAAGGGCACAAAAAAGGAAATGTAGTCATAATTGTGAAGGAAGAATAGGTTTCCCTTCACTATATCCTTTAATTTAACTCATCCTTTTTGATGTTGTTAGAAACCTCTCAATGGTGAGATAATCTTGTACATTTCAAACTTAATTTGGGATATTATTGATGTTTTTGTCATTTGAAATAATTTATATTATTAGAAATGTTGTGAGAGTGAAATGGAAAACAGTAATACAATCAAAGAAATTGAAATCAGTAATACTAGAATTATTCTCAAACTCTTTAAATTATTTTTATTTAGCCTCATAAGATTTAGATTTTATATTCCAGGCGTATCTGAAATAAAAGTTGATAAATTATATGATCTTATAAAATCTAATCAGTCTCCTTTGATAATTGATTGTCGAGACAGAACAGAATTTTATGCAGCTGAGGGGTCTTATAAAAAACATGGACACATTCCTAATGCTAAACTATTACCTATATTTCAGTTACCAGCTAACTTAGTGCATCTTTCTTCTTTTAAAGACAAAGAAATAGTAACTATTTGTCCAGGAGGGGGAATGTCTTTGGTTGCAGCTGAAATTATAGTCAAAGCAGGTTTTACAAATGTGAAGAGCTTAAGAGGGGGCATGAATAAGTGGTATAAAAAAGGGTATCCTACCATTACAGTTGAAGATCCTGAAGATACCATTTACTTTATTGAAGGCACTGAAACTGAGAGTTTAGAAGACAAAACTAGAAAAACTAGCGGAAAGCAAGCTTTGGAAGAAGCTTTTGCTGGTGAAATACACAAGACTATAGATGCACGTAATTTAAGCTGTCCAATACCTGTTTTAAAATCCAAGAAGGCATTGAATAAGTTAGATATTGGTCAAGTGCTAGAAATTCTAACTACTGATCCTGGGAGTAAGAGGGACATTCCAGCATGGGCTCAAGTTACAGGTCAGGAGCTAGTCTCTCTCGAAGATATAGGTCCAAAAGAGTTTCGTTTTATTGTTAAGAGACTGAAATGATGATTTTCCAATAATCTTATATTGATAGAGATGAGTATGAAATCTCTAAATTATTTTTATTGTAAAAGGTAAACTGATTTAAACATAAAATGAGAGAGTCTTATTCAGAGTTTAGATTAAATGACATCAGAATAGAACTAAGTAACAGTTCACAATTTTTTGAAGCCTAGTCTAGAATAGTAATTAATGGTGAAACAAATGGAAGAAAAAACCGAAATTAAAGCAATTAAAATTAGCAAATTTAGAATGTTTTTGAAATTTGCAAAAGTAGTCCTGTATCTAATCACTAGAATAAAGTGGTTTAAT
>JAAFKI010000022.1 GCA_021399345.1 Candidatus Heimdallarchaeota archaeon
GACAAACCTGACAAGCCTTTGTTTTCAGGAGATGATTTCAAATTTAATTTCGATTTTGATTGGGACTCTGATGAGTTCAAAGATAAAATGAAAACTATTATGAAGAAAGTTGAGAAGGCTTCAGAAGAGGGAATGAAAACAGCTAAGAAGGTTTCAGAAAAAATATCAAAAGATATGCATAAATTTTTGGAGAAAGAAACTGAAAAAATTACTAGAGCTGTAGAACTATCGGATGAAGATTATGCAGATATGAAACACGATGTTGACGAAGCACGAACAAGTATTGCTGAATCTCAACGAGAAGTTGATGAATCTCGAAAAGGTGTTGATGAAGCTAGAAGAGGTGTTTCTTCAATCCAACGTCGTTTAGAACATGCTTACAAAGATAATGATATCAATAAACAAGTAGAAACTGAGAGAGAACTCAATGAAGCAGAAAAAGAACTTATGGGTTCCATGACTCATTTGAGTAGAACACGATCAGAGCTTGCTCAAACTAGAAGAGAATTTGCTAGACTTCAAAGAAGAGCAGGTAAGATACGTGCTGCTCAAAAAAGAGGTCATGGTCCTAGAGTTATCATAGGATCCAAAGATTATGATTCGGAGGGTACTATAACAGAGTATGTAGCCAAAGTTGTTAACTCTGTTGGAAAGAATTTGGAATCATCTCTCCGTTCAGCTGTTGGTGAAGGAAAAAAGGGTGTTAGAAAAGTTTTAAGCATTGGAGACAAAGCAAACGATATAGATCTGATTCACTCTAACGGGAAAGTAGACATTGATGCACTTGAGAAGTTTTACGAAAATGCATCAGAATTACTCTCTGCTTTAGGCGACAAGAACCGACTTAAGTTATTGAAGATTCTAGAAGATTCGCCCCAATATCAAAAGGAACTTTCTGAAGATACAGGATTACGTGGAGGTACTTTCAAACACCACACAGACATCCTGCAAGATGAAGGGTTCATTACTCGTGAAGCTATTAGAGGACGTTATTTAATTACTCAACTGGGAATCGAGGCTCTTAAACTTGCAGAGATGATTTATCTTCGTGAAAAGCAATTAGAAGAAGAAATTGACATAGATATTGAGGATTAGGAAATTAGGAGGAACTTAGATGAGACTGAACATTAAAAACCGACCTTTGAAAATAACCCACAGCTTTGAATATACTTTCAATAACAAACAAGTTAAAATTTCCTTATCTAAAAACACAATCCTTCTTCCAGTTTTCGATGAGAAGAAAAACAGACAAATAGGGTTCCTACTTGAAGGACCCATTGGAATTATCGCTGATTTACTTGTTCATTCACATGAAGGAGCAGTAGGAGAAATTGTTGAAGAAACATATTCGAATGTGCTCCTCTTTCCTGTCAAACTACCTTTTCTTAGTCCAGACCATGTAAAAGAAATTCAACCGTTGGAAGATATTTCCCCTCATGAGGAGATAATTAAAAAATATAGAGTTCAACTTGTTCATGAAGAATATATCTCCTACGAAGAAAGAGAGGGTATAATGATCCAAACCTACAAGCCTAGTTCTCTTTGGTTCATATCACAAGATTCTACTTTTCTAATAGATACAGAGGAAATAATAGGACGAAGAGGGGAAAAAAAGTTGTTTTGGCTAGTAAAGGATTCTTTTACTACAGTAAGCAATAAGGGATTAGTAAAGTCAACCAAGGATTTATTTTCTGTAAGTAAAGTTCAAAAGACTGTTCACAGAATTCTAGATACCCCCCTTGCATCAATCTTCTCTCGATTTAGTGAGATTTTTGCATCCATCTAGATTTCTTTTTTTTTTACTCACTGTTTTTTTCTATTTTTCTAATTTGCTTCGAATAATTTTAGCAATCTGTTTTGAGATGATAGGAGGAACGGCTTCTCCAATCTGGTTAAACATTGCCTCAACAGAACCTGTAAAAATAAAACTATCAGGAAAACTCATCAATCTAGCTTGCTCTCTCACAGATAAGGGCCTATCCTCAAGAGGATGGATAAACCTCGATTTACCCATTACTGTTGGAGCCAAATCTTTTTCATCCAACTTAGTCCAATTTCTGTTTTCCCGTGATGCCCCCTTGAAGTAAACAGCTGCATGTCCTTTTCGAATCCCAATTCCTTCATTCTTCACCTGTTTTGCAAAAGGAATTCTAAAATGATTAGGGACATCATTTGGATAAGAAGGTGAAGGTAAATCTAGCATAACCTCTTCAACTTTTTTCTTTCTCTGAGAAACCATTTCCAGATAAACATTTGATATGAATACTCTATTCCGATAACTTGGGCAGCCATGCTTTTCAGAAGAGAGGAAGTTGAAATGTATCTTGTTATACCCTATGGATTTAAATTCCTCTTTGATAATTTCTTTGCCTTCTGAATCTACTATTGGAACCACATTTTCGATTACAAAATAACTTGGGGAAAGGTCACCAATAATTCTTGTTGCATGAAAAATCAAATCCCCTTGAGGTGTGTCATAAAAGCGCTCTAAGGGAGACTTTCTTCTTTTGGGATTAGCAGCTGTAAAGGGTTCACAAGGAGGAGAAGCTAAAACAACGTCAACTGAATCTTTCACTTCCTCAATTATTTCTAAACCGTGAACTGTACGAATATCTCTAACCCAAACCTTCGAATTCGGAAAGTTATGTTTATATGTTTGGGCTGCTTTTTCATCAATTTCTATCGCCAATTTATCTTCAAAACCTTCCTGAACAAAACCTAAGCTGAACCCCCCTGATCCTGAAAAAAGATCTATAAATGAGAATTGTTTCTTTTCTGAATTAAGAGCCATTTTTGCAGCACAACTTCTAGAATTGGTGGGGCAGCGCGGACTTGAACCGCGGATTTTCTCGGTGTGAGCGAGACATCATAACCAGGCTAGATCACTGCCCCTAGTTATTAGTTGATTAATTAGTAATTATTTATTTATTCTGATTGCTTCTTAAAACAGATATAATGCCCCCGAGGTTAACTCTAAACATCATTTTAAGGGATTCACCCACATCAGTTAGCTGAGCGCCTCAGGAGCAACTGTTGTCTACCAGGGTTGACCGTGTTTCACAGTGTAGAATGTCTCACTCTACTCAACAGGAGCCCGTATGGTAGCCTATTGCCTTTTAATTGCGCTTTCTTTCCTTGTTGGCTAATGCCATCTCTAGAAAGTCCTCGATAAAGGCAGTTGTACATTATTTCAATAAGTATTGAAGTTTTTTGTCTTATACAAAAGAAAAATAAGAAAAATTAAGTCAAAGACTTTTCACTTCTTCAACTAAATCTTGATGTTTATCGAAATATTCTATTGAAGGTTTTAGAATATCATTCAACATTTTAGCTAAGCTCATTTTAAGATCTAATGGGTGAATAGCTCCTTCTAAATAACTTTCCTTAAAGGATTCATATGAGTTGTATATAAGATCTCCACCAAATTTTTCGTCTCTTTCAATTTTGAATTGATTAAACATATCAAAGACAATGAATTGAACCATTTCTGTAATGGGGTTTCCTGCAACTTGTTTAGGTGGACACTGAGCTTTTTTGATTTTCCTTACAACTTCCTCTTCACTATCATGTATGAAGATACAGGTATCAGGTTTGGATTTACTCATCTTAGCATCTATCTGATCTGCAAGATCTGGAACAGAATCCGCATCCATCTTCTTTCCTATCCCTTGTAATCCTGTTAATAGGGGTGTATGAATACAGCTTGGTTTTGTTCTTCCAAGCTTTTCAGCGGTATCACGAGCTAGCATGTGAGCTTTTCTTTGGTCCATTCCTCCATATGCTAAGTCTATTTCCATATCATAGATATCAGCTACTTGCATAGCTGGATAATAGATAAAACCAGATTCTATTTCACCTTCAGCTTTTCTTCCCATCACAGGAAGTGTTCTAAGAACTCTAGTAAGGGTATTAGCTTTCGCAACTCTGATAACTTTTTCCCAGTAAGTAATTTTTTCAGCTAGTTCTGAAGCCCAAATATATTTGACGTTTGGCCCTTTTACACCAAGTGATTCAAAGGCTTTCTTAAAATATTCTCCTGCAAGTTGAATCTTCTCCATATCGGCTCCCAGTTTGTTATTAATCCAACTGTGCCAATCAGCCAAGAAAATAATTACTTCGAAACCTGCTTTCATCAAATCTTTGATTTTATTACCACAAATAATACCTGTTCCTAGATGAACGAGACCAGAAAGTTCGTATCCAATATAAGCTCTTGGTTTTTCTTTTTCTTCCAAAATCTTTCTAATTTCTTCCTCAAGGATAACTTCTTCAGTATTTTTTGTAACTAGTTTTATTCTTTCTTCAATAGACATTGACACTCACCAAAACTATTAGCGTATTTATTGAGAACATCTGCCCTAACGTAATTCTATTTAAAAAACTCTTGGTTTGAGTTAAAGATATTCCAAGAACATCGTCTCATTTCTGAATTGTTTTTCAAACTCATAAACCTTATGTCAAAAAATAAAAAAAGAAGGAAGAATTAAATTTGTTTAAATTCAATTATCTTCAAACTAGTTGGTTTTTTAGAAATTTCTCCTTTTCTTGCCCCAATTACAGTTTTAATTCCTTTTCCATCAGAACGGTCTATTAGTCTTTGAGTTATTATACCATCAATAACAAGAGTACTACCTTTTTCGATTTTTTCTAAGGATTCAAATATTTTTGCTGCTGAGCTTCTGAGAATTTCTTTCTGTTTTTCATCAAAAACAATGGCTTCCAGTTTTGTTTTAACTTCTTTAACTGCATTTGTTAAGTATTCAGGCAGCTCAACTTTTCGTATTTCTCTCCTAGGAGGACGTTGACTAGTTGTCGGTCGATCACGATCATATGTTCGAGTACTAGGACGAGAACCAGATCGGGAACTAGGACGAGAACTAGGACGAGAACCAGATTGGGAACTAGGACGAGAACTAGGACGAGAACTAGGACGAGTTCCAGAACGAGAATCATATCGAGTACGTGTTGATGCCTGCGATGGTCTTCTTGTTGTTGAAGTTGGTCTAGTGGTAGAAGGTTTTCGAGTAACTTTTTGCTCAATATCTTTTACAACTTTGGTATCTTTTCTAACGGTTTCAGTTTTTGCAGTTTTAGCTGGAGTTACCTTTTTAGTTGTAGGTTTTGGTTTCTTTACTTCAGTTTCTCTTTTGGACAATGAAAACTTCTTTAGTCTCTTTTTCTGAGGTTTTGATTTATCAAGAAACTCTTTAACTGTAACATCAGCATCTCTCCCAGTTAAGAAAACTGCTTTTTCTAATGGAACAGCTTCTTTCAAGGATTTCTTAGTTTCCGCTTCATTGAGGTCCTCGACTTCCTTTCCTTTTGGAGCTCGAGCTACAAATTCAACATGGGACACTTGGAGTAATTCTTTTAGAATTAAATCTCCACCTCTGTCACCATCTAGAAAAGCAGTAACTGTTTTTTTTGCAATTAAATCAATTAATTGAGGAGGTATGCTTGTCCCGTTAACTGCTACTGTGTTATCAACACCAAATTTTAGAAGATTTATAACATCGGCTCTACCTTCAACAAGAATTGTTTTTTTCTGTTTTTCAAATCCAGGTCCAGCAGAAAACCCTTCATCTCCAAGACTAACAACTTGACTTGATTTTGAAGATTTTTTGATTCCCATGCTAATTGATGATGAAAAAGGACTAACATTTTGATCCCATTCACGAATGATTTCAGAAGCACGATCAACAATAGTTTGACGCTTACTGACTCTTACATCAATGATTTCCTCTAGTTTTACACTGGAGCTGCAAGGTCCTACTCTATCAACAGTTTCGAGAGTAGCTGCTAATATTGCAGTTTCCATTCGGGATAAGCTTGATGGGATGATTATTCTCCCAGTAGTTTTTCCTTTTTTGCTACTAAGTTCAACACTAATTCTTCCAATTCTTCCAGTTTTTTGGAGTTCGCGAATATCGAGATTCTCACTCAAAAGCCCATCAGTTTGTCCATAAATCCCTCCAATTATGTCAGGCTTCTCAACGACTCCATCAATTTCAAAAGATGCTTTTATTTCATATTTTGTTGTTGAAGTATCTGTTTTTGCACCCATTTAATTTCACCTATTATTTTACTTTGTTGCATAGTTGCATAAGATTACAAGAAAAAAGATGGATTCTTACTGTCCCTTACCCTACTACCGTTATTTCTCAAACTCATTGAGAGTATTTTTCCGACGCATGTAATACACTTTTGTGTGATAATGATATGACTTAGAAGTCATTTAATATTATGATCATGATAGGATGTGTGAGTTTTAATCCATCCAAGTTTTCTTGCAAACTTGAACTCACATTATTATTGCAGGCGTATTTTTTACCTGTAATTTCTAAATGCTGAACTATTCGTTCTTCAGTTCAAGTAAACATAAAAGTGTTAGAATTAAAAAAGTTCCCATATAACACAAACTTTCTACATAGAACTTTCTGGAGTTGAATCATAAGCAAGGTTGCGAAGATATTTTTGCTTAAGTTTAAATAAGTACAAATGTAGTCATATAATGTAGAAAAATGAACTTGGGATTAAATATTGGATTGGGAGTAGGATTTGGGTGCTTGCTCATATTAGTTATTGTAGTCATTTTACTAAAGAGTAAGAAGAAGGAAAAGAATCCCCTGATTTCTAGATCTAAAGATACCATTGTTATGATTAATCAAAGAATTTTATCAATAAATTCTCGAATACAGAAGTTTGATGAAGAAATTACTAAATTAGTAGCAGCCAAGGAAGAAGGACACATTTCTCTTTCTGATAATAGTATTTCATTTGATGACATACCTCATGAAATTGAAACCAAAAAAATTTCTATTAATGGATATATTGCTGATATTAAAGACCTTGAGGACTACAAGAGAGAAATAGAAGAAATATTGTTGAAAAAAGACGAAAATAAATGGAACGAATTAGAAGCTCTTCTGAGTCAAACAAAAGAGAAAATGAAATATAGATTCATTTAGTAATAATCTTTAAACTAGAAATAAAAGTAGCTTTTGCGAGTAATAGAAATGCTTTTATTCGAATGTTAGGAGCAAAGAACAGAATAATTGAGGTGGGCCTTAATGCCAGTTACAAATCCGGAATACAGAGCTATCGCACGAGCACATATTATGGAGAAAAAAGTTTGTCGAAAGTGTTATGCAACCAACCCTGTAAACGCTACAAAATGCCGTAAATGCAGGTCAAAAGAGCTCAGAATGAAAAGATCCAATAAGAAATAGATACAATTCAGGCACTCAATTCTGTAATAAAAGTCCATACTGTGTTGTCATAAGATTTAAATGCAATTTATAATCTCTGTAGATAAATCAAGTACAAAAAGTAGGAAACACTTTGATTCATTTAATGTGATATACTAATGAGCACCGAAAGCGAAGAAATTAGCCTTGATGAAAAGAGAACAAATCTTACTTCTCTTAGACGAAAACGAAAAGAGCTAATTGACAAACTTCATGAGCTGAACAATAAACGAAATGAATTGCGCAGTCAGAGAGACAAAAATAACAAATTAGCTAGAGAACTCTTTGATGAAGCTCGCACATCAAAAGAGAAGAGAGATCAGATCAATGAAGAAGTCCAAGTTCGTAAGCAAATGCGAGATATTTTACGTGAAGATGCTGATAAAATTGGGAAAAGAATTGTAGAATTAGGCTCCCAAATGAAAAATATAAGTGTCCCTAAAAACAGACGTGTGGGCGATAGAATTCGCAAACTTGAAAGACAACTTGAAACAACACCATTTTTAACAAAAGAGATGGAGAAACAAACACTTACTCAACTTGAAGAGCTGAGTTCAGAGTTTGAAAAACTGGAGCAATTTAAAGATTTAAGAAGTGAGTTTCGAGATATTAAAAACAAGTTAAGACATATGCAAACTGAAATCAAAACTTATCATACTAGTGTTACAACCTTAGCCCAAGAATCGCAAATCCATCAAGAAAAAATGATTGCAGCTACAAAAAATGCTAGGAAAGTCAAAGTTGAATCTGATGAATCTCATGCTGAAGTTATTGCTTTAAGTTCTGCTATCAGCGGAATAAGAAAAGAGCTTGATGGCTTAACAGGTGAAGTTAAGAAACTATCAAATGAACTTGGAGCTGAAATTCAAGCTGCAAGAAAAGCTAGAAAATCAGAAGTTAGGAGAGCCAGAGATCACATACTTGATACCAAAGCTGAAGAAATTTTAGTTAAGTATAAAGATGGTAACTCATTAACTTTGGATGAGTTTAAAGTTCTCATGGAGAGAGGATTAATCTAATTTTTTACTCAGATTCTATTCTTATTAAAAATCTAGTAACTTACACAATAATACGCATTATTCACAAGTCTTAAAACAATGATATTTGACTGTAATAAAATCAATAATTGGTGTTCTCTAAGTGAAACTACCTATTTGTGTTATCGATGCACAGACTAATACATTGTGTAGAAAATGTAAACAACTTTACAGAGATGGGAAAATCTCAGATATTGACATTGAAATTTCAAAGATTATAATTGATGCATCTAAATCAAATAAAAATCTGAAAAATATCTCTTTCTACTCATCATATGAACTCTCAGATGTTGTCATGATAATAACAAGAAAACAGGATATTGATATTTTATCCTCTCCTGAAATAGTGGACAAAATAAAACAAAATACACACAAAGAAGTTCGCTTTCTTGAAAAAACAAATAATCCTAAAAAATTAATTGAAAGCTTACTAGATCCGATTCCAATAGTCAATTTGTCAACTTTATATATTCCACCTCACAGTGATAAAGAATACAAAATTGAAATAGGAAAGCAGTTTAAGGATAAACTTCCTATACCTGAGGAAGTTATTGTCCAAACAGTTACTTCTGTTTTGGGCACAGAAGCTTACATTGAATTTGTATAATATGCAACAGAAAAAAAGAGTAAAATGAGAGCATTAGATGAAATTAGGATTTTTTTCCTACTTAAACAAGAAAAAATCTATTTTTGGAATATAAATCGCTAATATTTTATACTCAAATTATATATATCATTCGCATGAGTTTCAAGTACAAGCAAGTTATAGCTGTTCGAACTGATTTGAAAATGTCTAAAGGAAAAACAGCTGTTCAAGTAGCCCACGGATCAGTATCTGCTTACGTAAAAACTAAAAAATATTATCCGGATTGGGCGGATAATTGGTTAAGAGAAGGACAAAAGAAAATCACAGTTAAAGTAAGTTCTCAAGAAGATATACACAAACTAGCAGAACTTGCGAGAAAATCAGATTTACCATATGCAATAATCAATGATGCGGGGCTCACACAATTACCACCAGGTACAACAACAGTAATCAGTATTGGTCCTTCAAGACAAGAGCTAATTGATAAAATATCAGCAGATTTATCATTACTTTAGATTAAAACAAGGAGTGCGGAATCTTGAACTCTGACAACTTACTCGTTCCAACAATAACAAGGAAAAAAGGAATAAACGGTCAGATTAAACAACGTTCTGAAGATTTTATTGTATGCGAAAAAATTGATGAAACTCACACACTAGATCCTAGAATTGAAACCCATAAGCTTCCTGGAAAGAAAGGATTATTCCTTCATTTTGTTCTCATAAAAAATAATATTGATACTTCTGCAGCTTTAGATTGGATAGCCAATTTATGGAAGGTCAAGCGCAATGATTTGAGTATTGCAGGAACAAAAGATAAACGAGCTTTTACTGCACAAAGAGTTTCTCTATGGGGTGTGAAGAAAAAATATGAGGAAGGAAAACTGAAAGAGATTAATCTTCCCAAAATCAAAACAAAATCACTATGTTTTAGGATCAATGAGATTAGACTCGGAAATTCATGGGGAAATGCATTTCACATCACTATTAGAGACATACTTACAGATATGGCACAAACTAAAATTAAACTAGAAGATAAAATTAGTGAAATTAATGATTTAGGGTATTTACTGAATAGTTTTGGTCAACAAAGATTTGGAACAATCAGACCAATAACCCATTTAGTTGGAGAAAAGCTAATTTTGGGGAATATCAAAGAAGCGCTGAAAGTTTATATTGGAAAGTGCTATGAAGACGAATCTCAAGAAGCACTTGAAGCAAGAAGATTGTATTTGGAAACAGAAAATCCTCAAGAGGTTCTTAAAATTATTCCAGAACACATGCATATTGAAAGGAAAATGCTAAGAGAACTTCAAAAGCATAAAAACCATAAACAAGCTTTTTTTTCTCTGCCATTACAATTCCAAAAGTTGTTCATTCATGCATATCAATCCTATATTTTCAATAAGTATCTGAAAATCAGATATGAAAAATACTCAAAAGATCTTAGTGAACCTATAGATGGAGAAAAAGCTGCTGATAATACAGTATTAGCTCCCCTAATTGGTAATAAAACTAAATTATCTGGACAAACAGAAGAGATTCATTCTAAAATTCTTAAACATGAAGAAGTTTCAATGCAAGACTTCAATAGACCCATAGTAATGAAATTAGGTGGAGGGGGCTCATATCGAGCACTAGGAATGAAAGTATACAATCTGAAAATCGATGAAATTGCAGAAGATGAGATAAATACAGGAAAAACTAAGGCAATCTTAAGTTTTGAATTAAAAAAGGGGTCATATGCAACAGAGGTTTTAAAGGAAATAATTAGGTAACCAAGCTTCGAAAATATCCGAGGATTCTGAAGAAATTCATTCAGTTTTTCTAATCATTAAAAATGCATCAGAATTATCTTGATAGTATTTTCTAATTCGAGATACAATCTCAAACCCTAGTTCCTCATATAACTTAATGGCTCCTGCGTTATCAACACTAACCTCTAGTTTTGTATTTGGATATCCCAATAAAGAGGATCGCTCAAGAAAATGTAATAGAATTTTCTTTCCAAAACCCGTTCCGCGATAATTTTCTAGAATAGCTATTGAAAATATGTGTGTTTGTTTTTCAACGGGGATATATCCTCCTAGCAAAAATCCCACGATTTCTTGATCATATTCAATTACAAAGCACAATTCAGGAGCACCAAAATAGATATTGTGAATTAGAACCTCACCAAATGGGTATGGAAAGCTCTTTCTTTCTATTTCGTATACCTTTAAGATATCATTTTCTCTCATGTGTCTTATGTGGGACGAATTTTCATTCATTCTTATCACAAGTTTTTTTTGTTGTACAACTAATCAAGATTAAACTTAGGGAAATTCTAGGTTTTATTGAATTAATCTAATTAGTTTTTTTACTTTTCTGAACAACCTTTTCAGAAACAAGTTTTAAAATGGACATGTTGTAGTATTCATATTCATAGATATATTGAGATGAAGAATTTGAGTAAAAAAAGAGCTGCGGATTATGAAAGAGTATTGGTGAATAGATTCTGGGATTATGGATTTGCAGTTATGAGGGCCCCTTCTTCATCAGGAACAAGTAAAATGCCTAGACCTGACGTTTTCGCAGGTTCTGCTGAAAAGGGAATGTTGTTGGCTATTGAAATCAAAACAAGTCGTCAAGAAGTTTTTTACATCCAAGAGGAGCAGATACAAGGTTTAGTAGAATTTGCAGACAGACTAGGAGCTGAACCATATGTTGCTGTCAAATTCGTAGGTAAGCGAATGGATTTCATCTTTCTATCTGTACCAGAATCTCTAACTCAAAGCAAGGGGGGTAGCTATCGAATAACTGTCGAAAATCTTACATCAAAAGGAACAGATTTCTACGCTCTTATAGGTGAAGAAAAACATAAAGATCAAAAATAAAGAAAACAAGAAATGGTGAGTCTAGAATCAATTTGAAGTTGATGATGAAATGAAGATACTAAAAAAGGACTATAAGCATGGAATAATTGAGCTTATCCCTGAAAACATTGATGATTTATATGGTATTTATAGAATCTTAAAGCAAGGCGATAAGGTCAGAGCTTCCACATCTAGAAGATTGAGAAGAAAGGATGACGGGGTGAGAGCAGATACTGGTGAAAGAGTCAAAATGACACTTGAAGTAGAAGTAGAAGAACTTGCTTTTCATGGTTTTGGAGATAATTTAAGATTCAAGGGGACAGTAATTGATGGTCCTGATGACCTAATATCTCTAGGAAGTTATCATACTATTTCATTATCTTTGATGGAAAAAGTTCGCATTGAAAAGACAAATTGGACCCATATGGAGAAAAAAGTTATAGAGGATATAGAAAAGGCATCAATGTTAGCTAAACTTGTAATTGTGACAATCGAAGATAATAGTGTCTGTATTGCTCTAGTTACACAATTTTCAACTAAAATTATTTCTGAATTTAGTTCTCCAGTCACAAGGAAGTTTAGTGATGTTAAGCAACATTCCAGTGAAATGGGTCAGTTCTTTGCTGATGTTCTTCAATTAATACAAGATACAGTCAAACAATATGAATCACAAATCATAATTCTAGCAGGTCCAGGATTTACTCCTGAAAACTTCTATGAATTTATTAAAACTAGAGATCAAGTTTTGTTCGAGAAAGTTACCCGAGTTCATGTAAGTACAGGAGGTAGAGTTGGGTTAAAGGAAGTACTTTCCACAAAACTTCCAGAAAAAATTGCTAATGAACAACGTGTTGCTTATGAAACCAGATTAATTGAAGAAGTACTAAAAAGATTAGGCCAGGATACAGGAACTGTAACTTATGGATTAGATAATGTGAAGAGAGCTTTAGATATGGGGGCAATTGAAACTTTACTTATTAGTGATGATCAGATCAGTATAGAAGACCTTGAAAAAAGAAGAATTATTGATGAAATGGTTGATACTAATTCACAAAAGCGTGGAAAAACTGTTATTATGTCAATTAATCATGAATCCGGAGAACAACTTTCCAAATTAGGTGGACTAGCAGCTCTTCTCAGATACCAACTACGAGATTGATTTTATCACAATGGTTCTAAGTAAGTAATAATCCCTTCTGGATAAGGATATTGGTGAATAATTTCAATACTTGAAATGACTTTAGCAAACTTTGTCTTTAGCTCCTCACTTATCCGTTTTGTATCCAACCAGTTCAGAAATATTGTATTGGTTTTTTCGTCTATATCATAATCTTCTTCTCTGAAACCATATTCTGAATTAAGTGAATTTATGATCAAATTAATAGAATTGATATTATCAACTACGATTTTGGCTCGAACTATCAGTCCTTCTTCTGTAATATCATCAAAATGTTTAGAATAGTTGTTAGCTCTTCGTACTAATCTGTTTTTAAGCTGTGTTTTATCCTTATATCTTGAAGAACAATAATGAATAGAAATTGGGGATTTTTTGAATTTTTGTAAAATATCCATAGCTAATTCTTTACTACCTTCTACTGCAGCGCTTACACTGTCTTTTGCAATATAATTCATTTCTGTAAGAATTTCAATATTTGCATCTGTTATCTCTAACTCATTTAGGTTAACAAAATCTAGATTAATATCAATTGCGAAATTTATTATTTCAATAATTTTTTGCCTATAATCAGGAATTACAGGAATTTCTACTCCCACACTCCAATCAAAAGATTTAGCTATTTTTAATGATTTTTTTATCTTCTCAGAAAGAATCAAACGTGGTGGGTGAAATCTTATTTCATCCAATCCTGAACTTAAAAGAATCTTCATTTGATTTGAACTAAGAGAATGGGAAGTATAAAGATGACAATGAAAATCTTCTCCAAAATGCTTTTTGAATCCACTTATGTATTCATTAACCCTTTCAAGAGTAACAGCGGGATCACCCCCTGTGATTCCGGCTCCTAAAGCTGACATAATCTCTGCTTCTGCTATTGCTTGATTAATTGTAGTGATTTGTTGTTCATTTGCGAAAGTTATATCCTGTCTTCTTTCTTTCATTATAGGACAGTAAAAGCAATTTGAATGACATTCTCCTGTGATATATAAGACTAATTTTGCGCCTAAGGAACAAAGTTGGCATCCTTTGGTTGGTTTCCCTACAACCTTATTTTCATGCCATTTGGAGATTTTTCTCATCTTGAAAAAGTAAAAATGTCATAATAAAAAGTATCAGTTTTGGTAGAAGTTTACTAATTAATTATGAAAGAACAGTTTTTTATAACTAAACCATCAACCATAGCGAAAGGGTCAATTATGCTTACAACTTTCCAAATCGTTCTATTTGTTATAATAGGTTTTTTGCTGTTGTCCTATTTAGCTAAAGTCTTAAATTTACAGAAATATGGCATACATATATTACCTATTGGAATAATATTCAGAACAGAGTTTTTCAATAAAATATTGGAAAAGATGGGAGAGAAAGGAAAAAGATTTTGGAAAATCCTTTATGATATTGGTAAGATATTAACAGGAATTATCACTCTAGGATTACTTGGATTCTTTATAGTGAACCCATTCTTAATTATATTCAATTCACCTGCTGGTTTAGGTTTTCAGCTTATAATTCCTGGTGTAACGATAGATTTCAAAATGGCTTTGTTGTTTATTTTACCAATATTATTAGTTCTTATTCCTCATGAAATAGCTCATGCAGTGATGGCACATAGAGAAGGAATTAAGATTAAATCTTCAGGAATTTTTATTGTGCTTGTATTCTTCGGAGGGTTTGTTGAGTTAGTAAGAGAACAGGTTGAGAAAGCTAATCTGAAAAGCAAAATTAGAGTTTTTCTTAATGGATCTGCTATTAATGCAGTTTTTTCAGTCTTTTTTGTAGCATTATACCTTCTATCACCACTAATAGTATCTATAGGTTACACTGATCCTAGCGGGGCGCTAATCACTAATGTATATGATGGTTACCCAGCTGATATGGTTGGAATAGTTCGAGGAGATGTTATCACAACTATTGGAGCCTATAATTCCTCAACACAACAGGTCATCTATTACCAGATAAATAATGTTGAAGATTACCATAGAGCTATTGCAGAGAATTTAGGGGTTGGTTTGTTTTTCGTAAGTTTACTCGATAAACCTACAAGAGCTCTTATCCCTACATCAGACAATCCGTCTTCCAGTAAAAATAGTACAGACAGAATCTTCCTTGGTATAAACATTTACAATTATTATCCCCCTAAATCGGGAAGACAATCAATTTGGTTCCCCTATTATTGGAACATGCAAATTTTATATACCTTAAATATCGGTATAATGGCTGTATTTTTGAATACACTACCCTTATTTTTGACAGATGGGGACAAGATTTTGCAAGCTTATCTTATGAACAAATATCCTGATAAACCTAAAGGGAAAAAGTTGTTAAATGTTGCAAGAATTATTTCTATTTGTTTAATAGCTGTGAATCTCATACTATCAATGGTATTTTAGGTGAAAAATATGAAATGCACTCTTTGTGGAGAACAAACAGTTTATGTTAGGCAGTACGATAAACTAGCTCTTTGCATTAGACATTTCAATGAACAAATGAGAAAACGAGTTCAGAAGACCATTACCCGATATAAGATGTTGGGAAGAAAAGATAGGATTGCCATAGGTGTTTCAGGGGGTAAAGATAGTATAGCTCTTTTAGATATCATGTCTAGAATTGAGAAAGATTTTCCTGAAAGTAATCTTGTAGCTATTATTATTGATGAAGGTATAGAAAACTATCGTGATGAAGGTTTACACTTCGCTAAAATGAATGCTAAAAGACTAAATATTGAACATCATGTTTTCTCCTTCAAACATGATTTTGGTTATGATCTTGATAATATAATCGAGATTTTGGGTGAGAGAGGAAAAGATAGAGAGTATGGTGCTTGTTCATATTGTGGTATTCTAAGAAGAAAAATTCTGAACAAAGCTGCAAAAGAAGTAGGAGCAGATGTCTTACTAACCGGGCATAATCTTGAGGATGAAGCTGAAACTGTACTTCTTAACATTATCAGAGGAGATATTCAAAGACTAGTAAGGTTAGATCCAAAACCAAGAAAAATACATCACAGCTTAGTTCCCAGAGCAAAACCTTTTCGCACAACTCCTCAAGCTGAGATTGTCATGTATTGCTATTTAAATGACTTAGAATATCAAGAAATTCCTTGCCCTTATGCAGTTGAAGCATATAGAGGAGATGTTAGAGATTTCATTTTTAAAACTCAAGAAAAGCAACCCATGTTATCCTTCAATATTGTTAGGGGTTTAGATAAGTTATTGAAATTGGTTAATGATATTCCAACAAGTAAAAAAATGCAGGATTGCACAAAATGTGGTGAAGCAACAGCCAGTGACTTATGTAGGGGTTGCTGGTTGAAGGATAAAGTTCAATCCATTAAAGAACTAAAATAATTTTCACTTTTTCTGAAGTATAACAACAAGAAAAAGAAATATAAACTGAATCTTTTTCCGTACTATAGTTACTCAAACTATTGTTTATGAGGAAATCAAAATGAGTGAGACATTAAAGAATCTAGCTAAAGCATTCATTGGAGAAAGTCAAGCAAGAAACCGATACACCATGTATGCAAAAATAGCACGTAAAGAGGGATATGAGCAAATCGCAAATCTATTCCTTATAACAGCTGATAACGAAAGAGAACATGCCAAATGGAACTTCCGTATGATTCAAGAAGTTAAAAAGAAATTAAAATTCTCAAAAGAAGCTATTACAGTTGATGCTGAAGCACCGTTGGTTTTAGATAACACCATTGCTAATCTTAAAGCAGCAATTGCTGGGGAACATTATGAATATGAAACTATGTACCCTGAATTTGCTGATGTTGCAGAGAAGGAAGGTTTTTCAAAAATAGCAGATAGATTAAGAGCTATTGGTGATGCAGAAAAGCATCATGAAGAACGCTACAAGAAGCTTTTAGCACAAATTGAAGGTAAAACTGTTTTCAAAAAAGCTGAGAAGGTTACATGGGTTTGTCAGAAATGTGGTCACGTTCACGAAGGAGAACATCCACCAGACAATTGTCCAAGTTGCAGCCATCCAAGCAAATACTATGAAATTTTATGTGAAACTTATTAGTTTCACTGCTAATTTTTTTTTTCATTCCAAAAACATCTTCTGTAAATATGTTGAAAGTTGAATGCGGTCATCAAGTACCAATTGCTGTTTGCTCTCAAATTTTGGTAGTAGGTTCCTCCAAACTTCAGAGTAGCTCTGAACTTCACTTACTAATTTTCGAAATTTTCTTGAAGCTAAAAAGGACTTTCCAACAAAAATATAACTAAAAATGAAAGTTCCATGTTTCACTTTGATAATAGTATAACCATTGTATCTAACTCTCTCGAATATGGGGACAGTACATACATGTTTGATTTCTTCATTTTGAATTTTTGATATAATGGGGCCTATTTGGTTAGGATCAAAGGAATCTTCGTTGAGAATCTCTGAAAATAAAATAGTACCTTCTTGACCTAATATGAGAAATGCATTTGGTTTTTCCTCTTCTTTATTAACATCTTTGTAGATTAATTTATTCCTAACTAGATCATACAGCAAATCTTCAATATGTGTTAATTCCAATCTTTCAGAGAGATCAGGGAGCAACAAAGAAGCATTTTCCCATTGATCAAGGTTTTCAATAATTTTGTCATGAGCATTTGAAATCAAATTAGCAAGTCTATGGATACCTTTTTCCTCTGCTATTTTTTGTGCATCATTCAATAATAGCTTGGCTTCTTCAGTGTCTAGTTCAAGCAAAGAAAGTTGAGATTCGAATAATAAAGCCTCAGCAAGAATAACGAAAGAATCTTGCTCTCTAGCTAACTTTTCTAAATCATTAATCTTCAATTTGATATAACTTAAAATTTCAAAATCGTTTGACTTTACTAATTTATTAAAGTACAAATCACACAAATGAAATAGAGCTATTTTATTCATTTCATTATGAATGAGAGAATCATATGCAACTTCATTGAGTAGATCAACTATTTCATTTAAATCATTTTCATATGAAATTGCTTTAAGAATAATCGCTTTACTTAATTTGTAGATTTTATGACTAAGGTGTTGCTTTCTGTAACTCTGGAAATCAGATATTGCTTTTATTTTTTCTAGATTTTCTTTAGCTTTTTTAAACTTATTTTGTTCTAGTAAAACGAGAATCAATCGAAAAAGTATCCAAGAATATCTCCGATGGTGTGAGTTTCCTGTTTCTAGAAGCATTTGAGTACACTTAGTATAATATTCTACAGCTTCATCTAAATCGTGTTTTTGCCAGTGTATGAAACCGATATCCCCAAGAATAAATGATAACGCGTATGCTGATTCCATTTTTTCAGCAAAAGGTAGACTTTTCATTAAATAGTCAAGCGATGTTTCTAATTCACCCATGTCAAGATAAATTGTTCCCAAGCTTGATAAACAACCCATTTTTTGTTCAAAAACATCAAATTCCTCAGCAAGTTCTAAGCAAATTTCAAACTGCGTGATAGCTTGGGAATATTTTCCATACCACTGATAAAGACAAGCTAACTCATACTGAATATTTACTCTTCCATAATCCCATTCTATTTCTTCTACTATTTTTAATGCTTGAGTCATTTTCTCCAACAGAAAATCAAAACCATCTCTCCACCCCTTACAATGACTTTGCAATATGGCTTTCCTTTTGAGGTATTCTTGTGTTTCTTGATCAATAATTGAATCAAGGGTTTTTTGGGCTAGTTCTAAATTCTCAGCTCCATCTTTAATATTCCCGGTAAGGCATAAAGATCTACCAAGATGAAAAGCTGAATCAATAATAAGGAATTTATTACCAATTTTCACACTCTTTTTAACAGCTTTTTCACCAAATTCTATTGCCTTAGTAAATGGTTGAAAAATACTATACAATTGCGTTTTTAATTTATAACAAAAGACTCTATCCTCAGACGTAACATCGCTTCTTCGTTCTATAGAATCTATTTCTTTTAGTGCCTCATAATATCTGCCAGTAAGAAATATATTCTCAATTGCTTCAAATTTCTCGTCTGAAACAGTCTTCATTATGGCACTTCTATGAAATTATAAATCTCTTCAAGAAGAGAATGGTCATTAATAGGTTTTTCGGGAAAAATAATAGACAACTGAGCCGAACATAGCGACCTGTTGTTCGACGCCATTTCAGAAGCCGTTTCTTAATCATAAGCTCCACGCCGCTTGCTATGGGCACCACATATCAATCTTAGAGCTGCTTACTTCCGTACCTGGCTCATTTTGACTTCAACCTTTCTAACGATTTCCTCCGAAATCGCCTCCAGTGTACACAGTCTCATAGGGCAGCGCTTCGACGCCATCCGATTAAGGCGTATCAACCTCAACGAAGCCTCAGCAACAGCATTCACCCCAGCATATAGAGCGCTTCTGGTACAAGGACGCCCTAGGTCCCCGGCTAGTCGTTGCTATCGACTCAGTTTCTAGTAAGCAAAAGATGTAAGACCAATTTAAACATTGCTATTTTTGGTTAATACACCACTTTTTGTTTATTTACCTAAAGAAGAACTTATGAACGATTATTTTGGTTTAGCTTTAATGCCTGAATCAGCTGATGATAATCAATTTACTGAAGAATTTATTCAAGCTATTGATGATTTCCTAAAGGATGCTACTAAGCTTGCAATTCTTGGTATTGGAAATGAAGATAATGGAGACGATGCAGTAGGATTGTATATCCTTACTATTCTTCAAGAAGCAAACCTACCAGATTGGGTAACAAATTTTTATTGTGAAAAAGTGCCTGAACATTTTCTTGGGAAATTTAGAAAATTAGAGCCAGACAGAATCATTATTTTAGATGCTGCAGATATGAAAGAAATACCAGGAGCTATTGCAATCTTTCCCAAAGAAGCTGTTTCTAGTGGTTTTCATCTTTCAACTCACACATTGTCTTTAACAATGCTTGAAGAGTTTCTCAAACCAGTTGTTCCAGATCTAATTACAATGTATGTGGGTATTCAACCAAAGGATCTATATTTTGACACCCCTCTTTCAAAGGAGTGTAAGGATGCAGCTGAAGAATTTGCAGAACTATTAATAGAGAGAATAAATCTTACAAACAAAAATAGAACAAAATAAGTTGAGAATTCTTATTATTGGAGTGTAAATTTACAGTTCATATACCAGAAGAATTTCAAAATTAGAGACATTTCATTATATTAATCTAATCATTTTTTTTTCTTAACCTTGCTAAGTAAAAATGAAATTATCCCCCATAGTACATTTAGATTCGGTACTCGTCCCATATATTCTGTATAATCATCTCCAAACTTTGCAATTAATGCTTTATTAGCACTTAGAGAATCAACATATGTTGCTATTATCACAGGTACACATAGAATGTCTACTACCCAATGTTGTGAGATAAATACTAATGCAAGACTCCAAAAAATTCCTGCTAAAAATTGTGGATGTCTAACAATCGCATAAATTCCTGTATCCACTATTTTAGTAGTTTTAATGTAACTGGATTTTTTTGGTACTCCTCCCAGCTTTCTAAATGTTAGAATAGGGAGAACACCAAAAATGATGGAAAAACCCCATAATATATATCCAAAGATGACAAGACCATATTTATCATAGTAATTTGGCCAAAGAGCAAAAGTTAGTATAATCTGTGCCAATATTGCTACCCAAGTTATCGTTACAGGAAGGAATTCTTGTACTTTCATATATTAAACCTCTTCAATTTCCAAACAAAGTGATTCACATTAAAGTTAATAAAGAATGTTATTTGATTTTCCTTACTTTCCATATTTCTTTAATCAAAAAAAATTAAAGCATAAATTCTCTGTGTATATCCCCTAAGAGTATCAAAGAATTTAATTTAATCAATCTGTCCCAGAATGGCCCTAGCAAATTCTCTAGCATTTGCTAAATCGTTCTCATCAGGGTGCTTTTTGATGATTTCCAAATATATTGACCATTGTTCCTTATCTGTAACAATTTGATCATGAATGAACTTCTCTATAGGTGGCGAAGGTATTCCCATACAATTGAAGAACCCTAAGAATTTAATATTGTTATTATGAGCAAAACTCTCAAAAGATTTAATGCATTTTCCAGCCCATTGTTCATACATACTCTTCTCATATTCTCCTGCTTCAGAAGTATATGATGCATGTGTAACAAAACCAGCAAGTTTAAACCCTGATGCAGATGGAGTTTGTTCAAGCAGTTGCAAAACAGGAAGAGCTAAATCAGAATCATGGCATGCTGAACCTAAGAAAACTAAATCATAATTTGCAAAATCCTTCATTGATATATCATTCATATCCTTCAAGTCAGCTTCATGATTTTCAGATGAAGTTTCATAAATTGCTTCTGCGATTTTTTTTGTGTTCCCTGTTACACTATGATATGTTACTAGTATTTTCATAGTATAATTTGAAACTCTAGCTTATTTAATAATAACCATTCTCTAAAGTTAAATATAGAAATTTTCCAGAAGCACTCAACAATTTAAAAATAGTTAGTTTCAGCTTCTTGAAGGATTTAACAAGGGATAGAAATCATATAAGTCCCCATCTGGACAATCAATCTTATAGTATCCAGTACCACTCCAGTCTGACCAATAATTTCCCTCATTTGACAATATATCATACCAAAAATTAGGATAATCAAGTTCCCATTGTATAGCTTGAGAACTCTCAAAATAATGAATAACCTCTTGATGATTTCCGACAAATGTGTTATGATGTACGCTATTGTTTTTTGAATTCATATTAATATACACCCCATACCTAGTATTCTCGACTAACAAATTGTATGTCATGTTACATAGGCTAGAATACCACAAATAAATTCCATATCCATTATTCTTGCAGTCATTATAGTCTATAAATATAGAAGAACAATAATAATCTAGAAATATGCCTGCAATAGAGTTGCTATTACAAATGTTATAAGTAAAACTTGAATTGGATGTAAAAATGGAGTAAATTCCATTTCCACAATTGATAAATTGATTCTGAGTTATACAAAGCCCAGTAGAATTAATCAAGGATATACCTGCTTGAAGATTCTCAAAAACCTGATTTTTAACTGTTACATCTGTACATTCACAGAGAATGATTTGACCATAGTCTGAATCTTCTATAACACTAGATGTTAAATTATAGAAGAACCCCAATTTTTTTCCATTTATCGTATTGTCGAACACTTGCAATGTGGAAAAATCATAACCAGACTGCCACATATCATTTAATGTAAAGCCATTGTTCTTGAAATTATTTTCTGCAATTATGATAAATTCATTATTAGCTGACCCAATTCCGGCAACTATATTGTTCTTCACCAAATTATTTGTAATTGTTACATTAAAAGACCTAGAAGCATAAATTCCATACCCAGCTACATCTTCACAAGTATTTTCTACAACTATCATTTCATTGCAAGATTCCATGAATATACCAAAATCATACATCTGAAGACAAGAATTTTTAGAAACTGTGGTATTTGTGTTTTTGTACAAGTAAATCCCCCCAAATTGCATCCCAAACCACCAAATATAATTACCTTCCTTTTCCTTTTTACATACATTATCTGAAACAATTGTTCCTGTAGTATTGTATAGGTAAATTCCATAATACGAACTAATACAAGTATTGTCTGTTATTGAGACAGTTTCTTTTGCGGTGCTAGATATAAGGATTCCATATGCATTAACATCAATGTAACAATTTGTAATTATGAAATATTTTGTTGTTCCAGAAATTCGAATTCCAAAATCTTCACTGGAGACAATCTTATACCTTTCAATCTTGAATGGATCATCTTTTGTTCCAGAACCACTAACTGAATAATCTTTCAGTTCTGAGTCTGATTCGATTTTAATAGGATCTATAGAAGTGTAATTGGGTGAGAGAGTTAAGAATACAACAGTTATTACTGAAGAGCTAATCAGAATTACTAAGAAAAAATAGAACAGAACTTTTTTACTAAGAAGTAATGCCTTTAAACTCAAGGTAACCAGTCTCTCAAATTATTTGTCTACTAATCATAAATTATTCTATAAGATTAAAAAGATTCTTGATTATTTTGTCAAATAAAAGAACTCTTTTATTTGTATTATTTTTGCATTCTTAAAGAGCATTGAGGAGCTATAAAAATTGTCAGAGCCAACGCAAAAATATAGAGATAAAGAAATGGTTAATGCAATAATAAAAAAAATCAAACAGTTAACAGAACAGATTGGTGAGAAAGTACGCATCATGCATGTTTGTGGGTAAACTCCTATTTGATATTAATTTAACGATAGGAGGTTGTTAAAATAATGAACATTTCATTGTCGAAAAAGACCAGAAAATTGCTTGTGATTGTTCTGGTGAGTTTAATAATCATTGTGTATCCAACAACATTTCTTCAACATGCAGAAGCTGCTGATAGTGGGTACGTTATTATCTATTCCCCTACAGCCTATGAAAGATATCCTTATTGGGAAAGTGTGAACGTCTATTATCGAGTAGTAGTTCGTTCTGGTTGGTTACTAGAATCTTCGAGGATTTTTATTGATGGCCATTATAAAGGCATGTATTCCCAATCATTTGTCAATGTCAATATCCATGGTTTAGCTTCGAAAATACATACATTGAAAATAGAAGTTAATTGTTTTAGAGCTAGACCTTTTGATTATGACCAATACAACACCTTTAGAACCTTTTATACCTATTCAGCAACTGATCAAGATGACATAAATGACCTGAGAATCGATAAACTGCATGATCTTGGGAAAGCTGGACAAGGAGCGACTATTTGCGTGATGATTGATGGTCTAGGGTATAATGACGTCATTAACTCCAACTATCACCCGTCCATCTATAAGGAATATTCTAATGTTATCAGAGATGTAGAGTACTTTATATTTGATAGAGACTCGGAAGGAGATAATCCAAGTTTTATGAAACTTACTTCCAATTGGGATCAACTAAGTGCATCTGCAAAATGGGATGCGATTAGAAATGAAGAGGATGGTTATAGACTTAAAAATGCTGGAAACACGGATAATATACACGGTACAAGTGTTTTAAGTGTTTTAGTTCAAATTGCTCCTCATGCAAAGTATATGTTTGTTGAGCATCGAGGGAATCCTTTGAAAGAGTTAGCTGCAATAAGATGGATCTCTGAAAATGATATTCATATAAATTATGATATAGAAGTAATCAGTTTATTTTGGGGAGACTCCAAGGTTTACGTAGAGGGTTACTTAGGTATTGTGCATTCTTGGTTTTGGGGTACAACATATGATTTTGATGACTACGAAGCTTGGTTTGATGATATCGCCAATGGTGGTGGAAGGAATAACAAAGTAATTACGGTTGCTCCTTCAACTAATCAAGCAATGACATTTTCACAAAAAATTTATGCTCGCTTTCCAGCGTCTCTATCAACAGTTATAGGAGTTACAGGAGTCTATGATAGAGATAATGGTGATTCTTCTTGGAAGTTAAAAACAGGTGATGAAGGAGATGCTGCAGGAGACTGCAATGGATACGGTATCGATATAGCGGCTATCGATTATTATACTACTATTCCTTGGGAACCAGATACAGGTATTTATGCAATTGCTGGCTCTTGTAATGCTGCCACTTTTGTTTCTGGGATTACTGCTATCTTGAAACAATACTGTGATCCTTTAACTATTTCTCAACTTCAAGATGTATTGAAATATACTGGTGATGCAGAAGGAGACTCTCCCAAGAATTATGGTACAGAAAGTGGAGGGGCATACGAATCCTTGGATCCTTATGACGAATCTACTAGCTTTGGTTATTATCCTGGCAATTATAGAGTAGCTTGGGGAATAATCGATTCCTATGAAACCTATTTATATATAAAAGATAACATTATGCCCTAATTAATTCAAATTCATAGATAATTTGTGTAGAAGAAGGAACGTTAAAACAAAATAAGGAGAACATCCACATGGGAAGAAAAAAAAGAGTAATTTCAATTTCAATAATAGTGCTAACTATTTTTATGATTTGTTCTTCTTCTTTTATTTTAAGGCAAGAAGCTTCAAATATTTACCAACTGGGAGCTTTGAGCCATTCAAGTTCTTCTGGAAAAGTCAAAACAGATGAAAAATCTTTAACAAATGAACTAACTGATGATTTTCAATTAATAATAAATGCTCCAGTAATAGCACAAAATACTACTTATTTAACAGTGATGAATCTGAATATTACATTCTCTAATGATACAGCGATAATTGATGCAAGTGCAGAAGATAATGTAACATTAATAATTTTCAATGATAAGGGTTTTTCAAGCAATTATACAATGGATTACGACTTGAATCGATTTAATGGCTGGGGAAAGGACATATTTATTTTATATTATGAATATCCAGGGACATATTATATCGATTTAATCGTATCAACAGGATTGTATTATTATAATAATACTCTTGACTCATTTGAAATAGGTTTCAGTGTCTCTTTTAGAATACCTCTACTTGGCTTAAGTAATGAAAGTAGTATAATGCAAATATCTGTTTCTATCACTATAAAACCAAATATTTATCTTGATTATGTTCTGTTTAGTAGTACTATCTATGGGTGTATCTTCAATTCTTCTAATTATAATGTCAAAACAGTCATACTAACTTGGGGAGGATTTAGTTTTTGGTGGTACCGTTGGAATTCTATTCTCAATATTGATGATTTGGAAACGGGGTATTATTATGCAATAGGATTTGTTGTTTATGAGGAAGAATTGTTCATTTCTCCTCCTTCAAATATACTCTTTTATATGCCTGATCAACCTACAGAAACACCAACAACGAGTGGGGATAAGACGGTGTTGATTATCATTTCAATCAGTCTTATAAGTTTCGTGCATCTATTAAGGAAGAAAAAATATAAGCAATAGATTAGACAACTTTTTTGAAATTTATTGGAGTATTGACAAAACAGATTCTGAAATGTAGCATTAAAAAATATAAAACTATGATAGCAAAATCAAACTACAGTTTGTACAAGAATTTGAAGATATTTTAGTTATTGAATTGCAGGGAAATTATTTATGTCTATGAATCTTATTTGTATGTCCTTGACAATATAATGCCATAGTATAATTTATTTATATTAAAACTTCAGATAAACATGAAAACTAATAATACCAAAATGAAAAGAAGATGAAAACAGCAACTAAAAGAGGTGAAAACAAAGTGAGAAGAAAATATGGTAAGAACTTGTGGATCAGCTATATATTACTTGTTCTCTTATTGACAAGTTCATTTCTTGTCACTTCTGCTCAATATACTCTTATCAAAAAACAGAAAAATACTCCTCCAACTCCTCTCTCCTTTACAGTTACTGAGAGTGGAGAACAGCAAATACCCCCTAGTACTAACGCTGATCCTTTTCAATTACTTATCAACAACTTAACCATAGTTTATAATTGGACACATTTGACACTAACTAATCTAACAATTACTTTTACCAATGGAACAGATATAACTCAAGTTAGCGCAGAAGATAATGTTACTCTTTTAGTCTACAACAGTATTGGCTTTTCTCGAGAGTATACAATGATCTATGAAAATGATATCTACCAAGGTTGGGGGAATCTCATTAATGTTGATAGTGGTTATAGCCCTAGAAGATATTATGTTGATTTACTAATCACCACAGAAGATTACTATTATAACGGGAATGTTTACTCTTTTAAAAAATACTTTAAGATAAAGTTTGGAAACCATTACTTTGATATGGATGTAGAAGGAATGTTTACTGTTGCTACTTCTATTTCTGTTGAACCACATGATTATAATGACTATATTTTAATCCTCAACAGTGAGATTTATGCTAGCATTTTCAATTCTTCTGATCATAATGTTAAGAATGTACTAGCACAATATCAGGGGTTTAGTGCGTGGTGGTATTTTTATCGCACTGAAGAATTTAGTTTGGAAGACTTTGCACCAGGATATTATTATGCGTATATGATCGTAATCTATGACGAAGAATTGTATTTTTCTCCACCTTCTAACATAATCAACACTGGGGAAGAAGAACCTACAAAAAGCAGTATTAATTTGTTCTGGTTACTTGGCTTTTTTGTAGTAATTACTCTTGTTCGTCTATCAAGAGCTAGAAAAAAAATATAGAAGATTATATGAGACTGTTTCTGAAGGGATGAATAAATATGTTCACACGTATATTTCTAGACTCCTTGACCTATATGAGTATAAAGAGATACATGAATGGTTAACACCATATCTTTAATGAATAAATCTCACCTTATTTATGTTCAATTATTATCTAATTCATAGTCTTCTTCAATTTCATCTCTTACATTTTTCCGAAAATCGGAATCAACTATTACATGAAGTTCATTTTCAGATTGTAATTCAAATTGATGATTGAGATGTATATCAAATAGAATGAGCTTAATTGGCACATTTTTCTACTGATTGGATCAAGTGTTTTACTGTTCGTCCTGATAATATCTTCAATCGATTTAATTATGTCTTTCTCCAGTTATTGTCCTTAGTTCTTCTGTTCTTTCTTATTTCCTTTTCACTCACTATCTGAAAGAACACAAATTTTACAAAAGATGGGTTAAATCTCCTATTTGTCCTGACTGTAACTTTCAGTTTGACCCAGATTCCAAATTCTGCCCTAATTGTGCAAGAAAATTATAAACTTTCAATGATTTCTTTGATACTATTATCATTCGTTACTTCATAAGCTTTCGCTAAACCATTACTTATTTGTTCAATGACTAATTTCTTTATGTTTTCTTCTTGTACTTGTAATAATTTCTCAATTATTTTTTCAATCCAATCTTGTTTTACTTCTTCTTTAAAACCTATAATATAGAAAACATCATTTATCACACCCAATTCTAACAGCATCTCAAGATTTCTAGATGAAACTTTTTCAATAATCCCTATAGCATGATGTATTGTATAACTCTTTGAAGTAAATCTCTTCTCCTCTTTTTCTTCCTCTCGTATAATTTCACAAAGTAATTTATATGCAAGTGCAATTGATTTTACTTCTTCTTCCTTTAATGTTCTTTCAATTATCCCTACAGTATCCGCTAGATTTGAAAATATTTCTCGTGTAAATTTAAAAATTGAATAGTTTTTCAATAATCTTCCATAGTGAATAATTCTGTCATTTATCATCTTAGCAAGTTTTACTGCTCTTTCTCCTTCATCTTTCTCCCAATAATAACTTTGAGCGAAAATCAGCTCATAAATACTGCTTATATAGAGATGCTCTGTTTCTTTAGCTACTTTTTTTGTATCTGTTTCCCTCTTTCTATTCTGATTTAATTCCTCTGCTAAATTAAATAATGCTCCAGATCTTAATGTTCTTACTCCTCCTCTATCTATCTGATAACTGAATATCATATCTTGAAATGTTGTGCTTATGATGATTTTCTTGTAGAAATATGTAATTGTTTCTCTATCTTCTCCGAATTCCAGTAGTTGTTCATAAAATCTACTCTCTGTTTTTAATAACATTAATAATCCCTTATATTTTGATAGCTTATAGTATTGTTTCTTTATCCAGAATAAAGCTAAAGTACTTAATACGATATTTGCAAATTTTTCACCTGTAATTATTCCTCCAAGAGTATTGAAGAAATTCATAGCTATTTTTTCTAGTTTTTTATCTGTCTCTATTTTGTTTTCTATTCCATAATATTCACCTAGTTCTTCTGGGCATTCATCCGAAAATAGCAGTTTTATTGTAGGATAATAATCAAGATTACTTACTATCTCATTTTCAAAATAATTAATTTCAATCCCATATATTTTCTTCTTTAATTCTTCAATGAATTTCTCTTTCTCTTCTTTTTCCTCTTTATTTATCTTACCAATTTCTATTTCCGGTGCATCTGTTTTCTCTATCTTCTTTCCGCAGGAATAACATTTCTCATCCTCTATTTCTACTAGTTCCTCACATCCTGAACATAGATATTCATGTCTAATTATTACTATCCCACATTCCTTGCAAAACATGCTTTCATAATGGTTTATTTCTCTACAACTAATACATCTACAAACTAGTTCAACTACTTCTTCACTCATTTTTCATTCATAACGTTCACAACAGTACATTTAAGCTTTCTGTGGCAAATATACCTTACCAATGTGAAAGTAAAGATTTCATCACTTTCAGAGTTCTTCTTCCACTTAGCAAAATAATTATCTGAAAATAATGCTTTTTTCTCGTAACTAGTTATTCTGCACTTGACTCACCATTAAGATGTAGTGCTAGCTCCTATAGTTCTTAGGTAAATTTATTGCGTAATGGAATGGTTTAAGAAGTTGTTTGAAACGCGGAAAATGATGAGCTCAAAAGCTGCATTTCAAAGCAAAGAACTTTCAGATAAACTAATTCTTAAAATTCGTGAATTAATGAAACAACTAAATAGAGAGATCCATATTCAACATGTATGCGGAACACATGAATATGCAATAATGAAACATGGTTTAAGGTCACTATTACCCGAAAATCTAGTTGTTTCAGCTGGCGTTGGTTGTCCCGTCTGTGTCTCTAGTGCTCAAGATGTTGATGAAGTTCTTTGGATTGCTGATAATCATAATGTCATTATTGCCACTTTTGGTGATATGATGCGTGTTCCTGGTTCTAAGGAGTCTCTCTATCAAGCTCAAGGAAGGGGTGTTGACGTTCGCATAGTTTATGGTGTATCTGATGCTATCAAACTTGCAGAACAAACTCCTGATAGAGATGTTCTTTTCTTTAGTGTTGGTTTTGAAACTACTTCTTGTGTTACAGCTGCTGAAGTTATTCGTACCACTCTTCCCAATTTCAGTATCTACTCTTCTCACAAGCTTGTGCCCCCAGCAATGGAACTCTTACTGCAAAGAGATGATTTGGAATTTCAAGGATTTTTAGCTCCGGGTCATGTTTCTACAATTATTGGCGCTAAGCCTTATGATTTCATTCCTGAAAAATACAATTTTCCTGTAGCAGTTGCTGGTTTTGAACCAGTTGATATTCTTGTAGGTATTTATGCCCTGCTAAAACAATTCAATGAAAACACCTCAAGAGTTGATAATATGTACAAACGTTATGTTAGATACGAAGGTAATGTTGCAGCTCTGAAAGCATTGGAAGAAGCTTATGTTGTTTCTGATGCAAGGTGGAGAGGTTTAGGTGTTTGGCCAGATACAGGTCATGAGATAGCTGATAAATATAGTCATATTGATGCTAAGAAGAAATATGAAATCCCTGAGCTTGAGGTTACAGATCTCCATGGTGGTTGTATTTGTGACGAGATATTAGTTGGTAAGTCTAAACCCCATCAATGTAAATTATTTAACAAAGCTTGTAGACCTGATCATCCAATCGGGGCATGTATGGTTAGTCATGAAGGCACATGTAATGTTGCAGCTACTTACGAAGAGATAATTTGGGAAGATTAGATGTTAGATGAAAACAGTTAATTAATGAAGTAAAAATGATGATGTGAGACTTATGTGTTTGGCAATTCCTGGATTGGTCTGTGAGATACTGAATGATAAGAGAGTAATGGTTGACATTACTGGTGTTAGACGCGAAGCTGATACTACTCTTCTTGAAGAATCTCTAGATATAGGTGATTATGTCTTAGTTCACACAGGCTTCATAATTCAGAAACTTGATCCAGAACAAGCTAAAGAAGATTTGAAACTCTGGGATGAGATACTCAGTAGTTGATTTTTCTAAGCATCCTCAAAGGAATAACGAATAAGTTAAATAGATTATTGCGGTTATTTTTTATTAGTATGCTGCTCAGAGAAAATGATGCTAATGCACTAATTTTGAGAAATTTCATAGACTTTTCCAATAAGACAAATCAGTTCTTTTTAACAAATCTAATGCGAACTAGCCCTGACATTTTTGATGACCACGAATGCATGGGAGAAGCTAAAAGTAAAGTTAATGTTGTAGAAGGGTTAAAGCTAGTTAAGAGAAGATATAAAATCAACAATATTGATATTGCATATATTATCATTTTAGCTGCAAGAGGATATAAGTTTAGAAATATTACTGAAAGAGTTTTTCTCTGTGAAGAAAAAGCCATATTTCCATCTATTGAACACTTTCCACCAATAAAACCCAAGATGGCACATGACTTTGAGATTAAGACTGCAGTACTAAAAGGAATAATTGATGTTCTTGAAAATGAGAGTGATGACATAGCTGAAAACATAATTGAGTCGGTTCCAGAAATGTTAGAAAAATCCTATGGAGTTCGATATACAGGAAGATTTCTTTCTATCAATGAATGGATTGATCTCAAAGAAAAAGAAGGAAAATGGGTTTCAGAGGATAGTTTCAGAGTGGGAAATCAAAGTTTAACACCAATGGTGTTTGGAAGTCTTCTAGTTTTACAAGCTAGAGGATGGCATTTGCAAGAAATTCCCGAAAAATTCAAAGGAAACGATTATCTCCTTATCAAAGCTTAATCATTTATTGAAGCTTAATTATTGAAGCACTTACTTATAATATTCGCACCTATGCAACACAACCTTTTTTTATGACTGATTCTTGATTAACTAAAATGCGATGTGAGGATTTCTTATGAGTGATGTACTCAAAGAACTAGAAGGAATTTTAAATGTAGCTTTACCTGGAAACCTTGTTGAAGAAGTGATAAAAGTTGAAGAAGGTCATTTTGATGTTATGAGTAATGTGACAAATGCCTTTGAGCTTATGAAAATACTGCGTGAAGATGCAGGTATATATCACCTATCAACAATATCAGGTGTTGAGAAAGATGATGAATTTAATGTTTGTTATCATATTCAACACAGAATAGAAGATGAATTTAGGGAAGTACCGATAAATCTCATTATAACTAAAATCGACAAAAACAAACCAAAAACTCCAAGTATGATAGAATTTTTTGTTGCTGCCGATTATTATGAAAGAGAAATTTATGATTTTTATGGTATTTACTTTGAAAACCACCCATTCCTGCAAAGGTTAATCTTACCTGAAAGATGGCCAGATGATGTAAAACCAATGCGAAAAGAGTATGGTTGGGAACAAATCAAGGAAATTACGATGAAAATTACAAAAGAAGGTTTGGAGGAGGCAAAATAATGACAGAACAATACCGATCCAGATTTAGAACCTTAACTGATGGTAGCGATGCACCACCTGGCGCCGACCATCACATATTTATCGGACCACAACACCCCTGGGCAGAAGAACCAGCTCACTTTATTATCCATTTGAAAGGAGAAAGAGTGGTTGAAGCTGATATCAGAATAGGTTTCAATCTCAGAGGGATTGAAAAAGCAATGGAAAATAAAACATGGAGACAAAACACCATGTTAATTCCTAGAGCTTGTGGTATCTGCAGTGCCGTCCATCAAAATGTTTACGTTCGATTAGCTGAAAAGCTTGCAGGTATTGAAGATCAAATATCTGAAAGAGCAAAATTAATCCGTATGTTCAGCTTAGAAGCAGAACGTATTCATTCACACATACTTTGGTATGGAATACTTGCTCATGATGCAGGATTCGATACAATGTTACACGTTACATGGAGAGACCGTGAAATTATCTTGGACATTGTAGAAGATTTTAGTGGAAATAGAGTCAATCCAGCTTTGATGCTTATTGGTGGTGTAAAAAGAGACATTCCAAAGGAAAAAGCAGATAGAGCACAACCTATGTTGGACAAACTAATAAAGCAAGTTGAGTACCATAAGAAAGTATTCACAGAGGAAGCTTCAATTAGAAATCGTTTAGAAGATGTAGGTATCTTAATTAAAGAGGATGCAAAGAAAGTAACCCCCAATGGACCTACTGGAAGAGGTTCAGGATTGCCTTTTGATGTAAGAAAAGCAACTCCATATGAATTATACGATAAAATTGATTGGAATTTGGTTTATTATACTGAAGGAGACATTTTAGCAACTACTTTGGTTAGGCTTGATGAAACTTTAGAATCTCTACAAATGTGTAAACAGATTTTGTATCAACTTGAATCTACTCAAGGCGAATTATTAGCAAGAGTTAAACAAAAAATCCCAGAAGGAAGCTATTTTGCAAGAGGTGAAGCACCAAGAGGTGAGGATGTTCATTATGGTATAGCTAATGGTACAGATACACCAGAAAGATACAAAATAAGAGCACCATCGCTAGGCAATATTGACGCTACCCTTAAGAGGATGGATGGAGAATATGTGGCTGATATGCCAGTAATTCTTAGAAGCTACGATCCATGTTTCTCCTGTACAAACAGAGTTATGATAATTAACGAAGTAACAGGAGAAAAAATGATACTGAATCAAGACGAATTTGCTAGAAAAGTCATAAAGGCCAAGAAATATAATAGGCCATTTTTCTGAGGTGAAAAGAAGATGAAAAAAATATTAGTAATGGGCAGAGAAGCCCTAAAAAACCACGCAAAAGGACCTGTGACAAAACATGTTCTAAAGAGGATTGCGGAAAATCCACCACCAGAAGATATCAGAACAATTCCAAGAATTATCGAGGATAGATGTATAATGTGTGGAACATGTGTGAAAGTTTGTCCAACACATTGTATAGAAATTGAGAAAGATAACAAAGATAATGGAATGATATGGCTATTAAAACCACAATGCATGTGGTGTGGGCATTGCCAAACCTATTGTCCCGTCGACGCAATTCATATTGATCGAGATCCTAACTTATCTGTTTCACTATTCTCATTCAACATTCATCAAGACTATGAAATGCTTGTTGCCAAAGGTAGTTACAAAGGTGATGTAGCTGATAAGAAACTAAGTGATCTTATCGAAGCAGGTGGCAAGAAGATCAAAGAAGTAGAGGAATTCCGAGGTTGATTAAAATGGGTTGGTTAAAAAAATTTGGTGTTAATTGCGCTGTAAGATCTCCATGGATTATCCACATGAATGCAGGTGGATGCAATGGATGTGATATTGAAATTGTTGATGCTTTAACTCCGCGTCATGACCTAGAACAATATGGTATCACCCTTCGTGGTACTCCACGTCAAGCTGATGTTCTTGTTATTACAGGACCCGTTACAGCTCAAGTTGCTGAGAGAGTTAAACGTGTCTATGAACAGATGCCCTTACCTAAATTTGTAGTTGCTGTAGGAAACTGCTGTACTACAGGTGGTGTATTCCAAGAATGTCCATTTATTTTAGGTGGAATCGATCATATTCTTCCTATAGACGCTTGGGTTTATGGTTGTCCTCCAAGACCCGAGAATATTGTTGCAGCTATTGCTACCTTACTAGGTAAGTTAAAAGAAGATCTTATTGGTGTCGAGAAAAAAGAAGTTCCTGCATAGGAATAATCTTCCTTTCTTTTTATTTTTATTTTGTTTCTATTTACCCCTAATCTTATTTTCTAATTCCTTTGTATCATAAGAAGGTTCAGTCTTCATTGTTTTTCAGATTAAATTGATATCAAATAAACTATTTTGATTTATGTATAGTCAATGATTTTTGTTTCTTGCTTACTTTTTTTTACCAAATATCATTTGTTTCTTAATTAAGATTACAACTAATGCCCCTACTAGAGTAGTCCCTACTAGAGCAATTGAGAAGTACTTTATGAAATGTAAAGAGAATGATAAAACCTCTATAGTAAGAGTGTTCCTATTTGTATTCCCAAAAGCGTCAAAGAGTATTAAAGCAACAGACATTATTCCAGTTGAATTTACTGGAACTGAGCAAACTATCATACTTCCATTCCATTCTCCGAATGTGTAGAGTTCATTATTAATAGTTATAGAATAATTCAAAGGATTACTATCAAAAACATCCCAAAGTGTGATAACCTCTTTCACTGTACTCCATATTTGCAAATCATGCTGAGCGAGTATAATAGGGGAAACATCATCCCATGTTGGTTTATTGTAGTATAAAGCCTCAATTGCATCTAGTTGAGTGTATTCATTTCCCGCATATTGAATCCTTATATATCGTGCTTGATCCATTGAAACAGAAGCAAGGTTAAAACTTAGATTACCATTTCCTTCTCCTAAATAAATAAAGGGTGCATCTATATCGTTACTGAGCCAAACGAAGTAGTCTCCTCCCTTTGCATGAATAATAAAATCATCACCATTTCGATTGAGAATTTCTTCTTGAAAACCCATATCTAATGTTACATAACCATTTGTATAACCTTGTACAATCGAAGTAAAATGACCATCTGGTGCACCAAGAGCATTTTCACCGTTTAAATACATTGCTGACCTCTGAACTATCAGAAAATCAGCATGAGCATCAGCCAAATTCATCCATATCATAACCCAAACTAGTGAAGTAGTAACTCCTGAATTTGCATCTATAACCTCTAAAGTAACATTATGCTTTCCTGGACCCCACACTTTTGGATCCCAATTACTAATCACGAATTCCAGCAAATTGCCTTGTTTATCACCTTGTAATATTAACTGATCATTATTCCATAAAAACCAAGAACATTCCCCATGAATTATCCAAGACAAAGTAATATTACCAATACCATATTGAAAATCGGTTTTCTGATTAACAAAATAAACTACTGGTGGGGAAGGAGATATGATTAATAGATGCACTTCAGATGAAGCAGTAAAACCTGCATTATCATATGTTTTCAAAGTTATATTATAGAAAGCTTCATCATAATTAGGTATCAACCAATTTATCTCAATATTCTTCGCTTCCCACTCATTAGATTTATATAAGCTTCCGTTTACATATATTTCCCACTGTTTTGGTGTATTATCAAAAATATTCCATTGAATGAATGCAACATCACCCCATTCTATCATTATATTTGTTAAAGTGGTGATTATTTGAGGTGGTTCTAGAAGATAAACAGCTGCAAAAAAAGTTTCATTGTAAATTAAATTTGTATTATTGAAAAGATGCAATTCTACAAGATGTTCTCCCAGTCCTAGGGAATTTAAATCTAGAGCTATATCACTAGAAATCCAGGATGTTGAGTTAAATAGAACCCCACCTATTGTTAGATTTAGATGTAAAGAAGTTTCGGCTTCTCCATTCCATATTAGAAAAGATTCTGCTTGTCCAAACTCGATATTTTGTGATCCATTCCGTCTAATATAGAATGGTTTGACATCAATTATAACTGTGCTTTTTGCAGAATGATTAGAATCATTTTCAATAATAAGTGTAAGGTTGTAGACCCCTGAGCTAAGAATTCCTAAATTCGCTTCTAAGGAGGTTTTTCTCCAAAATGACGAGAAAAACTGAGTAGCTTCTTTGAACAATGTACCATTTAGATACAAGCGATAGTGGCATAGTTCTTCAGTTCTACTTCGGAAGTTTGACCATATATCCCATTGAATTTCAGTTTCTTCAATGGAGTTACTCTCGATATTTCCAACATCTTCAATAAGAGGTGTAAAGGAAAATCTTTCTACTCTGTAGATACTATAATAATAAAAATCACTGTCATAAAATCCTAGTTGCCAAACAACCTCTCCAGCACTGTTTACTTCAAGAATTTCAGCATTGTGACTGCTTGCAGAATGATGCATCTCTCCAAAAGTTCCTAAACGATTACCATTTGGTAATCTATCAGCATCGCCCCAAATGCTTGAGTAAAATTCTTCTGGAGCTGAATAAGACCAGCTCTCATTAGCTGTCTTTTTCTCTTCATTAATTGTTATTTCCACAATTCGTGAAATTGGAATGTCTGGATTTGTTTGATTGTGAAAATCATTATCAAATAAAATTATAGTTTCTTCATCAACCCATTCAGAAGCATGTGAATGATAAAACAAAGATGTTTTTAATTGACCATGTCTATCATATAAATCAAAATCACCATATTCCCCAAGCGCCCAAATAACTTCAGAACTAGTATGGTTTATTTTATAGATAGTGTTTAAATTCCTACAAGATAATAGAAGGGTGTCATCTTTGGGATTATAGTTAATAGAATTACAGTGAGTAACAGAACGAGCATTCCAATTGATATCCTGGAAAGGACACCATTGAGTGTGTGAAACAAATGATTGGGTAGAAACTGACCATACAATGTTACCTTCTAGATCATATTCTACAATTTCATCAAAAAGATATTCGAATCCGTCAATTTCACTAACAACATGTTTCAGTGTGAAAAAGGTGTTGGAATTACTATTATACTCATAATCGTGATGACCATTGAAACTCAATGATTGGGTTGTATTTCTAAAAAAATTCCACAGAAAAGGTGTGTGTATTCCGCCGATAACAGCTGTAGTTGAGTTGATGAATTTAGCAACGGAGTAAACCAATGCTGAAGCGGATCCCAGAAACATTTTTGAGATTATATTGCCTTCCATATCTATAACAACTAGATGTATTTCTTGAACATGAGTAACCCTATTGGTTTTATCAAGAACCATTAAATTATAACTATCATAATAATCTCCAGAAGATGAAACATTAAATTCACTTTCATCTAAAGAACCTATGGGTGGTATTTGAGAACTTAATTCATTGCTGTTGTAATCTATGTCTACAATACTTGAAGTTTTAATTTTAGTATCTCTAAAAGAGAGGGGAAGGTTTTCTAGATGCATTTTTGATAGAAAGTATGAATTAAAGAGAGAAATCAGAATTATCACTATAACAAGAATACCAATAAGTTGGTGCAATTTGTTTCTATTTCCAATGATAATTCTATCTCCTCGCATTGCTAAAAAATGAAATAAAGGAATATTTAACTTTTTGTGAAAAAAATATGTGAGAAGGTTATCTCTTTTTTCTTCTCAGTAATACAATCAAAGCTATGAAAGACAATCCCAGTACATTATAACTCCAATTATATGGAATTAAAGAGCCTTTCAATTCTAGTAAGAAATGGAAATAACCTATTTCCTCTTCGATTACTACCTCACTTACTCTTTCAAAATACTCATAATCTATGAAGAATTTACTCTCCACTAACAATCCTGTATCGATATCTACTGAATTTTTAATCGTAGCTTCGAGGTATTCAAGATCTTTATCAGTTCCTGGTCCTTCCACAAGGTTGCGTTCATACATATACAATTCTGAATAAAAAATATCTTCTTCTAGTGTAAAACCTACACTATAAACATAATCATACATATATGTTGTATCACCATAGCTATATGTTTCATGATCTTCTCCACTATATCCATAATCTCCTATCTCCTCATAGAGAGATTCGTAAAGACCATAAGTACCAGTAGCGTTTGTGTAATCTACAGGGGAAATAAAGGGCATTTCATGACCGTATATACCGTAGATCCAAAAAACAAGCGAAATATCCGAAGGATCTGTTACATTAACATCATTAACATAGACATTATACCATATTTCTCCTATTCCTGCTTCATCTGGATCTTTCATAATTAATACTTCAATTTTATCTCCTTGCACAAGATCGATATCACCTATATGCATGTAATTTGCATAATAAAGATAGGATTCTCCTTGTTCTTCCAAAGTGGTAACTTTCCATTTGAACGTTTTACCTTGTTTGACTTCATCAGAATAAATCAGAGTCCCTGAAGGGTAATCGGCGAAATTTGTAATTGGGCAGAATACAAGAGAGACCAATAAAAGTAAGTCGATTAATAAAATATTTTTCTTTTTCATTCTTTCACCTTTTAAGACAAATTTAAAGCTAAACTAAGCCATACTAGTATCACATCTAGGATTATAAGTATTTTCCAGATAAAACGACACTTTATTCTATTAGAAGAACTAATTCTTTCTTCTAGATATGAATAAGTATTAGATAATTATTTTTTTCTTCTTTTTATTTCCATAACTTATCAAAAAAACTATTCTGAATGTTTTAAGTTTCAGTTTTATTCTTTCTATTGTTTCTGTTTCCTATGAGATAATAAACTGAATAGACTATAATTACTGCTGCAACTATAATTATTGAAGTTGTAATAAATACTGCTTCAATTCCAAATTTGTCCCAAACTGGAGATAAGCTTAATGTGGATACAGATCGAGAGAGAGACACATAGAATCCTAGTGCTCCAAGAGCCATTCCACGTTGAGTATTTTTTGATACCATGGAAGTTCCTGTATTTACACCTATATAACTTGTTAAACTACTTGCACTATATACCATGTATACAACAATCAACCAAGACAAGGAATTCACAAATACCATTAGGATAAGCATACTTGAAGAAAGAAAGAGTGTAACAAATATTGGTCCCTTGTACCCGAATCTATCAACTAATCGTCCTAGGTAAGGTTTGAAGAAAATCAACACACAAGATGATATCCAAGCTATTTGTGCAACTACATCGTAAGAGAATCCCTTTGATACAATTAGGAATGGAAAAAAAGCCGTAACCATATATTCTAGAAAAGCTATCGCTAATTGTATAACATAAATGAAACTTAGTTTTTTCTGCTTTGTAACTATGAATAATGACCGAAACATAGAAACAAAAGCATCACCCAAAGCTTTCAATTTGGAATCTACTTGTAGTCGGTCTTCCTTTTTCAGTACTTCAGGCATGAAAAAAGCTAACGCAATCACTCCAATAAGAGAAATACCTGCTCCCCAAAAGAAAAGAATACGTAGTTGAGACAGGTGATATGTTATTTCAGGCATATTGAGGATATTCATATTTGATGATGGCAAAATTGTAGAAATAGTTATTTTTGATCTTTTTAACTGAAGAAAAGCTAGCAAAGCGCCTAATATGGCCCCCAAATCTGTTCCTTGGAACAATCTCCCTTGTACCTTACCTAGATTCTTACTTTCTTCTACATCAGAGATATATGCGAATATTACTGGCCAGAAGCAAGACATTCCTATAGCTAAGAATGTTATTGCTACAATTACTAAACTCCAGTGAGACGATATAGCAAGAAAGAACAAGCTTATTGTGTAAAATCCAGTTCCAGCAATTAACAAAGGTTTTCTACCAATCATTTGTGAAAAGTGTCCTAGAGGAACTCTTAGAAATATCTGGTAGATATTTCTTAATGCAAGAATGAGTGTTATCATCCAGACTACAGTATTAATGTCTTTCAAGTGTAAACCAACATAGGACATGAAAATTGTCAATGAAAAACTACCAACTATTCCCAGCAATATTGGAGAGAGTCGACGACGATCATCTAGATACAACCTTATTTTAACTTCATTTAGTGTTTTTGATAAAAGGTTGTTATCGTGACTCAATATTTTCAAGCCCCTTCTCTTGTGGTAGTTTATAGTTGTATTTTAAACATAGTGGATTTACCAGATGAAAAATGAAGAATTCTTTCTTATCCTTCTAAATCTAATTAGTAGGAACAAATTTCTTTATTATTGAGATTCTAAGGTTTATACATTTAAATTCAGTGCGTTAGCAATTTCCAAAATCCCTTTTCCTTTTCCACAATTTTAAAATAATCTCTTGATATTAGTGATATAGATTTATATGTTTCCACACTCACCACAATCGGCAGTACCTCCTGATAAACTTGTCCAACAACTAATAGTTCAAGCTATACAAGCATTCTATATTCAAGATTATGAAACAGGTATATATTTTCTTCAACAGATTAAATCTAATTTACCTCGTTACATGTATCAATTGAATCCACAGATGAGATCTCTAGCTAAAGAAGTTGTTAAGCTTCTGCAAGATGGGAGCTTAGTTCCAGATAGATCAGCTGATTCTGTAGCAGAAGCTGCCGCTGATACTCACCCAGGATTATCTGGCAGTTCTCCTGAATATACTCACCCAGTTGAATCTGTTACTCAAGAATTTCAACAACAGCAATCAGAATTAGTTGAAGCTCCTCAATTAACAGAAACTGAGATAGAAGGACCAACTGTTGATACTTCACAAGATGTTGTTTTTGAACCACAAACTGAATCTGTTGGTGAACCAGCTGAGGAGGTTCCAACAGCTCAACAAACAGAAACACCAATAACAGAACCTCCATATGAGGAAACTGAAGCTCCAAGAGGCACATTACCTAGTGATTTCATCTCGGAGTTATCAACAGCAGTAAGTTCTGTAAGAGACAAAAAGAAGAAGAAGAAAAAGGATGAAAAACTTGTTGGTTCAATGGATGAACTAGAAGATTTCGATTTCTAATTTTTCTGGTTAATTACTTTAACAACTGTCCAATCATGTCTAATTAAGCTTGTAACTGCAATTTCCAAATCTTGCATTGTTTCTTTCAGTTTTTCCTTTAAGACCTCCTGAGGAATTGATGAATAAATATTCTTTATCCCTCCATTTTCTAGAGTTTCTGTTTCTTTGCTAATTAAACCTTGCTTAATCATGCTTTGAACAAGACGAACTGCTGTGGTACGATCTTTCTTTACTCTATCAGCAATATCCATTATGGATCTTTTTTCTTGTAAAGTATAAAAATAAATATTCACATGAATGCATTTTAATCCGAATAAAAATTCAAAAATGGGGCAGACTTTGTAACTACATTCTAGAAATTCACATCGACAATGCCCATGTTCTAAACTTTTGAATATTGTGTCTGGCAAATCTACTAAGCAAGGTTGAACTCGCTTCTCTTTTTTCGTGGACATAAATGCATCCCTTCGTATGTGTATTAAAATCACACAGATAATAAATCTTGTGTTTTTACGAAATGGCAAAACAGAATAGTTTATATGGTGTGCAAAAAGGATACACACTAGAGAATCTTTTTGCCGGTGCTCGATTATGGATAAAGAATTAGAACGCATAAAACAAGAAAAAATGATTAAATTAATGAAAGATGATGTACCTACTGTAGGGGATTTTCCAATTGCTGAGGTCGTAGAGCTTGATGACAACTCATTTGACTCATTTGTTATCAAATCTGGAATAGTGGTTGTAGATACATGGGCTGTTTGGTGTGCTCCCTGTCGTACTATGGAACCAATTATGAATCAACTTGCTAAAGAATGGTCAGGAAAGGTTACATTTGGTAAACTAAACGTGGATCAAAATCCTCGTACCTCAATGAAATTTGGAATATCTTCAATTCCTAACTTCTTGGTATTTCAAGATGGTAAATTTTTAGGTAATGTAGTTGGAGCAGTAGGTAAAAAACCATTTGAAAAATTATTTAAAAAGCTCTTATCGGGAGATAAAGATAAGAAAGAAGGATATGCTTAACTTTCAATATCCTCTTCACTTAAATCAATTATAGTTGCAAAAACAATACGTTCATTTGGCTCTGTGGACATGATTTTTACGCCTTTTGTATTTCTACTTATTTCTCTTATTGTTTCTATCCTTGTTCGAATACTTATCCCAAGATTATTCAATATAGAAACACTGTTTTCTCTTGTTGGTTTCTTAGGTACAACCAGAACAGATGCAACATTTCCATTTCGTTCTTCAGTTTTTATATCAATTACACCTCTAGCTCCTCTGTGAGTGAACCTATACTCATCACAAGCTGTTCTCTTACCAAATCCTCTTTCAGTTATTGTAAGAATGGAGGAAACTTTCATTTCTGACTCAGGTACAGTCAAACCACCAATTATTATATCGTTTGGTGTTTTAAATCTCATTCCTGTTACTCCCCTAGTTGCCCTACCCATAGGTCTGACTTCTTTTTCAGGAAAATGAGCCATTAATCCAAATTTGGTTGCAAGGTAGATATGATCATCACCGTTTGTTACAAATGAATTAACAACCTTATCACCGTCTTCAAGACGTATCCCAATAATTCCAGTTTTTCTTACATTTGAAAACGCAGATAGTTTAGTTTTTTTCACTTTACCTCTCGCAGTTACAAAGAACAAGAATAACCCTTTATCAAAGGAATCTCTCTCTACTGGAACCATTTTTACTACTGCTGAATCAACGGGAAGAACTGTTTTCCATGGACTTCCTCTTGCATTCCTGCGTTTTGCTTCAGGTATTTCAAACGCAGGAGTAGAGTGTACTAAACCATTTTCAGTTATCAATAAAAGAGTACTTTTGTTAAGAGTTACTAGAATATCATTCAGAGAATCATTTTCTCGTAGAGTTACAGCTGTCATGCCTTTTCCACCTCTCCTTTGAGTCCTGAATTTGTCTATTTCAATTGATCTTACATATCCTTGTTGTGTAGTTGTAATCAAGAGATGTCTATCATGTAGCATTTGATAAATATCGGCATCAACTGGAATATCAGCGTCATCAGTTATGGTGGTCCTCCTCTCATCTCCAAATTTTTCTTTAATTTCTTCAAGTTCTTCCTTAATAATCTGCATTCTTTTTTCTTTATGAGCTAGAATATCCCTATATTCCTCAACTTTTATTTCTAGTTCTCCCTTCTCATTGAGAATAGCTTCAACTTCCATTTTTGCTAAACGAGCCAATTGCATTGATAGTATTGCTTTTGCTTGTGCTTCATTTAAGCTGAATCGTTTAATGAGTTTCTCTTGAGCAGCTTGCCTATCATCTGATTTTTTAATTAATTCAATAACTTCGTCAATATTTTGAAGGGCAATATACAATCCTTCAAGAATATTCAAACGCATCAAAGCTTTGTTTAGATTGTGTTTTACAGTTTTTCTAACTACGTGTTCCCTATGTTCTAAAAATATTGTTAATGCTCTTTTTAGATTTAGTAGTAGAGGCCTTCCTCTTGCAAAAGCTATGTTTTTTGCATAGAAGGTTTTCTCTAATTGAGAATGTTTGTATAGTTGGCTGATAATTACTCGAATACTTTTTTCATGTGAATAATCTTCATGAATATCGATTTCAATCCGTATTTTATTCTTTGAAAGATCTCTAGCATCGACTAAACCACGAATCTTCTTTGATGATATCAGATCATGGAGTTCTTCCATCAAATTGCTTTTATTTGTAAGATAAGGGATTTCATGAATAATAATAGTAGCTTCATCTCTACTCTCTGTTGGTTCCTTCACTTCAAGTTTTGCTCTTAAGATAATTGGTCCTTTCCCAGTGCTATTGAATAATCGCATAGCTCTTCCATTGACAATTACACCACCTGTTGGAAAATCTGGACCTTTAACATATTCTGATAAATCCTCAACTATAGTATTAGGATCATCTATTAACTGAACAGTGGCATCAATAACCTCACCAATATTGTGAGGAGGCATGTTTGAACTCAAACCTACTGCAATTCCTGATGTCCCATTTACTAGAAGTAAAGGAAATTTAACAGGTAAGACTGTTGGTTCTATTTCTTCTCCATCAAAATTTTCTTGAAACTTAACAATTTCTGGAATAACATCTTGAAGAAGTTCAGTAGATATTTTAGCCAATCTAGCCTCTGTGTATCTCATAGCTGCAGGTGGGAAACCATCGATTGACCCAAAGTTTCCTTGTCCATCAACAACAGGATAGCGTAAAGAAAATGGTTGAGCAAGTCTTACTAAAGTTTCGTAAACACCACCTGCATGAGGATGGTATTTACCAGTGACTTCTCCTACAATTCTTGCACATTTTTTATGAGAACTTGCATGAGTTAATCTCATTTGGTGCATAGCCCAGAGAATCCGTCTATGAACAGGTTTTAAACCATCTCTAGCATCGGGTATTGCTCTTTCACTGATTATATAATAAGCATAATCAGTATATGCTTCTTCCAAAGTTTTTGATAAAGATGAACGATGGATAATTTCGCTTGTTTCATCACTTGTCATTTTAATTAGCCCCTATTCACAACTCCAATTCATCAGGTACTTCATCACCTGATATCTCAATATCAATCAACTCTTCAGCTGTCTCTTCAACAACAGATTCATCTGTATCATTATAGGTAACACCATATTCTTTTTGATACTCATTAGCATCAAGTTTGAATACCTCTTCCATGATGAATCTCTTTCTGAAACTCACATCGCTCCCCATCAGTTGCTCAAATCTCTGGTCTGCGAATGCTGCATCGTCTATTCTTAATTGAACTAAATAACGACTGTTTTTTTGCATAGCAGTCACTTCTAACTGTTCCGCATTCATCTCACCTAAACCCTTGTATCTCTGAATTCTAATATTGGAAGGATCAATTTTAGCTTTTGCGAGTTTTTCTATGATTGCATCTCGTTGTTCCTCTGTAAAGCAGTATTCGTGGTTACCATTTTTTAGAATATCAGATTTCCCTCTTGTAAGATGGACTCTAAAAAGTGGAGGTTTAGCTACGTAAATCAGACCAACTTCTATCAACCCACGCATATATCTGTAGAATAAAGTAAGGAGTAATGTCATGATGTGAGCACCGTCAACATCTGCATCTGTAAGTATGATTACCTTGCCATATCTGCTTTTTTCTATTTCAAAATCGTCGCCAATCCCAGTTCCTATAGCCATAATAATACTCTGGATTTCTTTGTTACCAAGAGCTTTCACCAGTCTAGACTTGAAAACATTCAGGACTTTTCCTTTTAAGAACAGAACTTCTTGAAATTGACTATCTCTAGCTTTTACTGCAGTTCCACCAGCTGATGGACCTTCAACTAAAAATAACTCTCTTTTTGTGGGATCAGTTTCTCTGCACTCTACAAGTCTACCCGGCAATCCCATTCGTTTATCTTTCATTCTAACAAATTCTCTTGCCTTCCTTGCAGCTACTCTTGCAGTCTTTGCTTCCATAGCTTTTTCGATAATATTTCTAGCTGTTTTTGTATTGATTTCTAAATATTCTTTGAATTTATCAGCCATTACTCTTTGAATAATTCCCTCAACTTCACTATTACCAAGTTTAGTTTTTGTTTGTCCCTCAAATTGAGGTTCAGGATGTTTTATACTTATAATCGCAATTACTCCTTCCCTGGCATCTTCACCACGTAAATTGTCAGATTTATCCGTTATTATTTTCTTTGTACGTCCATAATCATTGAGTGTTCTTGTTAATCCAGCTTTAAAACCTGAAATATGCGTTCCACCTTCTGAAGTATATATCCCATTTACAAAACCCATTATAATTTCATTATAGCTTTCAGTATACAAAATGCTTAATTCACATATGACGCCATCAATAGTTTTTTCACCATGGAATACCTCATCTGGTTTATCGAAAATACTTTTCTTTCCTTTACTAAGATCCAGAACAAATTGTTTTATTCCACCTTCGAAAAGATATTCTTGTCTTTTAGCTGGGTCAAATCTATCATCTGTTACAATAAATCTCAAATTTTTGTTAAGATAAGCCATCTCTTTGATTCTTCTGATAATTGTATCATATGAAAATATAGTTTCTGTTAAGATTTCTGGATCAGGTTCAAAATAGATATACGTACCAGTTGTTGGTATACCTTTTTGTTCGCTTTCAATAACCTTGGAAACAGCCTTTCCTTCCGAGTATTCTTGAATGTATTCATTCCCATTGAGGAAAACTTTTACTACTAACTTATCTGAAAGAGCATTCACACAAGCAAGACCCACACCATGTAATCCCCCAGATACTTTGTAAGCGGTCTTATCAAACTTTCCTCCTGAATGAAGTTTAGTAAAAATCACTTCAAGTGTATTTTGATTAAACTTAGGATGTTTTCCTACAGGAATACCTCTCCCATCATCTAGAACCGATACCCCCCCTTCTCGATGAAGAACAATTTGTATATTTTTACAATAGCCGGCCATATATTCATCAACGGAATTATCTACGACCTCCCAAACAAGATGATGTAATCCTTCCTCACCGGTGGTTCCAATATACATTGCTGGTCTTTTTCTTATTCCTTCAGTCCCTTCTAGAACCTTGATTGTATCAACATCATATTTAACTTCAGTGCTTGAATTTGTCTTTGATTCTTCATTCATAACTATCACTAATCGGTGATGATTTTTTTATCCAAAAATGGATACCAGATTTCTGCCGCTTTGGGATTATTGTCGGGTATTTCTCCGAAAATAATCTACTATTAAAAAATAAATTTTACCATTTAAAAATACATTGGTTGGCACTACTAAAAGGGCACAAAGCATCAAGAAAAGTCGAATTTAAAGCGTTCAACTAGACAGAAATCTAATTCAACAAACAACAGAATATTTTTTTAGATAACTACTCTAGTTTCCACCTCACGTTTTTTGGCTGAAATTGCGTTTTCTGGGGTGGTAATTATAGCAATTCCTGGGTTTCTTTTACAAAACGTATATAGGCTTCAACTTTTGGACCCATACTTCCTTTTATGAAGTGTCCATCTTGATGATATTGCAATGCCAAACGAGCTTACCTCAGCAAGAGATTCTGAGTTTTCCTTGTTATAGTTCATATAAAGAACAATAAAAACGCTTAATTTTCAATTTTGGGGGATGATTTTTCAATTTTTCCCTTTAAGGAGCTTCTGGAATTGCTAATTATGTTTACACAGACTCTCTCTCCTAAATTTCCACCTAAAAGAATTATTGGTCGGTAGAAAATATTTCTAGCGAACTTGTTTCCTTTGTGAGTTTCTTTTAGAACTATTGCATTCCCCTTCCATCCAATCCATTCTTTGTTTCTTATGTTTTGGATTGCATGTACTTTCTCAGCGATGTATTTGCTTCTTTTCTTCTTTATATCAGGAGGAATTTTATTGGTAAAATTTGCAGATGCTGCAAAGGGTCTGTCACCATATTTTGAAACATTAACAATATCAAAACAGTTTTTCTCCAAGCAATTTACAGTGAGTTCAAAATCGTAGTTTGTTTCACCAGGAAAACCTACAATGACATCAGTGGATAAAGTCATTTTAGGAAAACGTGATCTTATCTTCTTGATTAAATTGTTGAAACTTTCAACATCATAATCCCTTTTCATCAAATCTAGTATCCTGTCTGATCCACTTTGAACAGGCAAGTGAAGGAAGCGATAAATTCGTTCATCCTTTTCCATTAAATCAAGTAAAGGATCTATTATCTCTACTGCGAATTTAGGATTCATCATCCCAATTCGTATTTGAAAATCTCCTTCAATTTCCAGCATTTTAGAAAGGAGTTCAACAAGATTAACGCCATTATCCTTACCATAAGTAGCAGTATCTTGTGCTGTAACATACAGTTCTCGAGCACCTTTTTCAACTGCTTTTTTGGAATATTCATATACATCCTGCATTGGATAACTCTGTAACCAACCTCTTGCATATTTTACCGTACAATAAGTACAACTCCCCAAACATCCTTGAGCAATTGGTACAATAGAAGTTAATGGTTGATTTTCCAGGAAAACTGGAATATCGGGTAGTCTTGCCATTTTATAGGTTTCCCCATTTGTCAGCTGCAAGGGGACATACTTTAGGATTGATTTTCCAATATTGGGTGGGGTCAAAATGGCATCAGGACATGCTTTCTTAATTCTATCAGGATTTATCTTGGGAAGACATCCTGTCACAATGATATCAGCATCGGTCTTACTGCATTCGTAAATATACTGGATGACTTTATCTTCAGTAGGAGTTTTTACTGCACAAGAATTTATTATTATGACATCTGCTGAATATTTACTATCAACTTCTTGACCATTAGAAGAAAGAAGAATCTGTCGAATATTCGCCCCCTCTCCCTGATTTTGTGTGCAGCCAAAGTTCTTGAGGTAGAACTGAAATTTCAAGCCATCACCCATTAAACAAATCTTCACTATTCACTTAAAAAAGGCTATGTTTGTTGAGAAAAAGTATACAGAACAAATCAAAAAATAGCATCAAGGATGATTATCATTCATGATGAAATCTAACTAAAAAAACGAGTGTGATAGAAAGATTTTTGGATATAAAAATTTACAGCTAATAAAATATGAGTGAAATCTATGAGTCAGTTCGTCCCCACACCTCCAATACTTCTCTATATAGTCGATATAATTAATGGCAAAGTAGCAAAAGAGGGTGAAGATAAATTTTCAAGATGGATGTTAACATCAGCTAACGGAGAGAAGGTTTACAAGGTTAGAATCACTGGAACTGTTGTTAATAAATACTTTAGCCCTGCTAGTGAGGACAAAAAAGCTTTTGCTTCTATTTCAATTGATGACGGTACTGAAGTCATTCGTGTAAAGGGATGGGAAGATGACGCAACGATTCTTAATGATGTTCTAGAAGAAAGTGATGAAGCAGAAATCATTGGAAGACCAAGAGTAAGTGAAGATGAAATCTATCTATTCCCGGAAACTGTTCTAAAAAATGAGGATTATAATAAAGAATTGTACCTGAGAACCAAGAAAATAAAAAGATATGCAAAAAAGGATTTTGTAATTTCCTCAGAACAAACAATCGAAACAGAAGATTTTCAAAAGGAGAAGAAAATTATATTTGATATTATTTTGAATTCCGAAAATGGTGTAGATTTAGAAGAATTGATAGATCAAACAAAACTAGCAAAATCTACCATAGAAGCAGTTATTCACGATCTTCTTAATAATGGAGATATTTATGAACCAAGTGCATTGAAATATAAGAACATATAAACTATCATTTACTCATCTAAGAAATGAGCATTTAATAATTGAATTAACTTTTCTTTCAAATCAAGTCCTTCTATAGAAGAAGCTAGTTCTTCTATTTCATCAGCTAATTCGTTTAAGCTAAGAATATATCTTAACCATAGGCCAAGATCGCTAGAAATTGAACTATCACTTTCTACTCGGTAAGAGTGAAATTCTATTGAAAAATAAGGAATGAAGGGGAGAATTTCTGCTAACTCTTGAAGTGAATGGGCCATTCCATAGATTTTATCTGGTGAGTTGGGGTCTCTGAAAATAAAAGGTGGACTAATAGGCTTTGTTGATTGGTTATTTGTTCCATTAATCTGTGATTTAAGCATACTAGCCCCTTCTGAAACCAGAACGAATCGAATCAAAATTGCTAATTATTAAGTTTTATGTTCAATAAAACGAGTAAAATCATCTTTTTGTCAATTTATAAAGAGTAGATTTGCTTAAAATACCCGATTCTTCCTTAATGTATCACAAAAACTTAAAACTATTGTTGTGAAACTGCTAATAATTTCATACTATAATCAATTAAAGGCGATAATATGGCAGGAATTTTAAGTTTAATTGGAAACTTATTTTGGATAATTTTTGGTGGATTTTGGACAACTATTGAATGGTTATTTGCGGGTTTCATTATGTGTCTAACAATAATCGGAATACCATTTGGAATCGCAGCTTTCAAAATCGCAGCTTTTACAATCTGGCCTTTTGGACGCAAAATAGAAAGAGAACCAACAGGAGCAGGAAAATTACTTCTTAATATCCTCTGGATATTTTTTGCTGGTTGGTATATTGCAATAGGTCACTTACTAGCAGCTTTCATTTGGGTTGTAACAATTGTAGGAATACCATTTGCAATTCAACACTTCAAACTAGTAGGTTTAGCTTTTGCACCATTTGGAACAAAAATCGTACCAGCTTGAGATTCAATATCCAAACAAAAATATCTCTTCCTTTTCTTTTTTTTAGAGTAAACGTAAAAAACCTAATAAGGTTTTCAGGTTCGGAATGGGTCTGAGTGTTACCCCTTCACTATGGCCGCGACGTATCGCAACGAAAGGCCGTTCCCAAGTGATCTCTCAACTCAGTACCAGGCCACACGTCGAAGGACTTAACTTTCCTGTTCATTTGGAACGCATCCAAATGCTTTCTGACCTTACTAGGCAAAACAATAGAAAATAAAATGTTTTTTAATCTTTGCTATTGGCGAGAAATGAAACAGTCAAAACTTAAGTTTTTTTTTGAATAAATTCGAAATGTTTAAATTAAAAACAGATAGGGAGATTATAGAATTAGTACGTCGCCGAGATACTCAAGCGGTATGAGGATGGATTGCTAATCCATTGTCGTAAGACTCCCGGGTTCAAATCCCGGTCTCGGCTCCAAACTATTAAGTTTATTAA